>CAYNMW010000094.1:0-17668 GCA_964398295.1 uncultured Saprospiraceae bacterium | reverse complement strand
CAAATAATACTCAGAATACATTTGCCTGTACTACTAAAAGTTGAGGCCTTAGAAGTGTATTATCCTTAACTAAATGGCATTGGGTCTTTGACCTCTTTGCAAATTTTTGTTCTCACTTCAAATCCAGCTTAGCCAATTGTCGATGTACATACTTCCCAATGATATCAAATTCAACGTTTGCAGTGTCTCCTGCTTTTATTTGATGAAAAGTTGTATGCTCATATGTGTACGGAATTATGGTGACCATGAATTGAGAATCAACTGGATTGATCAATGTTAGGCTCACACCATTGATACAAACAGAACCTTTGTCTACAAGTAGATGATCATGGATGTTGTCATATTGAAATGTAAAATTCCAACTACCATCTCTTTCTTCTACTTTAATGCATGTTACTGTAGTATCAACATGACCTTGGACCATGTGACCATCAAGCCTTGTTTGTAAGGTAATGCATCGTTCCAGATTAATTTTTTGGTCAACTGCCAATGAATCAAGATTGGATTTGAGTAAGGTCTCTTCAACAGCAGTAACTGCATGGATGTTGTGTTCAATATTGACAACTGTTAGGCAAACTCCATTATGGGAAATGCTTTGATCGATATACAGTTCTTTTGATATAGGTGATTCTATATAGAATGTTTTATTTGTTCCATCTTGTTTGATCTCTTTGATGGTCCCTACAGTTTCAACAATTCCTGAAAACATTAATTACCTTTTATCAGATGGATAGTGCCATTTAAAATAGTTGATTGCATTTCTATTGATTCCGAAGTTTGTTCGAAAACAGTGCAACTATAAAAGTAAACACCTTCAGCCAAATCTGAGCCACTAAAATTTGTGCCATCCCAATTGATTATTGGATCTTCTGTTTCAAAAACTTGTTGCCCCCATCTGTTGAAAATCTTCATGTCAACTCTTGAGATGAATTGTGATTCGATTGGTACAAACAAATCGTTTGCTCCATCTGCATTAGGCGTGAAAGTGTTTGGAAGACTGTACGCAGGGCAATTGTCCGTACACATAACAGCACTAAATGGCCCTTCATTACCAAGATTATCCACTACACTTACAGCGTAACATCCTTCTATCCCAAAATCTGGTGAATGAATAAATTCATTTTCCTCAGCAGTCCCTACTAACTCAAATTCCGATTCAGGACTAAGAGCAAAGTAGATATTGAAACTCACAACTTGATCAGAGTTGTCACAACTATTATCGACTAGTGACCAACTAATTGTATTCACCGAATTTTCTTCGAGCGATTGATTTGGGTTTGTGCAGATATTGTTGATGCTGGTTTCAACTTCACATGTCGTTCTGTTATCTAGAGGAGTAGCGCAGACAATCTGAGAAAAGTTTGTGATTGGCTCTGGTGTAGTTGATAGGCCATATCGTCCAATACTTTCAATCAGATAACAGAATTCTTCTCCGTTTGTTAAGCCTGATTCTGTAAAAGAGTTTCCAGTCACCATGTCCAATGTTTCAAAAACTCCATTGATTTCTCTAAAAACGGTATATGATTGATTGAACCAAGGTACTTGCTCGGTCCAGCTAAGATTTACTTCCCGATCTGAAGGTGTTGTAGTCAAAAACACAGTACTTGCATCTTCTGGGCTTCTTGGATTATTCCTGGTTCCTCCTGTAAAAAATTCTATTTGATACGTGTATTGAAATTCCTCGGTGTTAAGTCCTGTATCAGTAAAAACAGTGTCTATTGGTGATGCAAAAAACGGCGCTTCGAAAACAGCATCAGCAAGCGGCAGAAAATTAACACCATCGTCCGATCTCAAGAGTTGATAAATATATGGTCCAGGGTTCATAATGGTGTCCAAATCTTCGGCTAGAGGTTTTGTCCATTCTATTTCTACACTTCCTTGAGATTGACTTGTCTCCACTACTGATGCTTTAGTCAACAATGGAAAGTCCTGTTTTATCAGAATACAAATTTCATTACTAGCCATTGAGGAGACAGAATTAAATGGGTTGCCATTGGCTGTGCGCTGGGCAAATTCTCCGAGTACACGATAACAATAAATCGTCCCTGGATTGACATCATCATCAAGTGCCGTATAATTGCCGTCCACAATATCGGACGTATTAAAGATGATTTCTTCATACCCTAAGCCTTCCAATCCAGAACTACAACTATCAAGATCAACATCTATGGTGCCAAGTCTTCTCCAAACGGAAAAGCCAAGAAAAAACTCATTATCAGTGTCTTGACATTCATATGGATTTTCCCAGGTCAGGTCTACCTGCCCATTAACTGCTGTTCCATCCAGATTTTCTGGCGGAGGCCCGATGACCTTGATTCGCAAAGTCTTTAAATCTGCCAGACCTGTTGTATCTCCAAATGCATTATCAACTGCTCTGAATACTACTTGATAAAATTCGTCTGAAATATGGTTGCAAGTTGTCTGCCACTCAAAATCTGATGTAAATGAAGTGACACGAAATTCATTGCTTCTACTCAATGTAGCTGGTGAGTCCTCAACTACAAATGGTCCACCTGATGCACTGAGCGATACCAACTGAAATAGGGAGTCAGCATCTGAAACTGTTACAGGAATCGAAACCAATTCACCTGCTACCACACATATCTCGTCAATTGCTGCAATCACAGGAGGATTGTCATCACAATTTCTGACGAAAATTTGCATATCTCTAGTTGTTGAATTAATTAATACGCCTTGCCTAAATTCATTGACCTTAAATGCGATATTGTATTCTCCTGCTCGTTGTGGAGTATTCCAAGTAAAAGTACCAGTAACCCGATCAAGATTGATTTGGTTATCTGGTCCACCTTCGATGTCATCTGGAAAACGATAGTCTGGTACATCTGATTCTCTTTCGAATCTAGGGATTGTCAACTCATATGCAATACTATCTCCATCTATATCAAATGCATTCGGGTTGTGTACAAATGGTTGTCCTACACATGCAAAATCGATTGGTGGTTGAAGCAATACCACAGAGTTATTTGCTCCTTGGAATTGAGGATTTAGTAAAGTAAAGGTTGTTTCTATATAAAACGGAACATTAACGGAGTTTGGAAAGTTGACATTCAAAATAGAAGCAACTCGATTAGGATCCATCATTGATATAGTATAGGTTCCTCTACCAGGATACGTGTGCTCAGCTATATAAAAATTAACCTTTATATCATTTTCCAAAGGCATCCCATTTCCATTGGATCGTACTACAAATTCGCTAGATCCATCTCCCCACATAACTCCTACTTCTGGTCTGTCAGCTGCAGTACTACTTGTCTTCGTATAAGTTGTTATAGTAGCTCTTATTGTTTGATCGTCAATTTGTTCGTAGGTAATTTCACCTGCTCTGTTGTGCGTAGACCAGACTAATGTATTACTGGCAAATAAAAAAAATCCAACAATAAAATAGGGAAGAAATCGAGTCATACAATCGTTAATTTACAGAATTCCGATGAAAAACACTAGGCTACAATAAATCTAAACACTCTTTTAAACTCTCTTTCCAATGCCTGGGTTTAATATTGAAAGCAGTTTTAATCTTTTCTTTAGATAAAACGCTCCACAAGGGTCTTTCTGCTGCCGCACCATATTCTTTTGTACTGATGTCACTTACCTGACAGCTAATGTGCTTTAATTCAAAGATTTCTCTCGCGAAAGCTGACCAAATCGTGCTTCCATCATTACTGAAATTGTATATACCATTTTGATTTTGAGACCATCCTTGAGCACAAATTTGGTAAATAGCCCTTGCAATATCTCTTGCATAGGTAGGTGTTCCGATTTGATCTGATACAATGGCCAAGTTGTCTCTTTCCGTTCCAAGTCTCAGCATGGTTTTGACAAAGTTATTCCCAAATGAAGAATATACCCACGATGTTCTCATAATGATATACGAATCGGCATGACTGCTAACTGCTTGTTCTCCTCCCAATTTAGTCTTTGCGTAGACACCTTTTGGCATAGTTGCATCAGATTCCGTAAGCGGTTCTTTTGAATCGTTATGATAAACATAATCAGTTGACAAGTGAATCAATTTTATATTGAACTCATTGCAAGCCTTTGCCAATAGTTCTGGTCCAGTATGGTTGATACGTTCACAAAGCTCTTGTTCAGTTTCTGCTTTATCTACAGCAGTGTATGCTGCGCAATTGATACAAATATCTGCATCGCTCACCTGCAAAGATTTATGGATAGCATTGGGGTCTGTGATGTCTAGGGATGGTCTGTCATAAAAGTAAATATCCCAATCCTTGAAATTGTGCTTTATGGCTGCAAGTTCTTGCCCGACTTGGCCATTGGCTCCCGTTACAATAATTTTCATTTCATCACTTTTCTCTAAAATAGATACTTATCGGTACACCAGTAAAGTTGAAGTGTTCTCTTAACTTATTTTCTAAAAAGAATTTATAGTCTTTCCGTACAAGTTTTGGACTGTTGCAAAAGAAGGCAAAACTAGGATAGTAAGTTGGCAATTGTGTGATGTATTTTATTTTGATAAATCTTCCTCGTTGACTTGGAGGTGGATTGTGCTCTATGATTTCGAGCATGACATCATTCAATTGAGATGTTTTTATTTTTCTTTGCCTATTGATGAATACTTCCTTTGCTATTTCTAAAGCTTTGAATATTCGTTGTTTTTCCAATGCCGAAATAAATAATATAGGAACATCGGTGAATGGTGCAATTTTATTTTTTATTTGGGCTTCATAGTCTCTAGCAGAGTTGGTTTCTTTTTCGATTAAATCCCATTTATTTACCAAAATAACCAAGCCTTTTTTTCGTCGCTGGACAAGATTGAGGATACTCATATCCTGACCTTCAATTCCTGTTTTTGCATCTATCAAAAGTAGGCATACATCTGCTTCCTCCATTGCCTTTACGGCACGGATGACAGAATAGAATTCAAGGTCTTCATGGACCTTCTTTTTCTTTCGAATACCTGCAGTGTCAATTAAGGTAAACTGCATGCCATATTTGTCGTAGTTGGAATGGATGGAATCTCTGGTCGTACCTGCGATATCTGTTACAATATTTCTGTCTTCACCAAGTAAACTATTGATCAATGAAGATTTTCCAACATTTGGTTGTCCGATGATGGCAATTCTAGGGATATCAGAAGATTCTTCATCTTCCTCTTTTGCAGGAGGTAAGATTTCGGTAACCATATCCAATAGTTCTCCAGAGCCACTTCCCGTTATAGAAGAAACAAATACAGTATTCTCAAAACCCAATGCCCAAAATTCATTTGCTGATAACAACCTCGTATTGTTGTCTACTTTATTAACTGACAGGATCACAGGGGTTTTCCCTTTTCTGAGCATCTCGGCAACATCCGCATCCAAATCTGTGATTCCTGTTGTCACATCGGTCATAAAAATGATGACATCGGCTTCCTCAATCGCAAGACGGACTTGATCTCTGATTGCAGATTCAAAAACATCATCTGAACTGGTTACAAATCCACCTGTGTCAATGACAGTAAAGGAACGTCCATTCCAATTTGAAAAACCATAAATGCGATCTCGTGTCACCCCACTGATATTATCAATGATGGCTTTTCTTGTGCCTATCAAGCGATTGAATAGGGTTGATTTCCCTACATTTGGTCTTCCTACGATTGCTACTACTTCTCCCATTTAATGGTATCCGAATTGCTTTAATTTTTGATTGTTGTTTCTCCAGTCTTCAGCAACTCTCACATATAATTCTAAGTGAACGCGCTTACCCAACCATTCTTCTATATCTTTTCTTGAATGTATGCCCAATTGCTTTATGGCCTGACCTCCCTTGCCAATCAGGATAGCTTTCTGTGTCTTTCGTGACACAAAAATGTTTGCTCTAATGTGTACAAAATCTTCGCCTCTGAGTTCTGACTCTTTGAATTCTTCGATGGCAACCTCAGAGGAATAAGGGATTTCTTGATGATACAATTCAAGAATCTTTCCTCTGATGATTTCACTAATGAAGAATCGCTCTGGTTTATCTGTTATTTGATCTTTAGGATAGTATTCAGGTCCTTCTGGAAGCAAACTTTTAATTGTAGAAAATAATTCTTCTAATCCTATTTTTTCTTTTGCAGAAATTTTGAATGTGTAGTCAAAGTTAGTGACAGCTTGCCATTCTGTAGTTGCTGCAATGATTTGTTCTTCAGTAGCTGCGTCTATTTTATTCAAGACCAGAATCTTTTTTGCTTTTGTTTTGGTCAATTTATGAATGAGATTAGAATCTTCTTCTGAATCTCGCAATACATCTATGATCAATAAAAGTACATCAGCATCTTCAAATGTAGAAGCTGAAAATTTATTCATTACTTCCTGCATTTTATAACTTGGGTCTTCTATCCAACCAGGGGTATCCGAAAATATGATCTGATATTCCGCATCATTATATATACCCATAATGCGGTGTCTTGTTGTTTGTGGTTTGCTGTTTATGACAGAGATTTTATCTCCTAACAGAGCGTTCATAAGAGTTGACTTGCCGACATTGGGCTCACCAATTATATTTACGAAACCTGACTTGTGTGTGCTCATTAGTACGTTAATTGTTTAATACGATTATTCATTAAAAATTCAAGGTGACTAAGTATTGCAGCAGGTTTTAATTTCCTCCAATTCATTTCATTATACATCTCTCCTATGTTGACATAATTTTGCAACCGGACAGATTCCATTTCTTTAAGAACATGATCAAAGGTGTTTACAAATGTGATCCATCCACCTTCTTCTTTGACATCATCATACCATTCTTCATAGTAGCTATCATCTGAGCTGTGGAAATTCAATACGTTATCACAGAACACAACAAATTTTGTGATGTCATGACACGTTAGATCGTCAATCACTTCGCGTTTGAGAAACATGATGTCATTAGAAATGCAATCATTCCACTCTCCAATAAGCTCAATACAAGCATAATTGGAAGCATAATCAACATACAAGATTTTACCATACAATGTTTGTGAACCAAATTCATCCCATTGAGGATGTATAAAATAGTTATACACTTTGTTGCGAAACATAAACTCATCATACACCTTTCCATAGAAAGGTGATCGTTTATCTTCTGATGAAATATAATGGTTACGCCATTTATGATATGGTTCAATATCATGCATAGATCATAAAGGTACTCAAGTAGACCTGTAATTACAATCATGTATGTCAAAGTTCTCTCTGAGAACTGCATGAAGGTGTATGAAATAGACTATATCAAAGATTAAGTAAGGATGACATAGATCATTTTATTACCTATTCGGCTAACCAAAATGTGCCACAGACAGCAAAATATGCGCCCATAAGGAAAATAAAGAGTAGTGTAATCGTATTAACTAAAGATGAAGTTGAGTCTGTGATGTTTAATCCAGGCATACTGTTGATTATCAAAAGTAGTCTTACTTGAAATAGAATTGAGACTTTAGAAATACTACATACAGTTTACGAGTTGTATACTAAAAGCGTGTTGACCATCTGCATTCAAAACCTGAGAAATCTAGAATTTCGTAACACACACCTGAGTTGCATGCTGGCCCACCTTGTCGTTCTCCTCCAAATAATCTGATCGTATTCTTGTTGTTTGGTTTATAGCTTAGATAAGCACCTAGAAAGTTTCTTCTATTTGAATCATCCCTGATCAAAAACAAATCTGTAGTGGATTCTGCAAGGAGTGTAATTGAAAATTTGGATTTGTAACTAAGACCAAATTGAAAGCTGAAATTTTGAGCTTCGCTAGTCTCTCGATCAAATCGCTGCCATTCCAATTCAGGACTCAATACAAAATTGGAAGAGAGACTAATGTCAGAATATATACCAAGTGTCAATCGATTATCCTGTCCTTTAAATGGATCTTCACTAAAATCAACAAAAAATCTATAGGGTATTTTTTCAGATAATTGACTGGACCATTCCAGAAAATATTGTCTAAATGTAAATGTTCGACTGCCAATTTCGTTTGTTGCAATTGCATGGTTAAAAGCCAGGATATCACCAGACTTGAAGCCATAAGATAACTCGAGCTGTAGTCCATCCTCATCAGAAGGATTGGGGACATGTGTTGATCTGTTCAATGTGCGGTAAGTAAATTGTTGTACAAGTGCAGGTGGTTCATTGATGCCAGATCCAATGACAAAATTTTCATATTTTTTGAATTCCAAGCTGTAGCTTAGTTTCGAAATAAAACCATTTAAACCTACATAAATAGCGTGCCTTCCAACATCATCAGCCTGTTGTGCATATTCTACATAGTAATCCAGCTTTTTAGTAACTGGACCTTTGACAGATAAGCCAAAGAAGTTGTCTGAATCACTTCCATCAATCTGGTGATTCATCAGGTTTAGACCCAATTTGTGTTTCTTATAAACTTTGTATTCACCAGTAACTGCATGCACTAAATCTACTCTACGATCTTCTCTATCAAATGTTGGAGGGAAGAAATTTAGTACGTCAGCTCGAATTGCCTGCACCTTCCATTTTTTTGTTCTATACTGGACAGAGGCACCAAGCATATCCCGATGAAAATAGTTTCTTGAACGAAAGCCTAATTCTTCTATAACTGCACCTCTGATTTCAAATCCCCTTAGGAGTAAACCTCGACCAATGGTTTCATAGATGTTGCCAACTTTAATGTCCCATGCTTTCTTCTTGTATTGAAGAACACCTTGTGATAAATCTATAAAATTTCTATCTGAAAATTCTGAATGGTATTGCTCTACTGTGACAGAGGCTCTGAATGCTTTGTGTCTATATTGAAGTATTGCTCTATCGTAAATAGATGCAAATGAATCTTCATTTTGATTGGGTAAATTACCAAACTGAAATTCAAGAACATTTGTCCCACTAAATTGAGCATTGCAAAAACTTGTTGCAAAAAAGCAGATTATGCACGCGTAAAATATTGAAACAATGCGCTTACTCAAGACGTCCAGCTACTTCACTTTCAATAGTCTTTTCATCTCCGTTGACATAACCCTCATGAGACCATACAACTTCATTGTTTTCATCTAGAAGTAGAAGTGTAGGAAACGTTTGGTATTGGTATGTATTCATTATCTCACAATCGATATCTTTCAGGATTGTATAACTGATTTCAAGTGAGTTTGCAACACTTGCTACTTTTGAGATACTTCTTGGACCATCACAACTGATACCGACTATAGATAAACCTTGATCCTTATACTTCTCATATATGTCATCAAGTTTAGGCATAGCTTTCGTACATGGCTTACACCATGTCGCCCAAAAATCAATGATGGTTAATCTCGAACCTTTTATTTCCTCCAAACTCATCAGCTCATTATCAGTTGATTCAAGTGCGAAATCGTCGATGACCTGTGCATTCATTACACAACAAATACAAGCAAGGAAAAATACAAAGATGGTATGTCTGTACATTGAATTAATTGTAGTACTTAATTAAAATAAAGTATTTAATAAATCAGTCACCTCTTCCAAATCGTTTATGGCAATTTGATTTCCAGAAAATGCAATTCTGCCTTCCCGGTTAATAACTACTAATCTGTCTCTCGCAGAATCAAATGCACTACCAACATCACTCCCTCTAAGACCTAATGGATATGTTGTTGATGTTCTGGATTGGAAATTTTCAACTTGAGCAGTGTTACCATCCCACACATCTATGCCAATCATTGAAAAATCAGAATTGCTGCTAAAAACGTTGTTTAATTCTTCTTCTAAGGTTGGTCCAGCAGTAATACACGGTGGACAATTATGACCAAAAAAGAAAATGACTAGAACTCTATCTTCAAATTGATCTAAGGATAAGGTGCTGCCATCCAATGCTTCCAAACTAAAAGCTGGAGCTTCGGGAAGTAAATCTTCCTCTTCTTCTACAACCTCTGGAGCGTTTGGTGTAGAGGGACTTTCCATTTCAGAATCACTAGAGCAAGAATAGAAAAAACTGCAACTAAATAGCGTGAGATATAAAATGTATTTCATTGGTTTATTGTATTTGATTTAATACGTTTTAAAATGCTTAATGGTTGCCTGATAGTCGGTGAAAATCAAGCAAAATGTGTAGTTTTTAACTTAGGATTACTTTGTTCGTATTTGAGACCTTTTCATGAAATATTTTCGGTTGACGATAAGTAAACCGAATGATTCGCAGTCCTCCTTACTTTGTTTAGAATGATGTGCTCCATGGGCTCTTAAAATCGCCTTAGAATATTTGGAGTCCAGTTGACGGAACCACTTGAATCGTTGATGTATGTACACATCATGGATTAAGAAATAGATTAAACCATATATTGATATTCCAATTCCTACAAAGAGTAAAGGGAAATATTGCTCATACAATCCACCAAACAGATAACATAAAAAACTAGGTACCGCGAAGACTAAAAAAAAGCGATCATTTTTTTCAAAGAAACCATCTTTTTCATGAGGCTTGTGGTGATCTTCATGCCAATTCCATAACAGTCCGTGCATCAAATATTTATGTGCAAACCAAGCGACAAACTCCATCGCCAATACTGATGCTGCTGTAATGAGGAAGTACAAAAGAAATGAAGACATTATGATAAACCCTTTTTTGGTTTGTTCAATCCAAATATACTCTATTTTCTTCCTTTTTTACTGCCTTATTGGAAGACTCTTCAATTCTCATCAACGGAATTTCAATGTAGAAATCTGTGCCGACATTTTCCTCTGTTTCGAAGTAGATTTTGCCATTAAATGTATCAATCATATTTGCAGATATAGCAAGCCCCAATCCAGTTCCAGAACTTTTCGTCGTGAAGTTCGGAGTAAACACTTTCTCGCGCATATACATGGGGATACCTGTCCCATTATCTGAAACCTTAATGATGGCCTGTTGACCAGATTTATAGAGTTTCAAATGAATACTTCCTCTTCGTGTTTCAGGAATTGCTTGCATCGCATTCTTAACTAGGTTGTTCAGAATTCTAATTAAGTGGTGTTTATCTGCAAAAACAAATATATCGTCGATCGGTTCTTCGAGATAGACATCCATATCATCTCTTTTTCGAAATAAGTCATGGATGGCCTCTACGACTTCATTGAGACTGACACGTTCATTTGATCCTTTAGGAAGTGTACCAAAATTGGAAAATTCATTTGCAATCTGAGTAAGATTCTCGATTTGTTCGATCAGTGTTTGAGAGATTCTATCTACAAGTACATGAGGATCAGCATCAGCAGTAATGATTGCTTTTTGCAGATACTGAATGCTCAATTTCATTGGTGTCAATGGATTTTTTATTTCATGAGCAACTTGTTTCGCCATTTCTCTCCAAGCCAGATCTCGTTCTGTCTGTGCAATGAGTTTTGTACTGTTTTCTAGTTTGTCAATCATCTGATTGTACTCATTTACCAGTGCGCCCAATTCATCATTCTTATTGTAGATTAAAGGTTCATTTTTTCTTCCCAATTTGAGTTGCCGCATTCGCTCACCAATAATGGCAATAGGATCTGTTATTGGTTTAGAGATGAAAATGGCAATTGCACCAGCAATTATGAACAAGAAGACATATATATTGATCAATGTACCCATGAAGTCATTGACATAACTAATCCGTTCAGAAGGATTGTTGGACACGATTTTGACAAACATATTGGCACCATCATTAAATGATAGTTTGCTGGTTAATCCGTAGGTCGTAATTCCGTTTTCCGAAAATTGTCTCAGCATTAAACTTGAATCCTGCATAAACTCATTGCTGGCAAATAGAGGAGCGCTTATATTGGAAGCAAGTGGATCACCGTCATTATTAAGTACATAAATATGAATGTCTTCGGAATGATGGAGATCATTTATTGTGTTTTGAAAGGTGTTGAAATCGTAGTCGCTTTCTTTGAATAAACGCATTGTCATATCCAATTTTCTTTCCAACATGTTGTAAGCATAGTTTGAAGACATGTTGTTAAAGAAATAAATAGTCACGAATCCAATGACTATGAATGATATGACGATCAGTAAGATTACAGTGATCTGAAGTTTGTTTTGTAACGAATGAAAGAACAAGCCAGTGTTGATTTCTTTAGGTAAAAAACGAAAAAACTTGTTAGCTAAGAGCAATAAGGAGACGATCCCAATGGTAAGTACGAACAAGTAAGAAAAAAGTGAAATTGGCTTGATTAAATCAATAACGTTTTTAATGGATAATGCATTAAAGCCATTGTCGAATGTATGGCTTATGAATTTTTTCCCATTACTGACATAAGCATCACTGTTGGTTTGAAACGAATATTTTTTTGGATAGTTTGTTCTGAGATTTCCATGAAATTCATTGCCTTTATACAATTGAAAATCGCTAAAAGCTTGCCGTTCCTTTTCTTTTGAAAATGCTAAATACAATTGGAAAGGGCTGCCAGAATGATTTGGATTATTCAATTGAAATGAATAGCTAATTGTTTGACTGAAAGGGTCAAATAGAATATTGTTGTCAACAACTTTTGATCTGTCTATGATGTAACTGATCTCTTCTAGTAGATAATCAGAATCCTCTATCAGAGAATTGCCATTAGAATCAAAACAATAAAAGTGACTAAAGTCATAGCCTAGTTGTTGTTTAAAGTTTGAAGTTAAGTCTTGATAGTAAGCTTCAATATCGTAGGATGCTATTTTTGCTGGTTCTGGTATCGTACTGATTTGATCAAGATTCATTTCATTGACCTGCAGCTTTAATTCCTTGACAAGTGATGTTTGTGTGGGGTCCAACTCGGTATAGGTATTGACAAGTGCATTTGTTATCCGTTTGTCTTCTTGTTTGTTTATGTTGTGGAAGACAAGTAATGAAAGGAAAGCACTGAAAATGATGATCCACCATATACACCAGGTAATACTTAATCTTTTAGTGTCAAGGAACAAATCTATGAATAGGGTATAGGAAGCAAGGGCAATAAAACTAGGCACAATTGGTAACTGTAGACCATACATGATTGGAGCAAATAAAAAGATTGTCCCAAAAGCAAGAAGGCATCGTTTGTTGAATACAGCTTGAATTTCGATTAACTTTCTATAGGTGTATAGTTGGAAGAAAAAGGAAACGATAAACGATACAACCAATAAAGTGAAAATCCCAATGCCTTGAAATTGAGTAGTAAATACAGTCTCAATGTTTACAAACTGATGCAAAGGCTGTTGTAAACTGGTTACAAGGATTGCAATGGCAGCCAATAAACTGTAAAACCCAATTGAAATTAGAAAGCCTCTCATTGATATAGAAAACTTGTTAACCATTCAAAGTTAACACTTTATACATTAAAGTAATTATTAATATGTATAATCCTTTCCTTTCCTTTTGTTATATCACCAACATTTCATCCATTCACCTTATGTTTGCACCGTATTTGACTCTATCGCTCCAAAAATGTTTGGAGAGGAAAGTCCGGACAACGTAGAGCACCATGCCATCTAACGGATGGGGTCCGCCAGCTGGCGGATACAGAAAGTGTCACAGAAACTAAACCGTCCGCCGGATGGCGGATAAGGGTGAAACCGTGAGGTAAGAGCTCACGCCTATTGATGGCAACATCAGTAGTGGATAAACCTCATGGGTTGCAATGTCACGTATATTAGGGTTAAGGCCTGCTCGGCCGTCCTCATAACATCCCGATTTTATCGGGATCGTAATGATTCCTAAGGGGTAGACAGCTAGATACTTATTGTGAAATAAGTGCCAGATAAATGATAGAGCACTGACGACCTTACGATTTATCGTAAGATATCAGTGTACAGAATCCGGCTTATGAAAATACATTTTAAAGAGCTAGCTTATCATTAAGCTAGCTCTTTTTAAATTTCAATCATTCATGACTTGCGAAATCTTCGTGTAGTCGAGCTGCTACTTGAGCCAATCGGATGAACTCCGATCGATAACCATCTTCGTCATTACCTTTCGCCGTTTTTGCAAGATCAATCACCTGTTTGTAGTTCCCATTTTTATTGTAATCAGACTCGCGCAATAACTGTCCAAATTCCGCGACAGCAATTGAAAATTGAACATCACTTGGAAGTCCTGACATAGGCCTAGCCTCCATTGACACGACGATAGATTTCAATTGACTCTTGTCTTCTTCAGGGTTCTTATATCTGAATTTGACAGTTGCCAATTCATCTTTAAGTGTGCTTTTAGTTTGCGATTTCGTAGTGCTTTGGTTTTGATACTTCAATTCATCTACCTGTCCAATATAATCGACTTTATTACCTGCAGGAACAATCTCATATATTGCAGTCATTTGGTGACCATAGCCAATTTCACCTGCGTCTTTCTGATCATTATTGAAGTCTTCTTTTTCTAGCATTCTGTTTTCATAACCGACTAGTCTGTACGCTGCAACATTAGTTGGGTTAAATTCAATTTGTAATTTGACATCTTTTGCAATAGTATGCATAGTACCAGCAAATTCTGTTAGCAATACCTTTTGTGCTTCTTGAATGTTATCGATATAGGCATGATTGCCATTTCCTTTGTTTGCCAGTCTTTGCATTTGTTCGTCTTTGTAATTGCCCATTCCATAACCAAGTACAGTTAGGTAAATGCCTGACTTTCGTTTTTTTTCAATTAATGTCTCTAGGCCGTTTGCTGAATTGACACCAACATTAAAATCTCCATCTGTCGCAAGAATTACTCGATTGTTTCCTCCTTCTATATATTGACTTAAAGCCAAGGCATAAGCTGACAAAATTCCTTCAGCACCTGCAGTAGATCCACCTGGGCGTAATGTCGTAATTGCCTGAATTATTTTGGCTTTTTCTGAAGCGGGAGTAGATTCCAATACTACGCCAGCATTTCCGGCATAGGTTACAATCGCAACTCTATCCACTGGCCTTAGTTTTTCCAATAACATCAAGAATGACGATCGCACCAATGGTAATTTGTTTGCCGCATTCATAGAACCAGACACATCAATTAAAAAAACAAGGTTCGAAGGAGGTAATTTTTCTTCATTAATTTTCCTTGCTTGCATGCCAATATGTAATACTTGATGTTCAGCATTCCAGGGACAATCTGTTAAAGTATTGTGAATTGCTAAAGGTTCTGCCTCTGCAGGTTCTGAATAGTCATAACTGAAATAATTAATCATTTCTTCAATCCTAACTGCATCACTTGGAGGTCGTACGCCATTGTTTAGAAATCGTCTAACGTTGCTATAGGCAGCTCTGTCAACATCTAATGAAAAGGTGGATAATGGATGTTCTGCTGATGATTTGAATGTGTTTTCTGTAAGCTGCTCATACTGTTCTGTATTGTTCGGAACATTTGGAAAACAACTAAGCGTTTGTGTTTGCCCAGAAGTGCTTGATCGTTTTTTTGTAAAAATTTTATTGAAAAATTGCTTCCCTTTTGATTTCATACCTGAAACAACAATTTCCTCAAGTATTTCTCCTCCAGGCTGCATCATTATGATAACGGGTTCCTTGTTCTCCGTAATTTCAATTGTCTGCTCGATATAGCCTACATAGCTAATTTTTAGATCGATAGGTAATTCATTCGATATACTCAACTCAAATTCCCCATTCACATCGGTAATGGTTCCAATAGTCGTTTTAACAACTTGGATGTTAACTCCAATCAAAGGATAATTCTGGTTATCCGTTACCTTTCCTTTAATGGTGATTTGGTTATTAAGTTGCATCTGCTGAGTGTCAACATTAAGGCTTATCCCAACTGATAATAAAAAAGCAATAAGTAGAATTTTCATAGTATAATTTTATTCTGAGATGCATAAGACAGATGAATTACATAAAAAGAATTAAAATTTTGTGTGTAATTTGATGGTAAGCTGCATCTCAATACAAAAGCCGATACAGTGATTCATTTTTCTGAACAATATGATACGATGACAGACCAAGAATTGATCAGTGCCTATCAAGCAAATGGAGATCAATCGCATGTAGCGAGTCTTTATGGTAACTACATGGAATTGGTAAAAGGTCTGTGTATGAACTATTTGAAAAACGCTGCAGATAGCGAAGATGCAGTCATGGAAATTTATGAGATACTCGTAAATAAACTAAAAACGCACCAAGTAGAACATTTTAAATCCTGGCTGTATATTCTATCAAAAAACCATTGTCTCAGTAAAATTAGGAAGGATAAAAAACATAAGGACTGGGAAAGTAAGCTCGCTCTGCACACTCATTCACAAGATGTTTTTCATCCCTTTGAAGAAAGCATGAAGGAGCACTTGCTAGATAAATTGGAGAATTGTTTGGAGAAATTAATTGATAGTCAACAAACTTGTATTACTAGATTTTACATCGAAAAGCAATCCTATAAAGAAATCTCAACTAGTCTATCTATGAGTTGGAATCGAGTACGATCACTCATTCAAAATGGAAGAAGAAATTTAAAAATTTGTATTGAAGACTCATGACAGAAGCTAAAAAACGAGAATTATTGAAACAGTTTATTGATGGATCTATCACGCCAACAAATAGACATTTATTAGAAAGAGAAGCACTCGATGATCCATTTCTATTCGAAGCATTGGAAGGATACGCAACCTTTGGTCAAAACCAATATCGAGAAGTTAAGTCGGAGGCTAAGTCTGCAAGACCACAGATATTTACATTCATATCAATGGCAGCTTCTTTCTTAATTCTTGCAGGCGTTGTCTTTGGTTTCAAACAATACATTCAAGGAAATGCTGAACCGGAAATCATTGCAATGAACACCGCAGAAGAAAAAGATATTTCAGATTTGGACCAAGCTGCCGGTTTGAATATCGAGACTGCAGAAAGTTATGAATCATCTGCAATGCCAAAAAATGAAGCTAATGCTTTACTAAGTACAGATCAAATCGCTTTTGATCAAGTGAGCTTAAGTCCACCAAAATCTCAGGTGGTAAAAACTAAAAGAAAAAGTGCGGAATCGCCAACTCATGCAGATGATATTCCCACACAATCTCCATCGCCTAAAACTAGTATCGCAATTGCGGTCAATGAGGATCGAAATATACAGGAAACGAAGGAAGAAAGTGAAGCATACAATTCAAAAGCAGTAACTGTTGTGATGACAGATACCAATGTACCAGAAGAAGTAAACCAGGAATCTGAACCTAAAACTACTATGCCAAATAGAGCCAATGTATCAGAAGGAGTACTACGAACGGGAGCTTCAACTATAGCAGATAACCATGGAGTAAGTGATGAATCAGCGGAGAATGCTGATGGTACGCAAAGGAGAATACAATCTGCCAAAACTAATTTTCAAGAGACTAGTAACACATCAAGTGATCATTCTCGCAAATCATTTCCGAAAGGAGGAATGGATGCTTTCGAACAATATTTAAAAGCAAACCCTCTATCAGAGTTTTGCAAAGAAGAACTGCTTAAATTCAAATTTCAAATTCTAAAAGATGGCACATTAGATGATGTCCAAGTATTAGGATTTGATGAAGAAAATGATGTTATAATTAGAGGTAGATGCATCATAGAAGCAAAAGAATTATTGATCGAATATGGTCGATGGGAAACTGATCCACCAAATAGGAAAATCAGACGAACGTATATATATGATCCTATGAAATTTAAAAATTGAAAACCTACAGTCTTAGTGGTTTCAGTTTTTAGTTAAACCTATGAACGTCCAGTTTCTACAAAGTTACTTTACGTATAAAAAGCTAGGACCTCGAGGAGGTCCTACTATATGAGAAGAGTTGGCCCGATAACAATCTGGACGCCAGCTATT
>CAYNMW010000093.1:0-17794 GCA_964398295.1 uncultured Saprospiraceae bacterium | reverse complement strand
TTCTCTACCAAATACCGTTCATGCTCAGACTGCAAATCAGCACCAAATCCTTCAATGACGAACTGAAATTTCTTTTTCTTATTTGGTTTAGACCTCAATAAGATGTCAATGGCTTCTGTATATGTCAACCGTTCAAAGTCGTTCTCTACTACAAACTGAAGTTTCTCTCTTAGTGGCATCGGTGACCGTTCGTTTTGTGGCTTCTGCTTTTCTTCATTTTCTAAACGCTTCTCCAAAAACTCAAGGTCGTCAGCGTGATTATCTAAGCAATATTGGATGACGTATTTGAGCATTGCTTCGGCATTATCCATATTGTCATGGATGTCCGAAAAGGCCATCTCTGGTTCGATCATCCAGAACTCTGCAAGGTGTCTGGAAGTGTTAGAATTCTCTGCTCTAAAGGTAGGACCAAATGTATAGACATCTCCAAATGCCAAGGCCCCAAGCTCAGCTTCTAGTTGTCCTGAGACAGTGATGTTAGTCATCTTACCAAAGAAATCCTTGCTGTAGTCAACCTCTCCTTCCTCTGTCTTTGGCACTTGTTTTAAATCAAGAGTTGTGATCTGAAACATCTCTCCAGCACCTTCTGCATCAGACCCGGTAATAATCGGAGAATGCATATATAAAAACCCACGCTCATTAAAAAATTGATGAATTGCAAATGCTATAGAGTTTCGTATTCTGAATACTGCACCAAATGTATTGGTACGAAATCTGAGGTGATGTATTTGCCTTAAAAATTCAAGGCTGTGTCTCTTGGGTTGTAGTGGATACTTTTCTGGATCACTGTCTCCTAATATTTCAAGTTCTTCGGCGTGAATTTCAAGCTTTTGTCCACCACCCTGGCTTTCCACTACTTTTCCTTTCACCTTGATCGCAGCACCAGTTGTTATTCTCTTCAGTATATCTTCGGAAGTGTTATCTCTATCCACAACGATTTGAAGTGGTTTGACTGTAGTGCCATCATTGAGCGCAATAAATTGATTATTTCTAAATGTACGCACCCATCCACACACGGTAGTGTCTTGACCAAATGACTCAGAATTCAGAATTTCTTTTATCCGCGAACGCTTCATGATTTTTCAATTTTGAAATGCAAAGGTAATCTCTTGTTGCAACTATTGGTGATAGGGAGCGATAAATTTATCCTTCTTCCAATGAGCTGATCAAGTCGACAGATTTTTGGTAAATCAAGTCTACCTGATCCGTGCTTGCACCAGCATACATTGCCATTTGACAAGCATCAATAATTTCTTCAAAAACAGGCACCTGATCTGGGCGATTAGCCTTAGTGGTTAATAGGCCAGAAATATAGGCTTTATCCAAATTTGCATGTTGAATCACATACTTATCAGCAATGAAACCATACACACTCTTATTGATTTCGGCAAAGAATTCTTTATGATTGCCTTTTTCCTTTTCACTATTAGCTGCCTCCAGTCTGGACAATGCAATTTTTCTCGCTGCTGATTGTCGCTTCAGTTTGGGATCAATGGCTGCTTCTGCTAATTCCCTTCTTTTGAAGAACACCAACCCCAGTACTGACAATATTGGTAATCCAAGTAGTGTAAGATGTATAGGCGATCCAAAAAAGCGTGAAGATTCTTTTGACAATGATGAATCAGTAAATACATATTCCTTCAATTCAGCGAGATTGTCTTTATCAATCAATTCTGCTTTATTGCTTCCACTACCCTTCGCTACATTGATGCGATAAGTTTTAGCTCGCAGGGTGATATAGGCGTTGCTGTCAACATCATAATAACTAAATTCTGGGCGGACCATATGTCTACCTGGCTCTTTCGGAACCATTAAATATTCGAATACTTTATCTACGCGGATTTCATCTCCTTGCTCTATTGATTCATCTCTCAATACATTAGGATCATAAATATCAAATGCGGCATTTATTTGTTGTGGAGCCTGAACAAACTTACCATCACCAATACCCCTTACGTGCATCGTCATTGTCAATGCAGCATCAGTAGTCAAACTTGTTTTATCAACACTTGCAGTCATGGTGTATTTCCCTATGGCGCCCGAAAAAGAATTTGGGGCATTTGCTGGGGTACTTTCTACATCAATAGTTACCAGCTCTGTGTTTGTTTGAAACGGCTTTGTTCTGGAAAAGAAAAAACTGCTTCTTCGTCCATCTTGTGTAGGCAAGCCTAATTTAAGGTGCACTGGTTCGATGGTAAATTTTCCCGTTTGTTGAGGGAATATTGCCATTGTTCGCAATGATTTCCTAGTGTACTGTACACCATCAATGATGACTCGCTCTGCTCTTCCACTTAGGTTACGAACTCGCTTTGCATAAAATCCTGCATAGTCTGGTTCTGTCAGAAAGTCAACTGAGCTGACATCCTTCGTTGTGTACAACATAAATCTTGCTGTGATTTGCTGTCCTATATATACAGTAGAATCTGATAGCTCTAATTGGACAAATATTTCTCTAGTGTTGTCTGTATTAGCACCAGTTGATTTTGGTTTTCCCTTTACCACCTCTATCTCTAAGGGCTTTGTGCTCAGTCTTTTGCCATTGGCTTGTATAGAAGCTGTACCTATCGATAAATTTCCAATCTTAGGCGCTACTAAGCTGTATGTAAAACTCATTTTACGAGACATCCTACCGTTGACAATCGACATCTGGGTACTTTGACTTGGGCCGCCAACGATTTCAAAATGTTTAAAACTTGGAGGATTGAATTGAGCTCCTTCGCCATTTTCTAATGTGAACGTCACATCAAAATAGCCACCTTGAATTACTTGCTTTGCATTAGAAGTTGCAGAAAATCTTGCTTGTTGTGCAACAACTGGAGAGACGAAAATGGTCCAACAGATAAGCTGAATAAAAAATCGTTTCATTAAATCTTTCTAACCTTAGCTTTTGCTTTCTTTTTAGTTGGTTGCTGCTCTTTTCGATCTCGAAAAAATGGATTGTCCCCAAACATATCCCCAAATTCAAATTGAAAATGCTGTGACATCGAAGGTCGTTCTATAATACCATCAGGATTGGGCAGAACTGTAATCTTGATCGGGTCTGACTCCCAGTTTCGTTCTTCTGTTTGGACAAATGCAGGATCAATATAAAATTCGCCTTCCTCCAAGGGTTCAATGTAATAACTGTATGCACTTTGCTTCCGAACATCACCATTGATAGATGACATGCTGCTGGAATGATTGGGACCTCCAACAATCTGAACACCCTCAAAAGATGGCGCTTCAAATTCACCGTCAAGATTGACAAGCACGTACTTCACTTCTATATAATTACCAATCAATACAGAGTCTGTACTGACTTCTATAGTGAAGCTTTGTTGCTGGCTATGACTAAACGTCCAGGCTAACATTCCGATACATATACATATGAATTGCTTCATGATTACAATTTACAAATTACCAATCTTTTTCAGGTTTCTTTTTACTTCCAGAAACTTTTCGAAGTTTTTCCTGCACCTTCTTTTCTTCGTTTTCAATGATTTGTAGAAGATTGGCCGCATCTTCTTTATTTAATTGCTGCGCCTGTTCTTCTGTTGCCTCTTCATTTTCCTTGTCTATTTCTGATGCATCTGACTCCTGCTGCTGTTGCTCTTGTTGGCTATCCTGATTCTCTTGTTGTTCTTGTTGCTGCTGATCCTGGCTTTCGCTTTGTTGGTTTTGATCCTGTTGCTGTTGTTGTTCCTGCTGTTGCTGCTGTTCTTGCTCCTGCTGCTGCTTCTGCATTAATTTTGCGAGATACAAATTGCGTCTTGCATCCATATCTTCAGGATTCAATTTGATAGCATTCTTATATTGTTCTATTGCTCCTTCAAGGTTTTGCTCTTGCAATAAAGTGTTTGCCATATTGTAATGGGCATCTGCTTTCTGGGTGTCAGAAGAAGCAATGATGGTAGATCGTTCAAATTGAGTAGCAGCTTCTTCGTATCTATTCAATTGATATAAAGAATTGCCAAGATTAAATTCACTTTTTACCGTTCGTTTATCTTCAGATGCTTTCTTGTATTTTTCTTCGGCAATGGCGTAATCACCTTGATCATAAAATGCATCACCATCTCGGAGAAAATCATGAGCTGATTGTGCATTAGTGACAAGACACGCGGCTACATAGAGCATTGATAAAATATATTTTGGTATTGTCATGCGTTTCATAAAATTGTGAATTGAACAAATTTCATTTAGCGTGATTTTTATATATGTTGCACCTACGGCGCTATTGATATAATCGCACTTCTGGTGCTTAATGCCAACTAAATCTCAAAAATAGATTTCCCCTTTGACAGACTTGCTCGATTCGAAATCAAATATTCAATTAATAATAGCAACAATGCAATCGCTAAAAAGTATTGAAAATAACTTGCATACTCTGAAAACGATCTTTGCTCTACTTCTTGTTTCTCCAATCGATCAATTTCTGTTTTCAAATCTGTAATGATTTGGTTGCCTTCTTGCACAAGATAATATTCACCGCCTCCATTCGCCGCAAGGTCCTTAAGAAGCTCAATATTCAAACTACTCTTGACTGGCGTGCCATCTTTATCTCTTTTATAGCTCTCTCTGCCTCTGTCTAAGAATGGAATAAAACCTCCCTCCTCTGTTCCGATACCTACTGTGAACACAACCAACCCTTTTTCCAATGCTTCTGCAGCTTTTGCAATAGCAAGTCCATCATGAGATTCACCATCTGTAACGATAACCAAAGAACGTTGGTATTGTTTATCATTTTCAAATGCACGTAATGCCAGATCGATGGCTTCTACAATAGCTGTTCCTTGCGTACCAGCTTGATTGGTATTAGCTGACTGTAGAAATATTTCTGCTGCTGAATAATCATTACTCAACGGCATTTGCAGATATGCACTACCAGCAAAATAAATCAGTCCAATTCTATTTCCTTTCAGACTGCGGACGATATTTTGTGTCAAACGTTTGGCACGCTCCAATCGATTTGGAGAGATATCTTCTGCCATCATGCTTTGAGATATATCCAGTGCGATAAATACATCTGTACTTTGGGCCCTGACCTTTTCTTTTTTATTTCCCCATTGTGGATTAGCCCATGCAATACACAGAAAAGCAACGGAAAATAATAATAGACCAAACTTAAGATGCTTCTTTCCCCATGAAAAATGAGGTGATAATCGCTTAAATAAATCATCATCACTCAGTCTTAATGCTTCTTTTTGCAGCCAATTTCGAAAAATGAAATACAAGAGTAATAGTATTGGCAATAGGACCAATAAATATAAGTATTCACTATTTTCGAATCTAAACATCTAACTATTTGAAGATTAAGACAGTGTGCGTAATGCAGTTAGTCTTAATACTATTTCTATTAATAAAAATCCAAATCCCCAAATCAGGACTTTGCGATATTCCTCACTATATCGTTTGTATACAGTTACATCAATTTCTGTTTTTTCTAGTTCGTCAATCTGAGCATAAATGGCTTGCAAATTTTCTTCATTCGTCGCTCGATAATAATTACCGCCTGTATTAGTGGCAATATTCCGTAAGAGCTCCTCATCAATTTCTACTCTAGCCATGCCGAAGACATATTTGCCGTCACTTCTTCTACTGATAGGTGATAAAGCTTTGCCAATACTACCCACTCCTATTGTGTAAACTTTGATGTTGTATTCTTTTGCAATCTCAGCTGCAGTCCCTGGCTTAATGTATCCAGCGTTATTCACGCCATCCGTCAATAAGATAACGACTTTACTTTCTGATTTACTATCCTTTAAGCGGTTTACTGCAGAGGCAAGTCCCATCCCAATTGCAGTTCCATCGTCCAACAAACCACATTGCAAATTATCCAGGAAATCTTTGACCACACGGTGATCCGTTGTTAAAGGACATTGGGTAAAACTTTCTCCTGCAAATACAACCAAGCCAAGTCTATCATAGGGTCTTTTGTCAACAAACTCTTTTGCTACTCTTTTGGACACTTGTAGTCGATCTGGCTTGAAATCCTGTGCGAGCATACTACTGGATAAATCCATGATCAGCATGATATCAATACCTTCTGCCTTGACTTCTTCTTCTTTCAATGCAAGTTGTGGTCGTGCAAGGGCAATAATAAATGCTGCACAGGCAAAGGCCCGCAACCAAGGCAACAAAGGGACCATTTTGCTTCTTATTGTACTGATGTCTTCGATTGCCTCTAAGCTTGGAAGTGTAAAACTTGCTTCCGTTTCGCGTTTCTTCCAACGTTGCCACAATGCAATAATTGGTATAAGCAACAGCAGCACCAGAAAGGCGGGATGTACAAATTCTATATTTGGAAAAATGGCGTTCATTATCGTTTATCGAATATCGACGTCAATACTTGGTTTGCAATTGTCATTATATATTATCTACATTTTCGTTTTCTAAAAGCTCATCACTTTGTATTGTATCATCATTACCAGAATCCAATTCATCATCTACAGCTTTCAGTCGTTTTGTTTTATTCACAAAGTCGACAGCTTTATCAAGGAATCGTTCGTGAACAGAAACATCAGGAGTGGCTTTTGCAAATTTCACTAAATCTGCAACCTGAAGAATTTCTTTCAATGCCATTTCATCTTGTCCTGCAAAATCATGTTTTTTCAACTCCCGTGAAATTTCATCTGTTGTAGACTCCAATGCCTGAATGTCATATCTGTTTTCCAAATACTCTCTGATCGCAAAGGTTAACTTTGATTGGTACTCTTTAATTTGACCTTTTTGCCAAAGTTCCTCTTCTTTTAATCCATTCAATTTATCAAGTGCAATGATGTGAGCTGGTTTTACTTCTTCTACCTCTGCAACAACTTCAGTTTTTCTGTTTCTAGTTTTGGTCCATAAAAACCAAATCAATAACATACCCAACAATGCTGCAGCAATCACAAACAAGTGATAATAGTCAGACAGATTTTTCCCTTCTTTAATAATGGGTTTTAATCCAGCTACAGTAATTGAATCACTTTCTAATTCTACTAAGTCAAATGGCGGGGCGACAAAGACTTGACTTACTCCAGAATAAGGATATTGATATGTTGAGTCCCCGAAGTTAAAATTTAGTTCGGGGTGTCTCAATCCCTGAGGTCCGGGATCCCAAAAGACAAGCTCAAATGTATTTTCCAGTAATTGTTCACTGCCAACAATTGTGGTATCAAATGACAATCCACTTTGATCAAACAAACCATTACCATCATCATCTGCCCACTTGCCCAGTGATGTAATGTCGTAATCAGAAACAACTGGATCGGGTATTTGCGTCGTATCAGCTTGTGCCAGCATTTGGGTTTGGACTCCAGATATAATAGAGTCTAATGCATTATCAGTAATCGATACAATATTAATTTGAGGAGTTGTCTTTATACTAAGGGTATACTGTATTGGATCACCAATCAATATGGTATCTTTTTCAAATGAACCAGACACTGTAAGTTGTCCGGTTATCCCTTGAATAAACATCAGGCTACAAATCCATATCCATGTCTGACGCATCACTTCCCTCTACGTTTAAAAAATTGAAGTAATGCTTTTACATAATCATCATCTGTTTTTATACTCAGAGTATCTGAGCCAGTTTTGATGAAGGATTCCTTAAAATAGTGTTGATGTTTGACAAACCATTGGTTGTACTGATCTCGTAATTTTCTGGAAGAGGTGTCAATGATTTTTTCTTTTCCGGTCTCAGCATCTTTTACTCTTACCAAGCCAACATTGGGTAAGGCTTCTTCTTTTTCATCATAGACATGAAGACCGATAATGTCATGTCGTTTTGCCGCAATAGACAGAGCAGATTCGTAATTCTCCGCAAGGAAATCGGAAAGAATGAAACAAGTAGCACGTTTCTTTATGACATTATTCAAATAGATGAGTGCATCTTCCAGATTTGTCTTGACACCTTCTGGCCTGTGGTATATCAATTCTCTAATGATTCGAAGAATATGCGACTTTCCTTTTTGTGGAGGAAGGTACTTTTCAATATGATCAGAAAATAAAATAGCGCCAACCTTATCATTGTTTGTTATTGCAGAGAATGCGAGTGTTGCACAAATCTCTGTATTTATTTCGCTTTTAAATCTATTGACTGTACCAAAGAAAGAAGATGGACTGATGTCAATCAAAAACATCACTGTCAATTCTCGTTCTTCTTCAAATACTTTGACATGAGAGCTGCCTGTACGAGCAGTAACATTCCAATCAATGTTACGAACATCATCTCCATAATGGTAATCGCGGACCTCACTGAATGACATACCACGACCCTTGAAAGCACTTTGATACTCACCTGAAAAAATATGCTTACTAAGTCCTTTTGTTTTTATTTCAATTTGCCGGACTCGTTTGATGATGTCGCTAGTGTCCATTTAATTATGGTACTTCAATGCTGTTTAAAATTTCGACGATAATGTCTTCTTGAGAAATATTTTCTGCTTCAGCTTCATAACTGATGCCAATCCTGTGTCGCAAAACATCTTTACAAATATTTCGCACATCTTCCGGAATGACATATCCTCTTCTATTGATAAATGCGTATGCCTTGGCTGCTAATGCAAGATTAATACTTGCCCTTGGAGATCCTCCATAGGAGATCAATGGTGTCAATTTATCTAAGTTGTAGTCCTTAGGAAATCTTGTTGCGAAGACAATGTCAAGAATATACTGTTCGATTTTTTCGTCCATATAAATTTGTCGCACCAATTTTCTAGCCTTCAGAATTTGATCTGTGCTGACAACTGCATTAATGGATTGACCTGTTTCACCAGAAATGCTTTTACGGATGATGTCTCGTTCTTCCTCCTTAGTTGGATAATCAATTTTCACCTTGAGCATAAATCTGTCAGTCTGGGCTTCTGGTAGAGGGTATGTGCCTTCTTGTTCAATGGGATTTTGTGTAGCTAAAACAAGAAATGGCTCGTCAAGTTTGAATGTTTCTTTTCCAATGGTAACCTGTCTCTCCTGCATGCTCTCCAGTAAGGCACTTTGTACTTTTGCTGGAGCCCGGTTGATTTCATCCGCCAAAACAAAGTTGGCGAATACAGGGCCTTTCCTTACGGTAAATTCATTTTTACTCAGATTAAAGATCATCGTACCAATGATATCTGCTGGCAAAAGATCAGGTGTAAATTGAATCCTGCTGAATGACCCACCAACGGATGCAGAAAGAGTCTTTATTGCAAGTGTTTTTGCTAGTCCTGGTAAACCTTCCAACAATACATGGCCGTCGGCAAGTAGACCAATAAGCAATCGTTGAAGCATGTATTTTTGCCCTACAATAACTCGGGAGGTCTCGACGTCTAAATCTTCTAGAAATGTACTATCCTGATAGATTTGTTGATTGAGTGCTTCAATATCTACTGATGCGTGCATTAACTTGGGTTTCGTTGCTTAAAAAAAAAGACAAATTTGCTAAAATTTGATGCCGAATGGAAGAATATCATACTTAATGTTTTGCTAAAATTATACTGATTTCTCTCTGTGCAAGTCTTTACTTCCGAGTACATGCTTTAAATAATATAAATCGGAAGCAAATAGTGTATGATTATATACCACTCTTACGATTAGAATATACTGACTCAAGTGAATCTTAATGCACCTTTGAGATTTTATATTATTGGAATTCTAATTGTCTACAATTGTCAAACTGTCTACGGTTTCAAACAGAGGTTCTAACTCAATTTTTTCGAGCGCATTTTTTTCTGAATAGCGAGCATTGGGCCGATATGGTCTGATCAAACTATCCATATCATTGACTGGATTAATTGTAGGAGACGCTATAATTGAATCGACATAGATTTCTGCTTCTTCGTATATATCTTCTGTGCAACGTTTGATGTTTCTTTCTATGAAAAACGTCTGTCTTTCCAACAACTTGTCTGCTCTCATCTGCAACCTAATCTCCCTTGTATCTTTATTTATTGGTTGATTGAACAAACCGTAAAAAAGGAGACCAACCAGCGAAAGAAATAATAAAGCTAAAATAATCGTACGCATCGTTTACTGGTTGTGGTCATTTTATGAAATCCTCAATTTCAGAAAGTCGCTCTTGCATAAATGAATCTACTAATGCAGAGTAAATGAGTTCTCTTCTTTCTTTACATAATGAATCAATTTCTATTTGCAAGCTATCTACAGAGCTACTAAACAAGGAGTCAACAAGTTCTTTGTCACTTTGCAACAGTTTAACCTCTGGTTCTTCAAAACAGGAATTCAGTAACAGTAGTGAGGTAAACAACAACAGGAAAATGTTTAATCTAATGCCCATAGGTCACTCTCTCAATGAAAAATTCTTGCCTAAATATACCCGTCGAACTACCTCGTCATCTGCCAATTCTTGTGCCGTACCTTGCTTAAGTATGTTGCCTTCAAACATCAAGTAAGCACGGTCTGTTATGGATAATGTCTCTTGTACATTGTGATCTGTAATCAGAATGCCAATATTTTTCTCTCTTAATTTGCTTACTATTCCTTGTATGTCTTCGACAGCAATTGGATCTATACCTGCAAATGGTTCATCCAATAATATAAAATTAGGATTGGTTGCAAGTGCTCTTGCTATTTCTGTTCTTCGTCGTTCACCACCAGACAAAGAATCACCCATATTGTTGCGTACTTTTTCAAGCCCAAATTCATCGATTAGCGTTTCCAATGAGTCCCTCTGTTCCTCTTTGCTAAGAGAGGTCATTTCAAGGACTGCGGAGATATTGTCTGCCACACTTAACTTCCTAAATACAGATGCCTCTTGGGGTAGATAGCCAATTCCTTTTCTTGCTCTTTTATACATAGCTAGCGAAGTAATCTCTTCATCATCAAGATATACTGATCCGCTATTGGGTTGTACAAATCCAACAGTCATATAAAATGTTGTTGTTTTACCAGCACCATTTGGGCCAAGTAAACCAACTATTTCGCCTTGATTGACCTCAAGTGAGATAGACTTAACAACTTCTCTGTTGCCATAAATTTTTACTAAATCTTTTGTCCAAAGTTTCATCTGATGCTATCATTCTCTATATCGGTGAGTACCGTTTTTGCTGTAAAGATATCAGTTGATATCGAAACTTCAGTTTCCCACCCTTCTCTAATATTTTCCAGAGGCTGCGTTGCCACTCTTTCAGAAAATCGTTTTTCTTTGTAAGAACCCGGATCCCACTTTCCATTGGTGTTTCTGTCCTCAGTTAATCGTATCGAATAACTGCCAGGTGGAACTAGTGTAAAAACGAAAGATGTGTCTTCTATGCTCTTCAAGATAGAATTTCTATATACATTTTGTCCTCTCAACAATTCAAAAAGATACTGTAGACTATCCGAAAATAATTCTTCCTCAATCTGAATCTGTAATGTGCCAAATTCTTCCGGAGTAGCGACATTAAATCTATACGTTGACTCTTCATTGGATTGTTCATAGATCGAGACAATCTTACTACTATCCAATCGCATCTCAAAACTTGAATCAATCGCAAAGGATTGGTCAACAATCAACTTTCGTCTGTTAATACTATCTATAATGCAATTCACCGAGATAGTCGAAACAGAATCCACAATGAGTTGACATGCAGTTGAATCTACGAAGCTTATAGGTGCATTGAATAGAAATGATGGCTTTGACTCCGGTAGAAGCGTTGACACCTTAGCTCTTGCTGCATTTCTACTTTGTCTACTTCTCCTTTGTTTTGTGGCTTTGGATGAAGCAGAACCTGTTCCAAAGGTAAATTCTTCGAGGAAGTCAACTCTTGATCGCTTACGAATCGTAATGGAATCTCGAAATGCTTCTCTTTCAAAAAATAATTTAAATGATGAATCTCTTTCGGTCTGATACCAATAAATCAAACTATCACCACTAAGCTCAATGAAGTCATCGACCATCTGCAGTGAGCTTGACAGTTGGACATTGCTTGCGTCATCATTGAAAAGTAAAGTGACTTTGCCATAGGTATCTGCGGTATATTCTTGGAGTGCAAATTCTTGAAAAGGCAAAAACAAGTCTATGGTGTAGGAATTGGCATTTGTGCTATCAGAGACTATAATTGGTTTATCAAGGAAACCAATCATTTCATCATCCAGGTCGTACTTATAGTTGGCGTTGCCATCAGTCAGGACGAAAAGTTTAAAGGAATCGGAACGAATGTTTTTGATTTCAAAAGTGCCATCCTCAAGTGTTTTGGTAAAGTAAAATGGACGGTCCGTATACACTATTGAATCCCGATAATCATCATATAACATGACAAGTGATTCCTTTACTGGTTCACCTGTATATGCATCTATAACATTACCGTTAATGGTCAAAGAATCAATATATGCACCTGTGGAGAAGATAAAACTGTAATTTTCTACTGGATTGTTTTCTGTGAAATCTCGGATAGCATCACCAAAATTAATCACATAAGTGGCATCTTCTTTTAGTTCAACTGTCTCATCAAATTCTATACGGACTTCTTTCCCCCTTGTGTAAATTTTCGGATTTATATCCAACGGTGGGGAAATCAACACATTCGTATTCGGATTTTTAATGTTAATGAATTCATCAAACACAAGTTTGATGTCTTGTTTATCGAAAAATACTTGATTATTTTTTGTGGATTCCTGCTCATCAAAAACTGGAGGAACCTCATCTCGTGGACCACCCTCAGGGTTTAAAGGCTGTGCACATGACCACGCCAAAATGGCCAATAATGCCAAAAGATATAGATCCGCTAAAACCTTCATCATCAATTAATAAACGCCAGAGTGTCTGGGATGGTACAGCAAGATAGTATCCTTTAAATATTGTGTATCCAAATGTGTATAAATTTCTGTAGTTGTTATGGATTTATGACCCAACATATCCTGTATTGATTTTAAGTCAGCTCCTCCTTCTACCATGTGTGTAGCAAACGAGTGTCTGAATGTATGTGGACTGACAACTTTATCAATCCCAGCATCTGCAACTGCGCGTTTTACTATGTGAAATACCATCACTCTTGTCAACTTTTTACCTCTTCTATTCAAAAAAACGTGATCTTGATAACCTTCCTGAATGTTTTGGTGATTGCGTATAGATGTCAGATAAATTTGATTGTATTTAATGGCTTCTGACCCAATTGGGACGATTCTTTCTTTGTTGCCTTTTCCAACTACACGCAGATATCCAAGTTCTGGAAAATAATCTGAGAGCTTCAATTCTAATAATTCTGATACCCGCAGTCCGCATGAATATAGTGTTTCTAAAATTGCACGATTGCGCTGACCTTGTGGATGGCTAAGATCGATCGCTCCCAAAATCAAATTAATTTCTTCAAGGGTAAGAAAGTCAGGTATTTTTTTACTCAATTTTGGTGAGTCCAATAATTCTGTAGGATCATCGACAATGACATTTTCTAGCAATAGAAATTTAAAGAAAGACCTCAAGCCAGAAACGAGTCTTGCCTGGCTTCGATCAGACAAACCGATAGTATTGGAGTGTTTGATAAATTCTTGCAATTGCTCTGTTGACACACTCACTATATTGGTCACTTGCAATGAGCCAAGGCAGAATGCACTTAGTTTATGTACATCTCTCAGATAAGATTCTATGGAATTCGATGACAAAGCTCTCTCCAGGAGCAAATAAGATTTAAACGCATTTATGGCTGTTTTCCAGTCCATTATATATTATTATAAAATGTAATGTATCAAAAATTACACCAGAATTTTCTCTTCTAAAATTGACGGTTTCGGGATTATTTGTGCCTGTGTAAACAATTGTTGACAAAGCTTTCCAATGATCTTTGTACGAGAATTGCTTCTCAAGAACTATTTTAGTGAAATATTCAACGTAAATGAGATCATTTGTACTTCTTTCACTCTTTGGATTATTAATTGCTTTTGCTGCTTTAGCTTGGTTTGTTTCTAGTGGATTTTGGTGGGCTCTAATCTTGGTGGTCCCCTTGTTAATCTGGGCCTTGTATGATAGTTTTCAGCCAAGTCATAGCATCACCAGAAACTTTCCAATTTTAGGTCATGGCAGATATTGGGCTGAGTGGTTGAGACCAAAATTGTATCAATACTTCATCGAACCAGATACTGATGGCAGACCATTTTCCAGAATCTTTAGAAACATCGTTTATCAACGTGCCAAAAATGTTAAGGACACTACTCCATTTGGTACCCAACTTGATGTATATTCAGAAGGATACGAATGGATGAATCACAGTATTGCTGCTTTGGATCATCATGATATAGAAAGCAATCCGAGAGTACAAATTGGTGGACCTGACTGTCTTCAACCATACTCCTGTAGTCTGTACAATGTCTCCGCAATGAGCTTTGGGTCTCTGAGTAAAAATGCTGTAATGGCATTAAATGGCGGAGCGGCAATTGGTGGATTTGCACACAATACTGGTGAAGGTGGCATCGCTCCATATCATGACAAATTCCAAGGAGATCTGATCTATCAAATCGGTACTGGTTATTTTGGATGTAGAGCTCCAGATGGAGGATTTGATGCAGATTTATACAAGCAACGAACTGCCGAAGACAATGTCAAAATGATTGAGTTGAAGTTGTCGCAGGGTGCAAAACCCGGACATGGAGGCATTCTACCAGCAAAAAAAGTCACAAAGGAAATCGCAAAAATTAGAAGCATTAAAATGGGTGAAGATGTTTTGTCTCCGCCTTATCATAAAGCATTTAATAGTCCAATCAGCCTGTTGAATTTCATCAAACAACTAAGAGATTTATCAGGTGGCAAACCGATTGGTTTTAAATTGTGTGTTGGTCATAAAAGCGAATTCATAGCCATCTGCAAAGCGATGGTACAAACTGGTATTAAACCAGACTTCATTGCTGTTGATGGAGGAGAAGGCGGCACTGGAGCTGCACCTCTTGAATTTTCCAATTCAGTAGGTATGCCTTATAAGGAAGGACTAGCTTTTGTATATGACTGCTTGATCGGATTTGATTTAAAAAAGGATATATCGATTATTGCATCGGGTAAGGTTGTAACAGGCTTTCACATTTTTCGAGCAATTGCTCTTGGAGCTGATGCATGTTATAGCGCAAGAGCAATGATGATGGCGCTTGGTTGTATCCAAGCATTGGAATGCAATAAAAACTCTTGCCCCGTGGGTGTTGCAACTCAAGAACCATCATTGGTAAAAGGACTTGATGTAAATGACAAAAAGGTACGGGTCGCCAACTTTCATCGGGAAACAATTGAAAGTTTTATTGAGTTGCTAGCAGCCGCTGGTCTGGATAATCCTGATAAAATAAACCGCACGCACGTACATAAGCGCATTATTATGAATACCAATCAGCGTTATGATGAAATTTTCCCTTACATACCCAAAGGTTCTCTATTAGATCCGGATTTAATTCCTGATTCTTGGAAAGGTGATTTTTCGCAAGCAAACGTGAATAGTTTTTTACCAAAATATGAACAGGTTTATACAGAGTGATTTTAACAATTCATCTGTGAATTGCTCTAATTGTTAGAAATTATTTATCCAATGACAATGAGTGGCTTTTAGCTAATTTTGTCGTCTCAATAATGGTATCTTAAGTTAAGATATCGTAAATTACAAATGCATAGAAACAATTTCTGCTATACATAATTAACACGTGCTAAATTTTAATTAACAAGTACTGTGCTTAAATATTAATATTTCAGTTCAATGATTGATACAAAATTGGATTTGCAACAAGAATTGCAAAAGTATTTTGGTTTTGATTCCTTTAAGGAAAATCAAGAAAAAATTATAAAGAGCATACTCAATAAGCAAGACACATTTGTGCTGATGCCAACAGGTGGAGGTAAATCATTATGTTATCAATTACCTGCTCTTATTGAGGAAGGTACAGCGATTATCATTTCTCCCTTGATCGCATTGATGAAAAATCAGGTGGATTCTGTTAGAGGATATGGACAAGAAGATAGCATCGCACACTTTTTAAATTCTTCATTATCCAAAACACAAATGCGGGCGGTAAAAGAAGACATCGTTGCGCAAAAGACTAAACTACTTTATATCGCACCGGAAACCTTAACCAAAGAAGAGAACCAAGAATTTTTCCGGTCAGTCAAAATTTCATTTATCGCAGTTGATGAGGCGCATTGTATTTCTGAATGGGGTCATGATTTTAGACCAGAATACAGAAAAATAAAACAAATGATTAAAGCCATTGATTCAACTATTCCGATCATGGCTTTAACCGCAACTGCAACTCCAAAAGTACAAACGGACATCATTAAGAATCTTGACATGGATAATGTCAATACCTTTGTATCTTCATTTAATCGAGACAACTTATTTTACGAGGTCAGACCAAAACCAAATAAAGAAATAGCATTAAAAGGAATTGTCCAATTCATCAAATCTACCAATGGACAATCAGGGATCATCTATGTACAAGCTCGAAAAACGACAGAGGAAATAGCTAAAATTTTAAAAATAAATGGCATCAATGCAGCAGCCTATCATGCAGGCCTTGAGGCTAAAGTCAGATCCAGTGTTCAGGATGATTTTTTGATGGAACGCCTTGATGTTATCGTTGCTACTATTGCTTTCGGAATGGGTATTGACAAACCCGATGTGCGATTTGTGATTCATTTTGACATCCCAAAAAGCATCGAGAATTACTATCAGGAAACAGGTCGAGGTGGCAGAGATGGATTGAAAGGGAAGTGCATAGCATTTTATTCATACAAAGACATCCTAAGGCTAGAGAAATTCCTTCGTGACAAACCTGTATCCGAACGAGAACTAGGTGCTCAGTTAATAGAAGAAATGATTGCTTATGCAGAAACCAGTTCCTGCAGACGTAAATTTTTACTTCATTATTTTGGTGAGCACTATGATGAAAGCAATTGCAATTGCATGTGTGACAACTGTGCAAATCCAAAAGAAAAAATTGAAGTCCAATCTGAAATGCATGCGGCTTTAAGTGCCGTCCAAGTTCTAAAAGAAAATTATGGCGTCAAGGTCATGGTTGATTATTTAGCTGGAAGAAAAGGAAAAGAAATATTAGAATTTAGCTACGATAAATATCCAAGCTTTGGTCAAGGAAAAGAAAAGGGTGATTTATTTTGGCATTCTATCCTTCGTCAGGCAATCTTACAAGGCTATGTCTATAAGGATATAGAACAATATGGTCTGTTAAAATTCACTGACAAAGGCACAGACTTTTTAAATAAACCTCATGATGTTCAGATTACAATTAATCATGATTATTCTAACGAAGCTAATGAGCAACTCGTAACTGCTGCTGCTCAATCAAGCGGTGCAGCTCTTGACAATACTCTTTTTGAGATGTTGAAAGACTTGAGATTGAAAGAAGCTAACAGACAAGACATCAAACCATGGATTATTTTTATGGATCCCTCTTTAATGGATATGGCTACTTATTATCCAGTTTCTATTGAAGATATGGTATCAATATCTGGTGTAAGCGCAGGCAAAGCAAAGCGCTATGGCAAACCATTCTTAGAGTTGATCAAATCTTACGTAGAAGAAAATGATATTGACAGGCCGACAGATGTTTTGGTCAGACAAGTAGCCAATAAATCAAAAAATAAAGTTGCCATCATACAAGGCATTGACAGGAAACTCCCGTTAGAAGATATTGCTAGTTCTGCAAAACTCGACATGTCAGAATTACTTGATGAAATGAATATCATCGTTTCGTCTGGTACAAAACTAGACATCAACTATTACTTAGAAGATAATATTGATGAAGTAGTAGTCGAGGATATTGTAGACTATTTTAAGGAAGCAGATACCGACTCTATGGAAGATGCTTTCGCAGAATTAAAAGAAGACGATATCTCAATGGAAGAAATCCAGCTCGTCAAAATTAAGTTTGTGAC
>CAYNMW010000092.1:0-17969 GCA_964398295.1 uncultured Saprospiraceae bacterium | reverse complement strand
CAGAATCTCCTTAACAAGCTCTTTACTAAGCTTTCTTCCCTTTGCTTTTATTTTAATATCAGAAAACAAATATTTAAACTGACAGCCTTGTTTCCATCTACTACAACCATAAGCGGTTTTACCTTTGATGATTTGTCCTGTTTTGCATTTGGGACATGAAAGAGTCTCTTTTTTATCTTTTTGTTGAGCACTTTTGGGTTGTTCTAAAACCAAACCAAATTGTTCATTAAATCTGACCAGGCCATTTACTTTTACAGATCCTTGTGTAAATCCTTTTAAGGAAACAGTAGATCCTTTTTCTAGTAATCGCACATATTGATTTTCAGATATTTTCTTTTCCATAAACGAAAAGGGCAAGTTGAATTTACAGCCAGATTTCCAACTTGTACATCCGAAGGCAGTTTTGCCTTTTATCAATTTTCCTTCTTTACATTTAGGACATTGTCGATCAGTAAGCTGTTTTTTTGACTTTGACTTTGACTTTGTACTTGAACTTGATCTTGCAGCCTGCTTTAGCTTTGTTTTCTTTTTTGATTTATACTTGGATTTCGAAAATCGATCAGGAAGGGTGGAGACATCTATTTTTGATGGTGCTGTTGACATTCTGACTTCTGTTACAAGGGCATCGGTCATGTCTTTCATTTCTTTGATAAAGACAGTTGGGTTATATTCATTTTGTTCGATGAGTCTTAATTTTTTTTCCCATTGCCCAGTCAGTTCTGCAGATTTTAATAATGGATTTGTAATCGTGTCAATGAGTTGAATACCTAAGTCTGTTGCCATAATCAGCTTTCGTTTTCTGAAAGCATATTTTCGTCTGAATAGTGTCTCTATTATATTCGCTCTTGTTGATGGTCGACCGATTCCATTCTCTTTCATTAAATCTCGAAGCTCTTCGTTATCCACAGTTTTGCCTGCCGTTTCCATTGCTCGAAGGAGTGTTGCTTCTGTGTAATATTTTGGTGGCTGTGTTTGCTTCTTTATCAGTGTTGGCTTGTGAGGACCGGATTCACCTTTTTTAAATACAGGTAAAATGACTTCTTCATCTCTTTTAAGCTTGTCATCTGAGTCGTCTCTTTTAGCGGATTTTGGATAGAGTACTTTCCATGCTGGATTGATGATTTCTTTTCCTGATGCCTTAAAGCGTAATCCATCAACTTCGCCAATAACAGTTGTATTGTTGACTTCACATTCGGGATAAAAATTAGCGATGAATCTTCTGCAAATGGCATCATATACTTTTTGCTGATCGAGTGGCACATTCGCCTGTACACCAGTGGGTATAATCGCATGGTGATCAGTTACCTTTTTATCATTAAAGACACGACTTGATTTTTTAATTGGCTTCGATAATAACGGAGATGTAAATTCTTGATAGTTTGTCAGTTGGCCTAAAATGCCTTTGATTTTTGGGTAAACATCATTAGGTAAAAATGTAGTGTCTACTCTAGGGTAACTGACAAGTTTTTGTTCATATAATTTTTGAACCAACTTCAAAGTCCTATCAGCAGAATATCCAAAGCGTTTATTGCAATGAACCTGTAGTCCTGTTAGATCAAATAGCTTTGGAGCATATTCTTTCCCTTTCTTTTTTGCGAATGATACAATCGTAAAATCTTTATCTTTTATTCTACTGAGTAAATCATGGCCGACGTCTTGTTTTTGAAACCGACCTTTTTCATATTTGAATTTGATAGCTTTGTATGTTGTGTGTAATTCCCAAAAAGGTGTTGAGACAAAATTTATGATCTCTTTGTGTCTGACAACCAACATAGCTAGGGTTGGTGTCTGTACTCTGCCGATGGATAAGACTTGTTTACCAGCACCATATTTTAAAGTGTAAAGTCGAGTAGCATTCATACCCAATAACCAATCCCCAATCGCACGTGCACTGCCTGCAAAAAATAAAGAGTCATAATCAGAAGCTGGTTTTAGATCTCCAAATCCTTCTTTAACTGCTTCTTTTGTCAATGATGAAATCCACAATCGTTGTACCTTGCCACGATACTTTGCTTCTTTAATCACCCAGCGCTGAATCAATTCACCTTCCTGTCCGGCATCTCCGCAATTGATAACTATTGAAGCACTTTTGAATAATTTTTTAATGACAGAGAATTGCTTTTTCACTCCTTTATCACTCATTAGTTTCGTCTGGAATTTTTCGGGGAGCATAGGTAAGCTGTCTAGATTCCATCGCTTCCAGCTTGGTTTATAATCATCTGGAGTATAGAGTGTACAAAAGTGTCCAAAGGTCCAGGTAACTGCATATCCATTGCCTTCAAAGTAGCCATCCTTTCTACGCGAGGCTCCTACGACATTGGCGATTTCTCTGGCGACGGAAGGCTTTTCTGCAATACAAACTTTCACTAAATATTGTTGCTATTAAAATTCAAAACATGAATATATGTTTTAATATGTTATACTACGATTAATGGATAGTTTGATGCTGATATTTATATGGGCTACAATGAGTTCGCACTGTTGGTGCTCTTACACCTTAGGAGGCAAAGGTCTAAGCCAAAGGCTCACAGGTTCGACCTCTTGCCAGAATGTTCGGATTGAACATCTTTTCAAAAATATTTACTAAATGTTTTCATATTGCGAAAAAATGTAATATGTTTGACCCATCCAAAAACACATTCCCAATTACTGACCCAGAGAAAAGACAAACCCTCGTTGTCTGAATAGAGCCCAGGAAACCGATTTTAAATTCCTTGAGCAAGTTTGGCAACACGAAACAGTAGACTCATTTTCTATTATGATATGTTCATAATGGAAACACAACCAATGAGAGAGTTAATAGCGCTATTTATTCATCAAAGAAATAGACTATGCACTCCCAATACCGCATTTTCAATGGGCATGCCATATCCATTGCTCACTTCAAAACTTGTTGCCTGCAACTTTTATTTGTAGCATTATCCTTGTCAGTATCTACAAGCTTGACAGGTCAATGTCCTCCAACAAGTCTGCAATGCTCCAATATTAACCATTCACTAAATCCTGCGACATGCACAGGTTCGCTAACTGTCGATGATGTGATTGGCAACAACATGGTATCGCCAAATTGCAACTGTGAGGTGACAATTCTGGATGAGCATGACAATATAATTCCAAATGATTTTGATTTAAACGACGCTGGTGAAACATTCCGTTATCAGCTATGTTGTGATGGCGTTTGCTGCTGGGCCGAAGTTTCTGTAGAATTTTATGGTAATGCGCAATTCGCTTGTCAAGATGGAAATGTGGAAGTGACAAGTTCATGTATTGAAATGGATATACTAGAGCCACCACTTGTGGATTTAAATGGTTCACCTGCTTGCATAGAGCCAGAAGTTATACTGTTAAATGAAATAGAAAATATTGTCGATTGTGATAATGGAATTCAACGACAGTTAATCAGAACATTTACTATTGTAAGTCCACAAGGACCATCAAATGAGATTTGTACGCAGACAATTAATGTTGAGGCAGCGGACTTGGATGGTAACATTACGTTTCCGCCAAAAGCAACTATAAACTGTGATCAAGAACCAACTCCAGATATTACAGGTGCTCCTTTTTTCACAACCACAATTAATGGTGCATTAGTCAACATTCCACTTGTTCCTGGTAGTTTGCCAGCAGATTGTTCTGTATTTGTGAATTTCGAAGACACTAGTTTTCCTAATGCTTGTGGTCGAATGATTCAAAGAGAATGGACTATTGTGCAATGGGCATGTGATAGTGAAGAAATGTTTCAATTTACGCAGGCAATCGATGTTACTGATCTCACAAATCCTACTATTGTTTGTCCACCTGCAATCGTTTCAACAACGACAACATTTGATTGCAGAGCCGCTATTACCTTCGCTCCAGCAGAAATAAGTGATAATTGTACAAATCCATTGAGCGTTTCAATCTCTCCAGGTAATATTAATAACAATGGTGGAATTGGACTATTTACAGAAAGTTTTACTGCTGTGTATACTGTTGAAGATTGCGCGATGAATACAGCCACCTGTACTGTGGATGTTACCATTATTGATATGACCCCTCCGGTTGCAATCTGTGAGGATGATATAATCATAGGCTTTGCTGGAACAGGAAGCACATATCTCGATGCCTATACAATTGATGCAGGTTCTTTTGATGATTGTAGCGACAATGTGACATTTATGATCGCACGTCGGATTGATGGTGTTGATACTCCAGATCATATGTTCATGGACAGAATTGAAATTCTCTGTGAGGATGTAGGTAATCCGTTTCCAGTCATCCTGCAAGTTTCTGATGGCAACGGCAATGTAAATTTTTGTTGGGTACTGGTTACAGTCACAATTGGTGATAACTTAGTCCCAACTCTAATTTGTCCTGAAGATGAGGTTGTATCATGTGATATAGTTTTTGACCCAGATAGCTTGAACTTATTTTTCAATCCATTCTCACTTGAAGGGGATCCCTGTCTTTCTGGTTTTACCATTCAAGATATTCTATTGGATGAATTAAATTCTTGTGGAGTCGGAGAACGAAGACGTCGGATTCGACTTTTTAATGCTGATGGAGTAAGAGTGAGTAATCAATGTTTTCAAACGATCACTTTTGCGTCATTAGATCCTTTTGAGATTGATAGAGCTGATTTTCCAGAAGATGTTTGTATTCCTGCAAATGTCTGTACTCCAGAAGAGATTACAGATTTTGATTTTGAACTGGATATAGAAATGATGCCTTGCCAGTTGATTGGAATTAATACAACTCTTGAGGAAGTCATGGAGCCGTTTTTTGATTGTAGTTCGCCTAATACGCAGGCTATTTGTCAACAGTTTGTCAGAACATGGACAGTAGTCAATTGGTGTGCATTTGATGGAGAAATGGGTGCTAAATCTGACCCTTTTGTTTTTGAGCAGATCATTAATATCAATGAAAATACGGACCCAACTATTGTAGCTAGAGCCGACAGAGAATTCTGCCTTCCTCTAAATAATTGTGATGAATTATTTATTGCCATAGACGCTCCAAACACATCAGATAATTGTAGTGATGACGTAAATATAGAATATCAAATCACTAAAAATAATGAGCCTTCAATGCCTAGGCAGACTGGGGCAGAAATTCGTGAAAATCTTCCCGTTGGAAGTTACCAGCTTGTATGGTTTACTTCTGATAGATGTGGAAATCAGAGTAATGTTTTAGAAAGATTTACTGTAGTCAATTGTAAGGCACCAACCATTACTTGCGTTACAGGATTAGTATTGCCAATACTTCCAGTAGATACTGATGGTGATGATAAGCCTGATGTCAATCAGGCGCTGTTGGAGATAAAGCATGTACTTGCATTTGCAGGAAACGCATGTGATCTGACTACTGATCCTATCGTTTCCTTCGATGATACAAACTTAGTAGAGTCAGTTACGTTTTCTTGTGCAGATGCAGCTAGTGGTGAACCTATTAGTGTAGATTTATATGCCAGGGATTTAGATGACAATCAGTCAAAATGTACAACAACCATTGCCTTAAGTGACAATGGCCTTTGCCCAGAAATGCCAGCTAATAGGGGTTTACTATCTGTTTCTGGAAATATAAGGACTTCTTCAAGTCATAATATAAATGGAGTGGATGTCCTTCTACAAGGATCAACTGATGATATTTCTACGGTTACCTCACAAGGTCTTTATGCCTTTGATAATATGCCTTCTGGTGGATCTTATGTCATCAAGCCGCAGAAAGAAGATGATTATCTTTTGGGTGTGTCTATATCAGACATGATCTTAATCCAGCAACATATTTTAGGAATCAAAGAAATTACTGATCCGTATGTTATGTTAGCAGCAGATGTTAATCTTGATGGCAAAATTTCCATCACTGATTTGATCATGTTGCAAAGAGCTACGCTTGGATTAATAGATAAACCAGCTGATGATGAAAGTTGGTTGTTTGTAAATGCAGAATCTTCATTTTTTGATCCTACAAACCCATTAAGAGATGACCCACCAACATTAGGATATGTAAGTAGTTTGGAAGAAGATGAAGTCCAGGATTTTATAGGAATCAAGTATGGTGATATCAATGGAGATGCACTATCACGAATTGAAAACAGGAGTCAATGGGACATGTTCCTAGAAACAAACGAAATGACTTTTGAGGAAGATAAGGTGTACAATATTCCATTTTATTTGAGTGATCAAATTACAGACTTAAGAGGATTTAATTTCGAATTGAATGTGTCTGATGCTACATTGATTGATATTGATACCAGACAGTTTGCATCAACTACCATCACTTCTGATTTGTCGAAGTCCAAAGTCAAGGTGATTGCTGTATCGTCCTCTGAAATGTTAGTAGACCCATCAATACCATTGTTTACTCTCCAGGTACGTGGACCCAAAGACGCTACATTGTCAGATGCGTTGATTGGGTCAAAACTGACAGTAGCAAGATTGACTACAGATGAGTTGATAGAAAAAGATGTGCATTTCCGAATGAATAAATCAGTCATAAATGAGTCAGTTAAGATATTGCCGAATCCCTGGTATGACATGACAACAATTCAAATGACTGTTGAGTCTAAAACGAATGCTTCAATTTTTGTTACGGACATAAGTGGTAAAGTAATATTCGAAAATGAATATCGCTTGATAAAAGGATTAAATACCATTGAATTAAGATCGGAGGCAATCGAGCAAGCAGGCTTGTACGTCGTCCAAGTAAATACAGCAACTACACAACAGACAATCAAAATGATAAAACTAGACTGATAATAGATTTATTTATTTTCCCAGATGTCGATGATAATAGAGTAGGGAGTCAATTAATTTTGGCTCTCTTTTTTTTATGTTTTAACAAACATAAAGTAACGTTGACCAATTGTATGATTTCATTGTTAAAGAGAATTTATGCCAATGGATGTTCAATCTTTTATACCTTTCGTAGTTTATTTTTTACCTTAAATGGCATTAAAGTAGGGGCATAAAAGTCATAATAGAATGCTACAACCTTTATCGCTTATATAGTAAAAGCTGGATTGGTTATTACAGCACAAAAAACTCGTTTAAGTATAATAGATGTTTCTTACAAAATGATTAGAGTCTTAAGCATTATATAAATCATAATTGCGTTAAAATTCTGTGTATAGAAGTTTGCTCTTTTTCATTTTAGGACTATTGTATTTCCAAATAGGGTTTTCTCAACTAACAGGTAGAGTCGTTGATGATAGCGGAGAACCTCTTGCCTATGTCAACATTTACCTGCTAGGGACTACTACTGGAACCACTTCAAATCTTGATGGCTATTACAAACTGGATGTACCAGAGGGATCTAGTACAATAGTTTACCAGTATCTCGGATATAAAACTCATGAACGATTAATTGCCAATACTGCCGGTACTGTACTGGACGATGTTGTGTTGCAAAATCAAGTATACACCTTGGATCAAGTTGTTATAGCAGCAGATGCAGAAGATCCTGCCTATGCCATAATTCGAAAAGCAAAAGAGAAAAGAGAATATTATTTAAAGCAATTCGATGACTATAGTTGTGATGTCTATGTGAAAGGGTTTAATAAAGTAACTGATGCTCCAGAAAAAATATTTGGAAGAGATGTTGGTGATATGGAAGGTATGATTGATTCTACTCGGCAGGGTATTGTTTACTTATCTGAATCCGTATCCAGATTATATGTGAAAGGATCAGAAGTGAAAGAAGTGTTGTATTCATCTAAAGTTAGCGGTGATCCGCAAGGCTACAGTTTTAATAGCGCTAGCGGTATGGATTTCAGTTTTTATAATAATACTATTGATTTTAATAGAGCACTGGTATCACCGATTGCCAATAATTGCTTTACGCATTACGATTATTCTCTGCAAGGTGTTTACTATGAAAATGATAAAGTAATCAACAACATTAAAGTTATACCTAAAAATAAATATGGCAATGTGGTATACGGCAATATATTTATCATAGAAGATGAGTGGAACATAAAAAGTCTTCGATTGCTAACAACGAAAGAGGCTACGCAAATACCTTTTATCGATTCTTTGCAAATACAACAAGAGTATCATCAATTAGCAGATGATCAGTGGGTTCCTTTATCAACAGTGATAACCTTCGATTTGGCGGCATTAGGCTTTGGATTGGAAGGTAATTTTGCAGCAGTATATTCCGACTTTGATTTTGAAGGGATTGACGACTCTGTGTTTTCTAATGAAGTGTACAATGTGTTGGAAGAATCTAATTCTCGGAATGAAACGTATTGGGATACCATTAGACCGATTCCGCTAACAACAGAAGAATCTATTGACTATCACAAAAAGGATAGTATCCGTATAGTGAAAGAAAGTCCAGCCTACCTTGATTCTGTAGATAGAGCTGCAAATAAGTTTACTTTACTTCACTTGATAACTGATTATCGATTTCAAAATTCTAACAATGGCACTTCATTAACCTTTGATAATCCCGTATTGAACACACAGGTGAATACCATTCAAGGATGGAATACATCGACAGGATTAGAATGGAATAAAGAATACAGTAAAAAGGCTTTTCATCAGCTTCGTGTAAAAGCCTCTGTAAATTATGGCTTTTCTGAAACTGTATGGAGGCCCGTCGCTACTGCTGAATTCGTTGATTTTCGTTTTCATAATCAAACTATAAAACTAGAGGTAGGGAATCGTGTTACACAATTCAATCGACAAGAACCAATTAGCTCTACAGTGAATTCGCTTCACACAATTTTCTTTAACAATAATTACCTAAAGGCTTACGACAATGCATTCGCATCATTAAATTGGAAAAGGAATCTCCATCCTTCGGTCTATTTGCAAAGTTCCATTGACTATGAGTCCAGAGATCCACTCGTGAATACATTTAATTTGGACGAGGAAAATTTCACATCTAATGACCCGCTTTTTCCAGATAGTTTTTTGCCTTCATTCGACTCCCATGATGCTTTGATATTAAGACTAGGACTCCGATTTCGTTTCGGAAGAGAAGTGTGGAGATATCCAGATCAAGTATTTTTATCATCATCCAAATGGCCTGCAATTGATGTGTTCTATAGAGGTGGTTTTCAAGATGTTGATTATCACCTTGTTGGAGCTACCATTCAAGATAGAATTCCGATAGGTATTGTTGGTCAAACCAGAGTATATGCACGTGCAGCTACCTTCCTTGGCAATAGACCTCAATATGTGATGGATTACATTCATGTCAGAGGTAATCAAACATTCATTGCACGGAGTTCTACAATAAACCAATATTATCTCTTGCCTTATTACACGCATAGTGCAGATGACTACTCGATACAATTTCATGCTCAACATCAATTCAAGGGATATCTAATGAGTAAAATTCCCCTATTGAGAAAGACACAGTTTCAGTTTTTAGCAGGTTACAAATATTTATCTACTAATGTGCAACCGACATACCAAGAGGTCCATGTTGGGGTTGAAAATCTTGGCTTCGGTATTGCAAGATTATTTAGAGTAGATGCCGTTTGGTCTTTTGGTGATGATCAGGAGCAGATATCCAATTCTTCATTTGGTGTACTCGTCAGTCTTGGTATAGATTTCTAATTTAATTTGTCAATTAAGTCTAAGTGTTTTCAACCATTAGTACAATTGCCTTGTCAATGTTACAACAACCCAACAACCTCATCCACAATGCCTGCATTTGCAGGATGAGCACTAGTTGTCAACAAGGATAACGTATCAAATTCACCACCATACACAGACATCGTAGCTTTTTTATCAGCCCCGCTTTCCAACAAAAACTGGATAATGTCTCTTAAATTCATTGGCACTTGTTGTCTCCAAAATTCAACACCATTACTTCCGCAATAATGGAGCAATGTAGCTCGATGACCATATGCACTTCGTTGGGTGACGAGAGACGGTTTGTCATGAATCAATTTTCGCAAACTTTTGAGATTACCAGACAAAAGATGATTGACTGCATGCTCAAAGACGATTGAATACTCACGTTCTAATTGTGCTACTTCTTGCCATCCGTTAAAGCCATATTCATGCCCAATAGTATGCTTAGAATCTAGTAAGGAATAGGAATTGGCTTTAAGTTTGTCAACAGAGTGACCAATAAACCTTGGATTGTAATTGTTCATTTCGACAAAAACACAATCTACTTTTTGCATTACCCCATCATAATGTTTAATCGCAATTGCTTCCAAATGATCCTTGATAGAAGGATAGAGATCATAGGCGTGCAGTAAGTCTCCATAGAATTCGGTGAGCTCCAATACGATATTGGGACGAAAAATGGATTGGAACAACATAGACTCGATTAGTCTAGTGTCTTCATTTCGTCAATGATGCCTTTAAGTGTTTTGCCAGCGTCACCAAACAACATATTGGTATTGTCTTTGAAAAACAATGGATTTTGAATTCCAGCATAACCTGGTTTCATTGATCGCTTAAAGACAATAACTTTTTTGGCTCTCCAGACCTCGAGGACAGGCATTCCATAAATAGAACTTGATGGATCATCCAATGCCGAAGGATTGACAACATCATTGGCACCAACTACAAGGACTATGTCCGTATCCTTTAGATGACTGTTGCAATCATCAAGATCAAGTAATTTGTCATAGCTAATGTCTACTTCAGCAAGAAGGACATTCATGTGTCCAGGCATTCTTCCAGCTACTGGGTGAATGCCATAGTATACCTCAATGTCTTTTTTAGACAAAATCTCATCTAGTTCTTTGGCTTGTTTTTGCGCTTGAGCAACTGCCATTCCATAGCCAGGTACCATGATTACTTTTTCTGCATAGTTGAGAAGGATTGCTACATCGATGGGTTGTGTTGGTTGTACCGTTCCTTGATCTTGTCCAGCTGCACCAGCTGCCGCTGCACCAGTTGCGGTGAAGCCACCGATCAAGACATTCATCAATGACCGATTCATTGCTCGACACATCAGTACGGTTAAGATTGTACCAGAAGCACCGACCAAAATTCCGCCAAGAATCATAATTTGATTATTATAAAGGAAACCAGCTGTAGCTGCGGATATTCCTGTCACACTGTTTAACAGCGATATCACAACTGGCATGTCTGCTCCACCGATAGGAGCAACAAATGAAAACCCATAAATCAAACTCAACACTGTTGCGATAATCAAACTTGTTGTGGATGGATTAAACATCGCATAAATCACAGCTGCGATTGTTGCGATGAGTAATGCTATGTTGACAAATTGATGGCCTGGCAAGGTGACATGCTTGTCTTTTACTTTGCCATCTAATTTGAGGTATGCAAGGATGCTTCCAGAGAAAGAAATAGCTCCTACCAATAAAGTAAATAAAATAGTTAAGGTGCTAAGGTTTGCAGAAAACAAACCATCCTTATTCAAATTTAAGTATTCAACAAAAGCTAGTAACATTGCCGAGCCACCGCCAAGGCCATTAAAAATAGAAACCAACTGTGGCATTGAAGTCATCTGAACTCTTGAAGAACTGAACCATCCGATGATGGCACCAATTAAGAGTGCACCAAGAATCCAGATAAAATTATCAGGACTGTTTTGAAGAGGGTAGAGCAGAGATGCAATGATCGCAATACCCATGCCTAAGGCAGCTCTTAAATTGCCACCTCTCGCAGTTTTTGGATCGCTCAATCCACGAAGACCGAGGATGAACAATACTGCACCCACTAAATAAGCTAATTGAAAAAATACAGTCATTGCTTTGGTTTTTTCTTAAACATTGCGAGCATTCGATTGGTGACAGCAAAGCCACCGACAATGTTTATCATTGCCATGATCATTGCAATTGAACCAATGATAAGAGAAAATGTATCTGAAGGTTCGGTTTCTCTTAAGAAGAATATTGACCCTACAAGTACAATTCCACTAATGGCATTTGCACCAGACATTAATGGTGTGTGCAAGACAGATGGGACCTTCGATATTAATTCGAATCCCAGGAAAATGGCAAATATGAGTAAATAGATGGAGAGCATATTATTGCCCAAAAACTGTGTAATTGCGTCCATTAGGCAGGCTTTTCGTACGTATAAATTCTTGATTTAGATATTATTTCATTTGCTTCGTCAATATGTATCGCTTCTTCCTTGACAAACTGATTTGTGTAATTGTATATATTGTTAGCCAACAGAGCAGAGGCATCCATAATTGCTTTATTTTCTAAGTGAGAGTCACCTATGATCTGGATTCCTTTATAATCTGTTGTGGTTTCTCCTTCAGTCAATTCACAATTACCACCTGTTGATGCAGCAAGATCAATAATGACCGATCCATATTTCATGTTATCAACCATAGCTTTAGTAACCAATGTAGGTGCAGGTCTTCCTCTCAACTGAGCAGTTGTAATCACGACATCAGCGTTGGCAACACGTTCAGCTATTTTCTCTGCTTGTTTTCTTTTATAATCCTCAGTTTGTTCGACAGCATATCCTCCGGCATCCTTATTGTCAGTAGATCCTTCGACTTCTATAAATTTCGCACCCAGGCCTTGCACTTCTTCTTTTACCGCTTTTCTTACATCAAATGCTTCTACTTTCGCTCCCAGTCTTTTGGCAGTTGCAATGGCTTGTAATCCAGCTACACCTGCACCGAGTATCAGTACAGTGGCTGGCTTGACTGTACCAGCTGCTGTCATCAACATGGGAAAATATCTGGGAAGTTTTTGGGCAGCTGTCAGTACAGCTTTATAACCAGCAATAGAAGCCATTGATGACAGAACATCCATTGATTGGGCAAGTGTGGTCCGCGGAATCATATCCATACTAAACACATGAATGTTGTTACCATTAAGTGTATCTACTTTATTGTCAGAGTTGAATGGAGCATAAAAGGAAACCAGAATAGCATCCTTTTTTAATTTTGAAAGTTCGGAAGCATCTAATGGGTCAGATGAATACACGATATCTGCGGATGTCAAAATTTCATCTCTGGATTTATCTGCAACTTTATCCAGTGATTCCAAATCCAATTGCAATGATTCGCCCATTCCTGTTTCAATAAGCATTTGTACGCCGAGCTTGGCAAATTTTTTTGCTGAGGTTTCACTGATCGGGCATCTTGGATCAGACGATTTTAAAAATCCTATTTGCATACTCATTGCAGTTTTAGCGCTTTGTTAATATTGGTGTTTACCTCTTGTCCATCCTACTTTTCCTAGTAAAGAGCTGCCATCATCTGCAGCGGGTTCTTCTAGTTGTGTACCCATACTATCATTCCATCTGTTGAGGTAACCAAATAATGCAATAACACCTAGTATTTCGACGATTTCACCAGAATCCCAGTTAGCTCGCAACCGCTCAGAGATATCATCATCAACTGCATTTGGTACAGACGAAGATGCTATGGCAAGATCGAATGCCGCTCGTTCACCTTCACTAAACAGTTCACTTGTTTTATAGTCCCAAATATTTTCTAATCTGTTTTGTTCTGAACCATATCTATCAGCAGCTCTAATGGCATGTGCTTCACAGTATCTACAGCCTGCGGTCATACTTGATAGGTAGGCAATCTCTCGCTTGAAGGAACTGGTAACCCGACCTTTGTTCTCCATCACCGCCTGATTCATTTCTAGAAAAGCAGTTGCAATTCTAGGTCTATGCATCATTGTGAATAAGCTATTGGGAGTAAAACCCAATGTCTCCTCGTAAAATTTTGCCATTTCCGCAGCTTCTTCTGTTGCATTTCTATCCAATGGCATAACTAAGGGTTGTTTCATAAGTGACTGTTTCTGTATTGAATATACGAAACTATGTGTATAGGATAAAAGGCTTGTGTGAATTGCTGTATCACAGTACATTTGACAGGTTTCAAAAACGTGTTAAATCTACATATGGAGAGGTCGATTATCCGTAGCCGCCAAAGCCGCTTCTTTAATCGCTTCCGTATAGGTAGGATGTGGATGACAAATCCTGGAGATGTCTTCTGCAGATGCTTTGAATTCCATTAATGTCACTGCTTCCATAATTAAATCAGCAGCTCTTGCACCTGTTATATGCACACCCAGGACTTCATCAGTATCCTTATGGGCGATGATTTTTACAAGACCATCAACGTCCATACTTGCTCTGGCTCTACCAAGAGCTTTAAATGGAAATTTACCGACCTTTATAGGAATCCCTTTTTCTTTTGCTTCTTCTTGTGTAATGCCTACAGCTGAAACTTCTGGCCAAGTATAGACAACACCAGGTATCAAGCTGTAATCAATGTGCGGTTTTTGTCCTGCCATGATTTCTGCAACAAAAACGCCTTCGTCTTCTGCTTTGTGGGCGAGCATGGCACCTTTAATGACATCACCAATTGCATATATATTTCCTACAGAAGTTTGCAGATGATCATTGACTTCAATACGCCCTTTTTCATCTGTTTGAATGCCAACATTTTCTAAACCTAGATTATCTGTATATGGACGTCTACCAATTGCAATAAGACAGTAATCAGCCTTCAATTCCAATTCGTCTTCGCTATCTCTTTTCTTAAATTTTACGGACACGGATTGTTTTGAGCCTTTTACTTCTGTCACCATATGTCCCGTATGGAATTTCACTCCCATTTTTTTCATTGACTTTTGAAGTTCTTTTGCACAATCTTTGTCCATGCCCACAAGAATACGATCCATGTATTCAATGACTTCGACTTCTGTTCCAATCCTAGCAAATACGGAACCCAGTTCAAGTCCAATGACACCACCGCCAATTACAATCATTCGCTTTGGAAGTTTGTCGATATTTAGTGCCTCTGTTGATGTGATCACTCTATTCTTATCGTAGTTGAATGCAGGTGGTGTCGTAGGTTTTGATCCAGTGGCGATGATTATGTTCTTTGTTTCTATAGTTGTTACTTTATCATCGTCTCCTTTAATGTCAATTGTTGTAGGTGTTTTTATGGTACCATGTCCGTGATGAACATCGATTTTATTTTTCTTCATTAGATAATCGATACCGCTGACATTCTGCTTAACGACATCTGATTTTCTGGCACTCATTTGTTTCATGTTGAGCTTGAGCGAGCCAATATCAATACCATGTGTTTCGAAGCTATGACGGGCATTATAAAAATGCTCTGATGAATCCAATAATGCCTTCGAAGGGATACATCCAACGTTTAAACAAGTGCCACCTAAGGTATTGTATCGCTCAATGATGGCCGTTTTCATTCCCAATTGTGAACATCGTATTGCGGCTACATATCCTCCAGGACCAGAACCAATTACAACTACATCGTAACTCATAATCATATATTTCGCGGCAAAAGTACGTATTTAGGTGTTTATTGTTCGTGAATTCAGTCTTGATTTGAAGATAGAATTTCCAGTTATAGAAAAGTGATTCTCGTAATGGACTAACATTTAAATTTTAAATAAAAGAAATCTCACATCAATCGTTCTTCTTCTTACCAAAATACCTTCTTTTCTTCTTCTTATTCTGACCACCCTGTGATTTGTTTTGGCCGCCTTGCGAATTCTTTTGACCGACCTGCGAATTGTCGTCACGTTTTTTTTGTGATTGACCTTTGCCTTGATTCCCTTTACCCTTATTTCCTGAAGATGAATGTTTGGATTTAGGTCCTCCCTCCCGTTTGTTCCGTCCTTGAGGTTTATTCCTATTTCTATTTCTGTTGTTGCGTTTCTTCTTTCTCTTTTTAAGTGCTGGCAATTCAATCTCGCCTGTGACATCTGCGAAGGTGATTTCTTCTTCCACCTCAGCAAAGTCTGGCTCAGCTAACAAATCTTCTGGATATTCTTTTTGCTTGTTCATTGCCTTTATCTCCGCAGCCCTATCTTTAGGTAAGGCAACCATAGGACCTCTTACTTTTTTATCCGTGTACGAGTAATACATGATCCCTTTAAAGATGTCCATTTTGATTAAGTGGGCTTCTCCTTTTTGTGTTTTCAAATAGTCCGCGCGTTTGGGGAATGTAGATAATGCCTCCATGTATGTTTCCAATTCATAATTGAGACAACATTTCAAACGACCACATTGACCTGACAGTTTGGTTTGGTTAATGGCAATATTTTGATATCTGGCTGCAGCTGTACTTACAGATCTAAAATCGGATAACCAGGTTGAGCAGCATAACTCACGTCCACAAGAACCAATACCACCAATTCGAGCAGATTCTTGTCGAGAACCTATTTGCCTCATTTCGATCTTTACTCTGAATTCCTTAGCATAGTTACGAACGAGTTCACGAAAATCGACGCGACCTTCTGCTGTATAATAAAAGGTTATTTTTCGTTTATCACCTTGGTATTCGATATCTCCGATCTTCATGTTGAGATCGAGTGTATTGACAATTGCTCTGGATTTGATTAATATTTCCCTTTCTTTTAATCGAGCATCATTTAGTTTTTCAATATCGCGATCATTGGCTTTGCGAATGACCCTTCTGTATATTCTATCTTTAGGAATTTTTTTCTTTTTAATCTGAAGTCTTACCAATTCGCCAGACAGACTAATTGTACCAATGTCATAGCCACTTCCAGTATCAACGACAATGAAATCACCAGTATCATACATAGCGTTTTCAACCTTGAAGAAGTCTTTTCTAGCTCCCTTCTTAAAACTAACTTCGACTAAATTATATGGAGACGGGTCGTGAATATCGAGGTTAGACAACCAATCGAATGTATTCTTTTTATTGCATCCGCCTGTTAAGCAGTGTCCATTATTTCCGCAACCGGAAGGAACACCATCTTTGTTATTACTGCATGTAGCACATCCCATAACTTTCAAACTCTTTGTGAGATAAGCTCCTTTCGGCTATCTCTATATGATAGAAACCTCTTTTCGGCGGAGTATTTTACCTATTTGTAGGCTATCCGCCATCATCAGTATTCTCACATTGGCATTTCTCTTTATCGAATAAATAGAATCGCTGATGATTTCTGCAATGTCCTCTGCTTTTTCGATGGAAAGGGTAGAAGACAAACCTTTCAATTTTTTAAATTCATCATTTCGAAGCGATACATGATCTGCTCCGATGTAATTTAACTTAATAAACTCCCGTAAGATAAATAAAGTATACGAGAGTACCTGCTTTTGCACCTCTTTTGGGAATGAACCAAATTTTTCAGTCCAACTGAGCAAGTTTAGTGAATTTCGTTGATAACAGATTCGTAACCAATTAATTACAAGTTCGGTCATATCTTCAGTATTCCCGGTGAGAAGCGCCTTTGCATCAATGTAGTTCCCTTCTGTAACCAAACAGATTTGTTCTGCATGCTCCTGACTGATCTGAGCTTCAGATTGGAGAGCACTAATCATATCGGTAGATGAAATTGGTGGCAACTTGACGATCTGAAACCTTGAAATAATGGTCTTTAACAATACACCTTCTTGTTCAGTCACAAATAATAGAATGGTATTTGCTGGTGGTTCTTCAATCAATTTCAATAAGCGATTGGACTCTTTACCCAACATTTCGGGAAGCCACAAAATCAATATTTTTTTACCGCCGCCAAATGCTTTTAGAGACAATTTTTTGATGATCTCATTGCATTCCGTAACGTTTATATCTCCCTGTTTTTCAGAGGCTTGTATATGACTTAGCCATTCAGAATAAGTGAAATAACTGTTCTCCAAAACAATGTCTCTCCATTCTTTTATAAAGTCATCAGAATACGTAGCATCACGTTTTTTGGAAGAATGTTTAACAACAGGAAAACTAAAATGAAGATCAGGATGAATCAGCTGAACTGACTTTTGGCAATTGGTACACTCTCCACAACTTGTGTTGTCTATTTTTTGACTGCATAAAAGATGCTGTGCAAAGCTGATAGCAAGGGCCAACCCTCCTCTTCCTGCATCACCAGAAAAGAGTATAGCATGTGGGACTTTATCTCTGGAATCAAGGCTGATTAAATGCTCAATTAGCTTTTTTTGTCCTATAACCTTAGAAAACATATTGCAAGATACTTAATGTATGATAATTTACCCACAACTCCTGAGCAGAAGGTCTACGTACCTCCCTGCTATTGTAGGAGTTATGAGGTCCCATAT
>CAYNMW010000091.1:0-18678 GCA_964398295.1 uncultured Saprospiraceae bacterium | reverse complement strand
ATCATGTCAAATTTAATTCGGAGTGATATCTATTTTTAGAGGAATAGTGACAAATTGTTTTTTTGAAAATCCATTATCCTTGCTTTAAATAGAGTTTTGTATCTTAATCTATACAAGGAAAAATATATGGACAAGCACAAAACCATTGCACACACAATGGTGCCAAATAACGAGCATAAGGATGTCCCAGGAAATCCATCTACTGCTAAGAGTAGTACAAAAGGACTGAATCAAAGATTAAACAATGAAGTCCTGCGGATGATGACCGAAGACCAATGGTCATTTTGGAAAGAGAATGGCTACATCATCATTAAAGAAGCAGTACCTAGAGAACAAGCAATTAAGACGGCTGAATTTTTGTGGGAATTTGAAGAGAAGAAAGCCGATGATCAGTCCACCTGGTATACAGCACCAAGAGCAGAAATGCAGATGAAAGAACTTGCTGGCACTGGAATGGTAGAAGTGTATAACAATCAACATTTATGGAATAACCGTCAAATGCCGAATCTTTATGATGCCTTTGTTGATATATGGGGGACCGAAAAATTATGGGTCACTATAGACAGAGCCAATCTGAATTTTCCGATCAGACCAGGATTTGAATACAAAGGTTTTATCCATTGGGATTATGACCCAGAGACAAAGCCACAGAACGTCCAGGGTGTCCTTGCATTAAATGACCAGACGGATGAAAACATGGGTGGGTTTCAATGCATTCCGTGGTTGTTTAGAAATTATGATGAGTGGAAAAAGACACAACCTGCTGATAGAAATCACTTCAAACCAGATGTGACAGGCTTGGAAGATAAAATTGTAAAGGTTGGTCTGGAGACAGGTGATCTCGTCATATGGGACAGTAGACAACCGCATGGCATTCGACCCAATTATTCAAACAACAAGGTGCGAATTGCTCAATACATATCAATGATGCCAGCTCAAGAAGATAATGAGGAATTACTCAAATGGCGTGTGGCTTCATGGAGAGATAGAATTGCACCTGAAGGATACGCTTTTCCAGGCGATCCAAGAAATTGGGAGCAAACCAATTATGAAACGGCGGAGTTATCAGATTTGGGAAAAAAATTATTGGGTATCGAGAGGTGGTAGTTAATGGATTTACAACTTAAAGGTAAAAAGGCATTTATTTCGGGTTCTACTTCAGGTATAGGATTTGGAATCGCATCCTGGTTTTTGAAAGAAGGGGTAGAGGTCATCATTAACGGTAGGACTCCATCATCTATAGAAAATGCAGTGAACAAACTACTGTCACTCCATCCAACTGCAAAAATCAAAGGAGTTGCAGCCAACTTCGCAATTGCAAGTGAAGTCGAAGCACTTAGATCAGCATTAGAAGGAATAGATATATTAATCAATAATGTAGGCATCTATTCTTCTGACTCATTTTTTGATATAACTGATCAAACATGGTTCGAACAATTTGAGGTAAATGTCATGAGTGCTGTCCGATTGTCTAGAATGGCTTTGCAGTCAATGTTGGATAAGGACTGGGGCCGCATTATTTTTATTTCAAGCGAATGCGCCTCCTTAGTACCTCAAGATATGATCTCTTATAGTACGAGTAAATCTGCAATGCATGCAGTCTCCAGAGGTCTTGCCAATATGACAAAAGGTACTGGTGTTACGGTGAATACGGTGATGCCTGGTTCTACTTTTACCGAAGGTGCTGAATCATTTTTGGCACAAGTCGCCATCAATGAAAATAAAACTGTAGAACAAGTGTCATCAGAATTCTTCTCCGAAGTAAGAACAAGCTCTCTGCTCCAGCGCTTTGCCTCTGTAGATGAGGTTGCGAGTACAGTATGCTATTTATGTAGCCCCTTGGCATCTGCAACAAATGGCGCTTCCATTAAAATTGAGGGCGGCAGCGTTGGAGGCATTATGTAGGTAATTGAATATTAAGTGCAAATGGTAAATGCTCAATGAAAATTCACGGACTGAGCAAAAGAATAATACTTGGAGAATATAACAATTAATACAGCCTTAGTTAAAGAAATAGCAATTGCTTTAAAAGAACTAAAGGACATAATGGTATTTGTTGGAGGAGCAATTATAAGTTTATATACGGATGATCCAGCTGCATAATATATATATAACGCTATGTCTCTTTCGTCACTACAGCGGATATAAATTAATCAGTACATTGCTCAATCAAAAAATAGAAAAAATGAAATTATTCATACTGTCCATTTTGCTATTGATGCAAACATTGGTAGCAGCGCAATCAATTGATAATCGATCAATTACTATAGGAACTATCGACACAATCTACTCTAAGGTGCTCGATGAGAATAGAATCATATTCATTCATACCCCCGCAGACTATGAGCAAATGGAAAATATTCCTCTAGTCCTTGTCTTCGATGCAGACAGTCAATTTAATCAAACTGTTTCTACGATTGATTATATCAGCAATGGAGCTCAGGGAAATGATATCATACCATCATCAATAGTTATTGGGATTACTAATCCTAACAGAGATTTTGACTTCACTCCTATAAAAGGATTGACCAACCCTGATCCTTCATCAATATTAAATACTGGCGGAGCTTCTCAATTTTTAGAATTTATAACGGCCGAACTAATTCCACATTTGGATAGTATGTATAATACGTGCAATCATAGAACGCTAATTGGTCATTCTCTCGGTGGCCTATTTGTATTTCATGCCTTGCTGGAAAAGCCAGAATTTTTCAATAACTATCTTTCTATAGATCCCGCTATTGGTTTTGGAAATGGTGTCTATTATGAAGAAATCTTACACACATTAAGTCATGCAGATTTAAACCATGAATACTTATATGTTGCCTCTGCAGACAATAGACCTCCAGGAATGTCATTTGAAGAATTGGAAAAGACAACACATCTTTTTTTAAGTAACGTTGACAAAACAAATCGAAAATTATATAAACTTCAAGACACAGATAAATGGTCTCTAAACTTCAAGAAAGTATATTATCCTGACGAAGATCACTTCTCTGTTCCGTTTCGTGCAAGCTATGATGCTTTTAGGCATTTTTATGACTTCTTCCAGTTCGATGAAATAAATGACCTATTCTATGGCAAGACGACTAACCCTACAGATGATTTGCTCAAACTTAAAGACCACTATAGTATGATTAGTGATCGAATAGGTTGTGAGTCAAAACCTCAACAAGGTTATCTCAATTCTTGGGCTTGGGGAATCGGATCTGGCGAAAATAAGGAACTGGCAACTCGTATGTTTGTATATAACATTGAATTGTATCCTGACTCTCCAAATTCATATACCTCCTTTGGATATTTTCTGAGATCATTAGGTAAGCATGAAGAAGCCATAGAACAATTTGAAAAGTCTTTACAACTTGAAAGAAATGAAGATGTGCTCAGGACAAAAAACGAAACGATAAAAGAATTGGCTGAGCGTAACAATCACTGATTGTTGCAAATTGCAGTTTGACAGTTATAGTTTCAAAAGAATAATCTCCATTAATTGCAACCAGCTATATAAGCATTAAAGTTGGAGTTTGCAGTTGCCTCAAAACCAGATTGCAGTTCAATCATATCACCAGCACTGAATTCAACTGGTGTGCTAGTAGCAACCAAACCTGCAGAGTAAATTGTTTGTCTCGTTTCATAAAGTCCTGGAGAAACTGGATTATCATGTATGTCCATTGTGATTTCACATGTTGGAGCTTGCGATAAGTCTACACGAGATGATGTCAACACTCCTCGATTGTTTGTTTCGTCACATTCAGATACATCATCTGTCCAGTCTACAAGGTATCCCACAAAATATTGACCACTTGTAACAGAAAGAGTTGACAGATCAAATGAAAATGAAAATAGCTCATTTGAAGAAACAGCATGGTTAGTTATAGTAGCAACTACACCCAATGTCATATCAGATGCCGTTATATTCAGATCTGATGAAAGGCATGCCAAAACCGTGTAAGTTCCAGCTGTTTGATTACCAATGTTTCTAGTTGATGCATTTGATACGGTTACAACTGATCCACTTTGATTAAGCACTCCAGCAAAGTTGATTGATAAGTCTGGACAAGTTGATGCCAATGGATTTTGTTCCAAATGATACATGACACCAAATTCACCAATCAAACAAACTCGATTTTGGTTGACAACTATTCCTTCCAATTCAGCAGAATCATTGATTGTTGGTTCCACATTCATGCTTGATAAAAGATTTCCGCAAGGATCAAATTCTAGCATAATTCTGTTGTATAGTCCTGGATCTACATTTGATGGTCCTTGTAAAGCTGCAAGTATGAGCAAATTGCCATTGTCAAAAACATCCAAGCCATGAATTGCATATATGGACATTCCAAGAGTAGTAAGATTGACAAGAGGAGTTGGTGTAATTGTTTGTCCAGATATCGTATTGGGAACGCTAAACTTATAAATCTCAGCTGCATTTCTCTCTTTGGAGAAGTACATTGTATTGTTGCTTTGATCATAAGCAATCCCTTCAATACCATCATTCGCTCCACATGAAGGTTCAGACACACTGATCCCACTAAACTTTAAGAATGATTTGTTTGGGAAGTCTAAACTTGTTTGGTTGTCTGAGATATTGACAAAGGTGATGAATCGCTCTCTCTCCTCTGCGATAGCATATCGATGAGTATTTGAATTTACTTGTCCCATATAAGTGATGGCCTCTATATCGCCAAATTTATTGGTCTTACAATTATTGCCACTCCAGTCATTTATTGAAATTGCATTCCAGTTGCCAGAGGAAGGATTTCTCCTTGCCAGTTTTCCATCGTCTGAAACGATCAAGAATTCTCCAGTCACGTCATTATAAGTGATACCAGATATTTCATCAATAATGGAGGTTGAAACAGATTCTTGACCTGCAAAGATAGAGTAGGTTGTTATGTCATTGGTTGGTGCAGTACATTGCGCAAATAGTTGAATGTGGATGAGCAATGCGAAAAAGGTGTACAATAATTTCATTAGAAATTTACTTTGGAGATTGTTGTTGACTTGTGTTTAGCTAGATCAGGAATGTTGTACCTTGATATAGTTAGATTACAATCTGTGTTAAAAAATTAGTTTGTATCTAAGGGTGTGTTACGCTATTAAGACAGATAGGGATGTCCATAGTCTCATTTTTTGGGATCTACAGAAAGACCTAATATTAACTACAAAAAGACAACACAGAATTAATTGCCGGATTTGTTCAACCTGTTGTTAATACCTAATACTGGAAGTTCGTCTACAACGAGCATTGGTCTTTTTTGTGCCCAAAACCGACGGCTCCGGTTAGTTACATCTGTGCTCATCGGAGGGTATTTTGGTCAGGGCGGTCCTGTTCTAATTTAATCATGACTTCTGAGGAATCAAATATTATTTGTGCAGCGTATTAATGCTGGGTAAGGTGAGAAATGAGAAAGGATTTAGCTGCCCACCAGCTTTTGGCTGGGTATTTTTGACTCAAAATTAGAGACAAATCAAATTGTAAATTAGAACTTAGGGTGAAAACCTTTAACCTATTTTCTTAAATCTGACCCCTCACCTGAGGATGAAGAAATTAGGTCAATGTCTTTCTGATTATTTTACTCTATGCCAATACTGATTTCTGCCAAGAGCAGCAAAACCGATAAAGCCACGTACTTTAAGTTTCTCAGGATTTTCAAATGTGATCTGACAACCATAGATCTTTCCGTTTTCAGGATCCATAATTTTACCTTCTGACCATTTATTCTTTTTTGTTTTCTCCATATCCCAGATGATTTCCAAGCCTACAACAGGTGTGTTTTTTTTGTCTCCAGGACAAGGTTCACAAAGGACATCCTGCTGGTCTTTGAATTCTTCATCTAAAATCTCCTTTACGTGACCGAAAAATTTGCCATCTACTTCAGATATCGTAATGATGGATTTCACCGCACCAGTTTGATCGTCTATTGTTTTCCAATCCCCAGTTAGTGATTGAGAGAATGCATTAAAAGGAAGAAATGTGACTGCAACTGCAACAAACAAAAAGTAAAACTTCATTGTACGTATGATTTGATGCCAGTATAACGTATTTTTTTGACTTAGGTTTGTTAAATAAATCAGAAAATTAGGACTCATATCATGAAAGCATCAGGATGATATGGAATGCTTATCTTCGAAAAAAAAATAGTGCAATGGCAGCCAAAAAAAATGAAACTGTTTCTTTCGTACTTCGCTTCACGCAAAAAATTTATGAAACAGAAACAGGTGAACATAGCATCCAATGGAGAGGCAATATCAAACATGTACAAGGAGAAGATGAAAGCCGATTTGTAGAATTTGAAGATGCCGTTTCTTTTATGCAACAAAAACTTGCAGATCTCACTTTAGAAGGAATTGAAAATAAATCTCCAAAAGAGCAAAAAGGAATTCTTGCCAAAAACTTCGAGCTGTGGAAAAAGATGACTATTGATTCTCCCAAATTAGTATTGGATGTACTCAAGGATCCTAAAAAACAATTTTCTCAGGTACAAGCTCAAGTTTCGCAAATGGGAGATTCGATCACTCAACGGATTGAAGAAAGACTTGGTCAACGTTTGGATATTGATGAATGGCGAGCGTCATCAAAATCTGATCACAAAATGCTGGTAGATAAAATAGATGCACTTACAGAACAATTGGAAAGCCTTAGCAAAACGGTGAAGAAATTATCTTCCAAAAAGAAGTGATCAAGCATGGGTTTGACTGCTAAGGATTTTGAAGAATTGGTCCAACTCAAGGAACAAGCATCAATGAAAATTGAAACGCTTGGACAATTCCTCTTGACCAGAGATAGTGAAGTTGTCAACCAAAAAGAGTGGGGTAGAGACAGGACACTTCAATTGTTTCAATTCTTGTTGACTTCTAGAAAAAGGAGAGCACTACACAAAGAACAAATTGCTGATAGAATATGGGAAGATGTAGCTGGTAAATCATTAGATCAAACCCTGAAAGTTGCCGTCTTTGGAATCAACAAAGTGCTTGAACCTAATAGGCAAAAACGAACAGACCCTAAATTTCTACTGAGGCAAGGCTCAACTTATAGATTAGAGTTGTCTAGCTTATTCTTAGATGTAGATGCCTTTGAGAAGTTTGTAGAAATTGGCAATCAAAATTTGGAAACTGATCTCAAACTGTCAATCAATTGTTATCAGGAAGCTCTTGACTTATACAAAGGTGTTTTCCTTCCATCGCGGATGTATGATGACTGGACAAGTGGCGAGCGCGAACGGCTTCAACTCATGGCACTCAACACTATGGTTATTCTCAGCGAAGTCTTAGTCGAATCAAACCCAGCTGAAAGCATACGACTTTGCCAACAAGCCTTGCAAATAGATGACACATGGGAGGAAGCCTACCGCATTCAAATGGAAAGTTATTTTATGAAAGGCAATAGACCAATGGCTTTGAAAACCTACAAACAGTGCGAAGATATTTTAGAAGAAAAATTTGGAATCGAACCCTTACCTGAAACAAAGTCAGTGCTAAAAAAAATAAAGGAGAAATAAAGCACACTCTTTTTAAAATCCTGACTGAATGAAATGAACGTAAGGATTTTTATTCATTTTATGGTTAAATTTTTTTCACCACAAAAGGAGCAAAAGATACATGACAGAAGGAGCAAAAGACAAAACACATAAGAAGTTTTTGAACTCTAACTTCTTTTATGTTCCCAATCTTTTATGCCTTTTAGTTCCCATTCTTTTATGCTTTTTATGTTTCCAATCTTTTATGCTTTATGCCTTATATGGTTAAAAATACTCAAAACCTGACCCCTCAAAACCTCCTATTCACATCCGAGACGCCCTAATCAAATACCGCTTCAACACCTCACCACTCTGCAATCCTATAATTCTTAAATCGTTAGCAAAAGCCATTGTCGGAACCAATTGGATGAACGAATCTTTAGCATCCTCAATAGATTGTTGACATTCCTTCAATCCGTTTTCATTTTCTTGGAATGACTGGATGACATCTGGTTTTACCCCAAACTCTGTAGCAAGCGATGTAAGGTAATTGCGATCCTCAATATTTTGCCCTTTCTCAAAATAGTCATGAAATAGTCTGGTAGATAATGAATACTTAAGTTTATCATTTTCTATCAACCAAACCAACCGATGGGCTTCCATACTATACGGAATGCGATCAATGAGCTTATAATTGATGTTGATGCCTTCTAATTTAGCTTCTTCTCGGAGGCTTCTGCCCATTCCCGGTTTTGTATTTTTTGCAAATTCTGATTTGGGTGCACCACCTGGTCCTATATGTGGATAGAGTAAATATGGCATCACTTTTACCTTTATGTCGATTTCGCCCTCCAACTCTTTCCTTATGCGTTGGAATCTTACCTTGCCTAAATAACACCAAGGGCAAATGAAATCTGAGTAAAACTTAATAGATAAGGTCTTTTTCAATCTTGTATCAATTTTTCAATTCGTGTAAAACAATATCGAGTTCTGTATACAATCTATCCGCATCTTTTTTGCTGAATGTCATTGGTGGTTTGCACTTAATCACATTGTGATATGGACCGTCCGTACTCAGTAAGACACCTCGCTCTTTTAATGTATTTACAATAGTCGAAGCGATTTTTTCATTCGGTTCCTTTGTTGATTTATCCATCACAAATTCAATTCCCAGAAAAAGTCCTGTTCCTCTGACATCTCCTATACAGTCATGCCTTTGTTTTAATGTCTCCCATTGGGCTAACATGTAGTTTCCAATTTCCAGTGCATGCTGTTGTAGTTTTTCTTCTTCGATCACTTCCAATACAGCCAAACCAATTACGCAACTTACTGGATTGCCTCCAAAAGAACTGAAGAATTCCATGCCATTGTCAAAGGCTTCTGCAATCTCGTCTGTACAGGCAACTGCTGCCATTGGATGACCATTACCAATCGGCTTGCCCATGATGACAATGTCTGGTACGACAGTCTGTAATTCGAATCCCCAGAAATGATTTCCCACTCGTCCAAAACCGACCTGTACTTCATCTGCAATACAAACTCCGCCTTTGCCTCTCACGATAGTATATATCTCTTGGAGAAATCTGTCAGGTAGCATCAATTGTCCTCCACAACTCAAAATAGACTCTGCAATAAAACCAGCAATAGAAAAGGAGTCAGTAATTTTTGCTGCTTCCTCTTTGTAGAAATTGAGACCTACATTTTCTCTATAAGTATCGGGCATGGTCAATTGATGGATAAATCTTTTTGCACCAGTTCCACCACTGTTGTCAAATTTATATGAACTCACATCTATGCCAACTTCTGTATTGCCATGATAACCTTGCTCCATGACAAGCATGTCTTTTTTGCCAGTAAACGTCCGTGCCAAACGAATTGCTAAATCAGTAGCTGCACTACCACTGTTGATGAAAAATATTTTATTTAGGGATGGAGGTAGGGTTGCTAAAAGTTTTGCAGAATAGTCATTCAGACTTTTATACAAATACCTTGTGTTGGTATTCATTGTTGATAATTGTATTTGAGCTGCCTCCACTACTTTTGGATGACAGTGACCAACATGCATGATATTGTTGACACAATCGAGATAGGTATTTCCCATACTGTCATACATGTATTGAAAGGCAGATTGCATCATCGGTATGGGCTGATTGTAACTGATGCTTTGCGCTTTGCTGATGGATTGATGTCGATCAGCTAGAAGTTGTTCGTTGTCTTGCCTGTCCGTTTTTTTAAAACCACATGCTTGCCTGAAAGCATCTGCTGCTTTGATTGGATTGATGGTAATCCATTGTTCCAAAAGTTCTTCACCACGTTTTTCATCAACAGATATATACTCATTGTCTGACTGATGTTGCTTGGATTTTGCACAAAGTAATTGGCTCTGACAAAGGCGTGCAGCAACCAGATAATACAGTAAGTCTATTTCTTTTTCTTGTAGTGGGTTTTTGGAATGATAGCTTGAGATAAATGCACTGGCAATATTCAATTCATCTTCTTGTTCCATGAGCAGATAAGCAAGTGCTATGGCCAAATCAAAAATTCGATAATTGTAGGACATGTCTCCAAAATCAATGAAGCCTGATACATGATCACTTTGAACCAACACATTCATTGGATTTGCATCGCCGTGAATGATTTGTCGTGGTAAGTTTCGCAATTCACTCTGAACCTTATCTCTATATTGTAACAGAAAATAATGAATCAGTCTTTTTAGGTTTGGAGATTTGATTAACGATAAATGTGGCTTTAGATTAAGCAGATTGATTAAATCCCACTCCAAAGTCATGTGCGATAATGAAGGGATTTGCAATCCACTAGTCCTCACATGAAGCTGTGCTAGTTCTGCTCCAAAACTATTGATCAACTGATCTGATCTATTTTTTAATGAGTCAAGAAATTCACCTTCCAAAAAACTAAGTATGCGGACATGATAGTTCTTGTACGTAAAGATGCTCTTACCAGATATTGTATGTAGAGCAATTGGAAATCGATTCTCACCATCATTCAGATAGTCGAGTAAGGTATGTTGAGCCTCCAAAAAAAAGAGTGGATCTGAAGTCTGAAATTTTAGAATATACTTTTTAAAATCTGTTGTCCTTAGTTCGTAATTAAAATCAATATACCCATCCAGTTGTATAACCTTGTCAAGTTCTAAACCGTATTCTTCTTGTATGAGTAATTGTATGTCTTCCTTGCTTATCATCAACATTTCTAATTCACTGCAAAATATACCTATACTATTTACTTTGAGAAAATAGGATTGGTTATTTTAGTCGTTTCAAGGTTAAACTTATGACACAGAAGGAAATGTCTCCGAAGCGTCGGTATGCGACTCGTTTGGTTAAGCTATCTGAAAATGATGAGCAAATTGGGAGACTCATTCCTGATGTTTCCATTCGCGAAAAGGCATTGGTTGAGGGATTGTCCTATGATAAGGTAATCGGTGTTTTCTTGGATGGCTATCCAAATAGGCCTGCTTTAGGCGAACGTGCTTACGAAATTGTTGCAGATGAAGAGGGACTGAGTGCCAAAAAATATTTGCCTGCATTTAGTACGATCACATATGACAAGTTTCACGATCGGATCAAACAACTTGCCATGGCTTGGCGTACGCATGAACATTGTTTGGTTTCTAGATCTGACTTTGTCCTCATTATGGGATTCGCGGATATTGATTTTTCAACAATAGATTTTGCGTGCACCTATGCTAAAGCGATCACAGTACCTGTGCAAAGTAGCTCGTCTGGAGCCGACCTCATCGAAATTGTTGACAACATCAAACCAGTAGTTATTGCTTCAACAATTGAAGATTTGGAATTAGCAGCTAAACTTGCAATCCATCAAGATAATGTCCATAGTATTATCGTCTTCAATTATGATGAGCAGGTAGATGTAGATAGGGCGAAAGTTGAAAAAGTAAAACAAGAATTAGAAGCCTTTGGTGACAAGAAACAATTATTCACATTAGCTGAATTATTGGGACAAGGTAAACATAATGCTTTCACCTATTTGCCAGATGAAGAGAATGAATTGACAAAGCCGACAGCAATTATACATTCCTCAGGTAGTACAGGCAAACCTAAAGGGGCGGTGATAAGCCAAGACGCATTTATACATCGGTGGATTGGTCGTGAAGTTAAATTGCCACGTGTTACAGTTTTGCTGGCTCCACTGAATCACATTATGGGGAGGATCAATTTGATGTCAATTTTAAGTATTGGTGGGACTGGTTACTTTACATTGATGCCTGATATGTCTACCATGTTGGAAGATGTGCGACTAGCAAGACCAACGTTTCTTTCTCTTTTTCCGCGAATCTTCGAACTGATTCACCAACACTATCAAAATGAAGTGGCAAATCTTTCAAGGAACTCAGCATCGTCAAAGGAAGAAATCGAACAGCAAGTTATGCAAGACTTACGATCCAGTTATTTGGGTGATCGTTTATTGTGCATTGTTTACGGTTCAGCGCCTACCTCTCCAGCAGTTCAGCAGTTTATGGAAGAGTGTTTTGAAGTGCTCATGGTAGAAGGGTATGGCAATACTGAATCAGGTACTGGTGGATTGACACTTGATGGTAAGATAACCAGAGAAACGGTTCTTGAGTACAAATTGAGAGACGTCCCAGAGTTGGGTTATTTTACAACAGACAAACCATTCCCTAGAGGAGAATTTCTTGTCAAAACGAAATATGGAATTAAAGAATACTATAATCAACCAGAAACAACTGCAAAATTGTTTTCAGAAGATGGCTATTCATGTACTGGTGATATTGTTGAGCTAATAGGACATGATGAGATTCGAGTCATTGATAGAGTAAAGGATGTACTCAAATTGTCTCATGGTGAATATGTGGCGACTGGAACATTGGGTACCATTTATGAAGCTGGTAGTGCCATTATTAAACAGATTTATGTCTATGGAAATTCCAATCGATCTTATTTGCTAGCAGTCGTTGTCCCGGAGTCGGATCTCGTGAAGCAACAGTTAGGAACCAATCCAACTGAAGCCCAAATTAAAAATCTAATAAGAGACGAACTCAATCACGTTGCTAAGACAGAAGACTTGAGAAACTTTGAAGTGCCAAGAGACTATATTATCGAGCATGAGGAGTTTACACAAGAGAATGGTTTGTTGTCAAGTGTCCGTAAACGTCTGCGACCAGCACTAAAAAGAAAATACGGCTCATCACTGGAAGGCCTCTATGAAGCACATGAACAATCCGCTGATGAACGAGTCATAGCACTCAAAGATCCAAACTCACCTTTGTCTACAGTTGAAAAATTGGTAGTCTTGTTAGAGAGTCAATTAAATATCGAAGGGGTTGATCATGCATTGCCCAGAAATTTTTCAGAGTTGGGGGGAGACTCTATAGGCGCCTCATTATTTTCATTGTCGATAGAAGAAACATTTGATGTCAATCTTGCGGCTGATGTCATTTTGTCCCCTACAGGAAATTTAAGGATCTGGGCTAGTTACATAGATGAAGTTGCCAATACAAATGTAACTCAACAGGCAAGTTTTTCCTCGATTCATGGTAAAGGAGCAACTACAGTTTATCCAAAAGATATCAAACTTGAGCATTTCATAACTGCAGATATTTTAGAGAATGCCAATGATTTGCCATACATTGATACCGAGCCAACAACTGTATTACTTACAGGGGCCAATGGTTTTCTAGGTCACATTGTTTGCCTGGAATGGCTCAAGATTTTAGCACGTCGAGGAGGTAAATTGATTTGTCTGATTCGTGAGAAAAGCAATGAAGCGGCCTATGAGAAATTGGCTAAAGAATTTAATGGTTTGGATTCTGAAATGGAAGACACATTTCATTCATTGGCAACAAACCACCTAGAAGTGTTGGCAGCAGATATTACCAGACCTCTACTTGGATTGAGTTATGAAGTCCACCAAAAACTAGCTATTGATGTAGATTGGATTTGTCATGTTGCTGCTTTAGTGAATCATCGCTTGAGCTACAAAGATTTGTTTGGACCCAATGTAGGAGGGACTGCCGAAATCATACGGTTGGCATTAACTGAAAGGAGGAAGCCGATTGATTTTATATCTACGGTTGGAGTCTTTATGCTGTTGGATTCTGCTAATGGTATTAACGAAAGTACGCCATTCAAAAAAGCAATAAACTTAACTGATGGATATGCAAATGGCTATGCGGCAAGTAAGTGGGGTGGAGAGTTGCTGCTCAGAGAAACCAATAAGCGTTTTAAAATTCCAATGAATATATTTAGGTGTGACATGATCATGCCTGATCAGTTCTACAAAGGACAAGCAAATACTGCGGATATGCTTACTCGTATCCTGGTAAGCGTCGCACTAACTGGTCTCGCACCACAATCTTTTTATCAAGAATCAGGAAGACGAGATGCTCACTATGTAGGTGTACCAGTTGATGCATTGGCTAAGGCAATCTGTGGTGTTCATACTACGGCTCATGATTCTTGCAAAACCTACCACTCCATCAATTACAATACAGATAATGTTTCTCTGGATTCGTTTGTGGATTGGATTGAATCTGCCGGATATCCGATGCACAGATTTGATGATCACAAAGAATGGTACAAGCGGTTGGAGACAAAGTTGAAGGCAATGCCAGAAGAGATCAGACGTCAGTCCGCATTGGATGTGTTGATAGCATACAAACGACAAGGTAGAGGTGGTCAAAATAAAATTGGTACAGCAAATTTTAAACAACTGATAAAAGAACTAAGCACCTTAAGTGGTCTCCCAAGCTTAAGTGAAAGCTACATCCATAAATACCTCAATGATTTGCAAATATTGGGCTTGTTGTCGCCTCAAACAGCAAAAATAGAAACAGAACTTGTCTGATTTAATGATTTAAAACAATAAGTGACGAACCAACTGCATCCTGTACCTGAAATCATGCTCATGTTTATACCTTCGCCCATGACAAATTTAATAATGGGTATTAGTACACTATGATGAGACAGCAGGATACTGCTAGGAGGGAAAAAATTTTATCGGATAGTATTTGGAAGCTGATGCTCACCATGTCATTGCCTGCCATTATTGCAATGACAATAAACGGACTGAACACTTTTGTTGATGGCATCTTTGTAGGTCAATATATTGGTCAAAATGCATTAGCGGCAGTGTCATTGGTATTACCTCTTACAATATTGACTAACGGTATTGCCAGCATGATCGGAATGGGATCTGCTTCCTTATTAAGCATTGTCATTGGTAAAAATGATGTGGATATCCAGTCGAAAATCCTGGGAACAGCTACACTACTTTCTTTCCTGTTTTCAGTACTGCTGACTGGATTAGGGTGGGTGTTCGCATATGAATTGCTCGCATTAATGGGTGGCAAAGGAGAGATTCAAGAACTAGGAGTCATCTATTATCGCATTTTATTGATTGGGGCATTTTTTAGAATTTATGCTGTAGTCATTAATATGCTGATAAGAGCAGAGGGCAAAGTTCAAGAGGCTATGTTATATGCCATTATAGCCTCAGTCATCAATATAATTTTGAACTACATTTTCATTGTCCGTATGGGTATGGGAATAGAAGCGGCAGCATGGTCAACTGTCATTGCTATGTTGATCTTTAGTTTATTGAATGCCTGGTATTTTTATGTTGGAAAGAAGGCGTCATTTCCTATATCATTTACCTCTTTTAGCCTGGAGGGGAAATTGGTAAAGCCTATTTTTAATGTTGGCGTATCTGCGATGATGTTGCAATTTATGTTTTTCCTGCAACAAGTCGTTGTCTTCCGTTCGATTGCAAATTATGGAGATGATTTTGATATTACATTTATGGGTGCCTGTTATCGTATTTTATTGCTGGTAATTCTGCCTGGTTATGGTTTTGCACAAGCCATGCAACCGATTGTTGGAATCAATTTTGGCGCAGGAATGTATACAAGAGTTAGAAAGTCTTTTCGGAGTTTTATGATCGCGTATACTGTCATGTTGTTGATCATTCTAGTCTTTGTTTTACTGTTCCCAAGAATTACTTTAGCTTGGATGATTCCAAATACTGAGTTCAGCCAAGTTGATATTTGGAATTACCAAGTCATGATGGCATGTCTACCATTCTATCCTTATTTCTTAATGACAACAACGCTCTTTCAAGGTATAGGAGAGGGAAAAGCTGCAGCTATTTTATTGATCGTACGAACTGGCTTATTTTTTATTCCGCTTACTTTACTCTTGCCATTGTGGTTTGACATTAGTGGGATTTATATGGCATGGTTGCCAGTTAGTCTGATGATGGTTTTTATTTGCTATTGGATGGTAAGTATGCAGTTTAATCGTTTTTTAGTGTTAAGCAAATAGAAAGCTTCTTTGTGGATTAAGGAAGAGTTAGAATTGTAACCGTGTATAAGTTAAAACACAATATCCAAAGATACATTAGGAGTTATTCCTAACCCAGTTTTTGCCAATAATCCCAATTGGATATCTTCTGTTCGGAAGTCAATAAAGAAATTATTTTTTAGAACATTGTTTCGATTGTACACATTTAATATGTGGAACCCTAATTTTCCTTTTAATGCTCTAGTTGTAAAAGAGCGATGGTAGGAAAGATCTAATCGATGGTAATCACGGACTCGAGTTGTTAAGATCTCATTAAATTGCAAAAAGAACTCAACATCACCTTCTTCAGTTAATTCTTGACTTAGATTACCAGAATCGGGAATAGAGAATAGCCGTCCTGTCGCATAATTCCATTGCACACTCAGTTGATTCTTTCCCCATTGGGCGTCTTGGTATAGGGACAGTCTGTGTGGTTGAGAAAAAGGGCTTGGTGTACTCAAACCACTATTGTCATTTTGCATTGTGAGGCTCTCGTCTATATAGTCATAGGTCCACAAAAATTTCAACCATGATTTGGCAAACTGTGCTGATAATTCCAATCCTGTGATGCTTAGATCATTGAAAATATAGGGGTTGTCATCAATACTAAAATCAAAACTTGATGAATGTAAATTTTGTATTTCTTTCTGATATATATCCGCATGAAATGTCCAGTTGCCAGTATTCCACTTGGCCCCAAGACTGTATTGTTGATTTTCAACTATAAATGTTAAAGCACTTGATTCCGTTGTTTCATCTGATAAATACCAAAATGAATTATCAATTTCTAATCTTGAGAACGATTCTTCCCTAGTTAGGTTTTGATGATACTTGCCGTAGTGCATGTGTAAGGTAAGACTGTTAGTAGGCACAACAGACAGGTGTACGCGTGGTTCTATAAGATCTCTACCTTCAATAGCCAGACTATAACTTGACCATCTGACACCGGATTCCAATTTGAATAATGGAGAGAAAAATAAAGTAGATTTTAAATAAGCACTATGTTCAAAACTATTGTTAGAAAATCGGCGTCTAAAATTATCTTCTGGATTTACTTCTTGATTTCGCTCGTCAAAGTTGAAATGCCAATCTTCATATTGATAACCTGCATCCACAGTAAACCATTTGTTCGAAAATTGTTGGTTAAATTTTATTTTGGATTGTCCAATCTCGTTTTGTAAAAATGCCCTAAAACCATCCTCGGGTGTTCTATCATTTTGAAAATACTGAGTGTTGTATGCATAATTACTTACACTGTAGTCCATAGTGGTTTTAAAATGCTTAGACCAATTCCTTGTGTATTCGACACTGTAGCCATTATTATGTATAGCTAAGCGCTCTTCAGCTAATTCGCTAATATTTTCATCCAAGCTTCTTTGTCCATATAAAAGATTATTCCCTACGGAAATATAATTAATATTAAGCTGATCTTTAGTTGATAAATTTATGTCTAAGGAGGCTGTAAGGTCACTAAAAGTGAAGTCTGGAATCTGCACAATTACATCACTTAAATTAAATATCTCATAAAAAAAGTCATAATCAGGAATTGTACCTTCCTGCGTACTTTGATTAAAGTAATTAGTAAAGACAAAGTTTCGATATAAGTGTGAATTTGAAACTCTATACGCTGATCGGATTTGTACTTTATTATGTAGTAATGGTATCGCTACACCAATATTTGTATACAATAGATCATGATGTAATTTGACTGTCAGACTATCTATATTTGAATCTGTTCTCAAGTGTATAGATCCGGAAACCTGACCTGACTCAGATGAGGAAGCTCCATTCCTATTTACTGTTACCTTATCTATCATAAATGGATTCACCGCACTGACTCTTCCATAAAAAAGGCTGTTTTGAAAAAGTTGTATGTTATTCCAGTTATACGAGACCTGATCTGGTGGGCCACCTCGTATTTGTAAATCAGTTAAAGATTCACCTGCATTATACACACCTGGCAACAACTGAGATATCGAAAATGCATCCAAATCTGCTTGCCCCGAGGATGTTATTTTTGAAGGATCAATTATGTCTGCATTTTGTAAAGGATTAACCTGTACTGGTTTCAAATAGTCTTTAATGACAATCTCTCCAAGTATATGATTTTCTTGCTGTAAGGTGATCTGAGTTCGTTGACCCAGTAAATCTCCAGCCTTTACATTTAATGTTTGATAACCAAGAAAATGGATGTTCATCATTTCCTCTTTACTCACAAAGGCATTAAAATCATATACACCATTCAAGTCAGATTCAAAGTGTTGTCCTGTAGCTGATATACTGATTCTGGCAAAGGGTAACGTTTCAGATAATTCATTTGTGATCGTTCCAATAAAATGATGTGGCGCTATTTTTTGAGAATCCTGTAATGCTCGATCTTGTATGGCAAATAATTTGTCTTCTATATGAACCACATGTCTATCCAATACACTGAATACAGTTTGATGAATAGCTTCCAAATTTCCATTTACAGAAAATGAAAATTGTTCATTTGGCAAAATTGAATGAGAGAAATTATAAGTCGTTCCCGTAATTTCTTCAATGGACTTGATGATATCCAAAGAACTTGATTTATTGAATGTCAGATAGAATTGCTCTTGATTTTGTGCACTTAAAAACGATATGGAAACAATAAGGAATAGGAGTATAGCAGTAAATGTTTTAGCATTAATTTGACTGTTTAAATACGATATTGTCTCCCGTTTTTTCATGTTTCCACTGGTTTGAAACTTCGATAGTTTCAATAAGCTTGTCTAAGTTATCGATGCGGTAGCTACCAGAAATTAATTCTTTACTATTTATACCTTCTTGTGAAAAAGTAAGGTCATAATAGCTGGACAAGTCTTTCAAGAATAAATGTACAGGTATTCCGTCAT
>CAYNMW010000090.1:0-19032 GCA_964398295.1 uncultured Saprospiraceae bacterium | reverse complement strand
CAGTCATTTTAAATATCTACATATTATTTTTTAAACAAATACATGAAAAGAGTTTCATTCGATATAGAATTCATATTTAAGGCATCGCCAGCAATTCTATATCAATTTATCACCACCCCATCCTGCCTTGTCAGATGGTTCTGTGATGCAGTAGATATAAACGGAGAAGTTTTCACATTCACTTGGCAAGGTGCAGATGAAGACGCCGAAATGATTGATGACATAGAAGAAGAAAGAGTACGATTCAGATGGGACGGCTCAGATGAAGGAGAATATCTTGAATTTAGAATGTACAAATCTGATGTCACCAACGAAACAATACTTGAAATCACAGATTTTTGCGATGACGATGAAGTCAATGAGCAAAAACAGCTATGGGAGTCGCAAATAAAAACTTTGCAAATTGAGTGTGGTGGCTAGCTGAGTTAGCCGTCATTTCATTCCAAAATTGAACCCTGTTAACAAAAATTGATGTACTGTAGATTGCAATCTTGCGTTCTGTATGTACTTTTGTTCATGGTTCTATTTGAATTTATTGCTGTCAATCTCTACTTATGAGGATTAACGCATTTCATCTCTTCATCACTTCTTTACTGAGCGCTTGTATTGCAATTGCCTTATTCAGCTTAATCCATAAATCTGAAACGGTTATCATTAGAGAAGAAGCCCCTATCACATTGGTATCTGATGAGGATGGAAATACTGCTAATTTTTCAAATATAGCCAAGGTTTCTCTCCCATCTGTTGTATTTATTAGAAGCATCAATAAGGTAGAATCCGGTTTTAATCGAGAATTTAAGAGCGTTACAGGTTCAGGTGTCATTTTATCGCAAGATGGCTACATCATTACAAACAATCACCTTTTACATAACGCAGAACATATAGAAGTCACCTTACATAACAAGCGAGTCCACCGAGCTACATTGGTAGGATTTGATGAGAATACAGATTTGGCCTTGTTAAAAATAGAAGAGTCAAGTTTGCAATTTAGACCAATTGGCGATTCGGATTTATTATCCGTTGGAGAATGGGTATTAGCTATCGGAAATCCTTATAAATTAAAAGCCACTGTAACAGCAGGAATTGTAAGTGCAAAGGCCAGACATTTGAATCCTTCAGATAAATTGGGGGTCGAATCCTACATTCAAACAGATGCAGTTATTAACCCTGGCAATTCTGGAGGGGCTCTTCTAAATACACAAGGAGAACTGATTGGGATCAATACAGCAATTTTGTCTAACAGTGGAAATTATGAAGGGTTCTCATTCGCAATTCCCTCTGCAATCGTCAGGAAAGTTTACGAAGACATCAGAGAGTACGGCTCTGTACAACGAGCATGGATTGGGGCTACAATTGTAGGTGTTGATGACGACATTGCTCAATCCCTTGGCATGTTAGATATTGAAGGTGTTCTGGTTCGATCTGTATCCAAAGGAGGTGCTGCCTACTCTACTTTAAGTAAGGGAGATGTCATTACCCACTTGAACAAACATCCAGTCAATACTGCAGCAGAATTTAATGGAATTTTAGCCAGATTCAGACCTGGCGAATACATTAATGTCAAGTATCTACGAGCAAAGAAATCATTTGAGAAAGACATTATACTGCAAAATCATCTAAACACGACCGATTTCATTTCCATAAGAAGAGATAAGGAATTTGTAGACTTAGGCATTGAAATTAGAAATTTAAGCGGTCCAGAGCTTGAAGCAACAGGAACAGATGGCTTGAAAGTAATCAGTGTGACAAAGGGAAGTATAGCTGCAAAAGCAAATATAGAACCTGGATATATCATTACTCAGGTAAATGAAAATAATTTCTCTGATGTAAATGAACTACTCAAGTTTTTGCAGTCAAAACCAGATGAACTTATATTGGACGGATTTTACCAAGACTACCCTGGGCGGTTTCCTTATAAGATCTCCTTTTAGTTCTACTTCAGTCCATTTTTCGATCGATAACTGTACTAAGAATAAAATTATTTGAATGCAATGTTATGAGACATTCAATAATCGTATTTATAGTCCTACCTTGTAAACGAAAAGACATGTTATTATATGGCTAGTATCGATATAGAATTTAGCAAAAATGAAGATGCTTATTTGTTGAAACTCGCGAAACTCGATAGGGAAAAGGAATCTATTTTTCTAGGAGGAGGCAAAAAGAGAATTGACAAACAACATGCAAAAGGCAAACTCACAGCAAGAGAAAGGGTCAACTATTTAATCGATAATGGAGAAGAGTTTTTTGAAATTGGATCCTTTGCCGCTCATGGGATGTACAACAATCACGGTGGTTGTCCTGCCGCTGGGGTGGTAACAGGTATAGGAAAAGTAGAAGGCCGCAATTGCATGATTGTCGCAAACGATGCTACAGTAAAGGCTGGTGCATGGTTTCCGATGACCGCCAAAAAGAATCTAAGAGCTCAAGAAATAGCAATTGAAAATAGGTTGCCACTGATTTATCTGGTGGACTCTGCTGGTGTATTCTTACCGATGCAAGATGAGATATTCCCAGACAAGGAACACTTCGGCAGGATGTTTAGAAACAATGCTGTCATATCTTCAAAAGGAATACCCCAAATAGCTGCGATTATGGGTAGTTGTGTTGCTGGTGGAGCCTATTTACCGATAATGTCAGACGAGTCAATCATAGTAGAAGGAACAGGTTCTATTTTTCTGGCCGGGCCTTATTTAGTGAAAGCTGCAATTGGAGAAGAAATAGATAAAGAAACACTTGGCGGAGCACATACACAATCAAATATTTCTGGTGTTACTGATTACGTTGCAAAAGATGACAAGGAATGTCTTGACCTGATAAGAGATTTGATTGGCAAATCTAAAGAAGCAGAAACTATAGGTCTAAATCGAATAGAATCGGTGGCACCCAGCTTGTCAAAGGAAGACATAATTGGTCGGTTTCCATATGAGAATAAACCTTACGATACCATGAAACTCCTTAGTCACTTAGTTGACAAAGACAGTTTGAATGTATATAAAGAAGGATATGGCAATTCAATGATTTGTTGCTATGGTAGGATTGACGGCTGGAGTGTAGGTATTGTCATCAACAATAGAGAGATTACAAAATCAGCAAAGGGAGAGATGCGAATCGGTGGTGTTATATACTCTGATGCTGCAGATAAGGCTGCACGATTTATTATGAATTGCAATCAAAAGAAAATTCCACTTGTATTTTTCCACGATGTCACAGGTTTTATGGTCGGTAGCAGAGCTGAGCACGGTGGCATCATAAAAGATGGGGCAAAGTTAGTCAACGCTGTCTCCAATTCAACGGTCCCAAAAATCTCCATTGTTATTGGAAATTCTTATGGTGCTGGCAATTATGCCATGTGTGGAAAAGCGTATGACCCTCGATTTATTTTTGCATGGCCTACAGCCAAAATAGCAGTAATGGGTGGTATGCAGGCCGCTAAGGTATTGGCACAAATCAAAAGCAGCTCGCTGAAGGCAAAAGGAGAAACACTAACGAAAGAGCAAGAAAAAGAAATGATTGATGAGATCCGAGAAAAATACGACCAACAGACCTCTGCATATTATGCCGCTGCAAGATTGTGGGTAGATGAAATTATAGACCCAAGAGAAACCAGAGAAGCAATCTCCAAATGTCTATCCGTTGCCAACTATGCCCCAATCGAAGACTTTAATGTAGGCGTAATTCAAACCTAATGGAAGTTCTCATTAAGACATTTCACGGAATGGAAGAAGTCTTAGCTGAGGAGGTCCAATCAATTATTGGCAGACCTAGTGAGGGACGTAAAAGAGCAGTCTTTATTGACAAGGTAACACCGCTCGAATTGTATCGTTTGAATAAACAACTTAGAACTGCATTACGTGTTTTAGTCAATACAGAAACGTTTACTGTTCATTCATATGAAGATATTTACAAGGCTCTTCGCAGCATCAAATGGGAAGAATTGTTTTATCACCATAATACCATTTCGATAGACTCAACTGTATTTTCACCATTCTTCAAGAATTCGCAATTTGTCATGCACAAATCCAAAGATGCAATCGTGGATCACTTTCGAGATCTATATGGCAAACGACCGTCTGTTGAACGAAAAAATGCGAACATTCGGATCAACATCCATATTTCAGAAAGAAAAATGACGGTGAGTTTGGACAGTTCCGGAGAGTCCTTACATCGCCGTGGATACAAACAAGTAAAGGTGATGGCACCCATAAATGAGGTGTTGGCTGCCGGCCTAATCCAACTATCAGACTGGGATAAGCAGACTGCATTTTGGGATCCAATGTGTGGAAGTGGAACCATTGTAACAGAAGCAGCATTACTCAAATACAACATTCATTCACAGTTCAAAAGAGATGAATTTTGTTTCAGATATTGGAAGTCATTTGATAAGAAAATCTGGCAGGAATTGAAGCGAGAGAAATCTTCACCTACCACTCCACCCTGTTCTATCCTTGGTACAGATATCGATAGAAATGTGATTTTTGATTTGGAAAAAGAACTCCGCAACAATAAGCTTCACTCACACGTTAAAATTGACAAGCAAAATTTCTTTCAAATCAAAGAACAAGACGAGCCGCGATTATTGATATTCAATCCGCCTTATAATAAAAGATTGGGCTTAGAAGATGCGAAAGGATTTTATAAAATGATAGGTGATACGCTAAAGCAAAAATGCAAAGGTTCTACAGCTTGGATATTTTCGGGAGATAAAGAAGCCATCAAATTTGTCGGCTTGCGACCATCTAAGAAGATAATTCTCTACAATGGCCCAATTGAATCAAGGTTTCATAAATTTGAATTGTTTTGATTAAATACATTACCATATTTCCAATATTACTGGCCTTCCAAGCATTAAGTTTGACTTACCAAGAGAACAAAACGCTTACAAATTTTGCAGTCCAGGAAGTCCAGTACAAGCCAGTTAATCTTAACATTCCTACCCATAAAGAAGGTTTCGTCTGTCGAGCAGAGGATGTCGTCTACAAAAGCTCAAAAATTGCGGTTGCATTTAGATTGGGGAATTTACAATATGTAAACCAGTTAGACCGTAATTAAAGAGTAAACCAACTAATAACCAACAAATGAATACTCTTCGACGTGCTGTGTTATACAGTCTATTATTCGCATGGACAATACTTCTTATTTCTTGTGGTGATGATGACATCGTGGGATGCACCAATTCCTTAGCCAATAATTTCAATAGTGAAGCAACTGTGGATGATGGTAGTTGTATTATCACTGGTTGCACTAACCCAGAAGCAGAAAACTTTAATCCCAGTGCAAATCAAGATGCAGATTGCGTTTTTGCTCGTGACAAATTTATTGGCAACTACACTGGGTCTGTGAATTGCTCTATTATAGATCAATTTAATGGTACTACAACAACGGTGTTATTAGAGCCAGTAGAGTCCTCAGTATCTGAATTAACCATTAGCTTAGAGACAGAAGCTATACTCTTGCCAATAGATGCTGTAGTAGATGGAAATTCATTTGACATGACGCTTGAGGATTTTTCCCTTGTGATCGATTTTCAAGGAGTTAGTACTCCAATCTTATTAGATATTGAAGGATCAGGAACCATAAGCGATAATGAACAAGATATTAATGGTGATTTTTTAGCAATCGTCCTTAATCCGTTAACAGGAGCTGAACTACTCAGAGACGGCTGTTCCTTTTCAGCAACTAGAAATTGATGGTCTTTCTGAGATGCTCAGACAGGACATGCAATTCATCTTTGGTGTTATAAACATTTGGAGAGATGCGTATACTGTCTCCTCTGATGGACAGGTAAATATTTTGTTCTGCCAGAGTCTTTTTTAACACACCCAGATCAATTGGCTTTTTAGGTCTTATGCCGAATAAGTGTTTTGCTCTCCATTCTGGCTGCTCTAATTCAAACTCTTGGTCTAGGTCGTGAATCGGTTCACTTATATCGGCACAATAGGTTGAGATTTCTTTCGGAGTCCATTCCAATAACTGACGTAGCGCAACTTCAGCCATTGGCAATAGAGTGAAGTTGGAGAATTGGCCAACATTATATCGAAAAGCCTTAGGCTGATATTGATCACTATAACTGACAAGGCCTGCAAAATCTTCGCTTGACTCTCTAGTCATCCAACTTTCTTCGATTGGTTTACCTTCATCAAATGCAAGTCCATAATAAGCAAAGCCAATAGAATAAGGTCCCAACAACCATTTGTATGCCGCACAAATCAATGCATCAACTGGCACATCGCTAAGATCAAACTCCATCGCGCCTATAGACTGTGTGCCATCAATAATAACGAGTGCATTGTGTGCATGAGCTTTCTGCGTGATTGATTTGATATCAAAAAGAGTTCCGTCAGACCAATGCGCGATTGGCAATGTCACGACTTTTGTGCGATCTGAAATTGACTGGATGATTTCACTACTCCAATCTTGACCTCTGGATAAGGAGTTCGGCGCATCGATTACCTTCAGAATAGCGCCACTTTCTACGACACAAGACTTCCAACAATAGTAATTGCTTGGGAATTGCTCATCGATCATGACAATTTCATCATTAGCGGAGAACTCTATATTGTTACTCACATTTGCCATGCCATAGGAGACAGATGGAATAATAGCTATCCGGTTTGGATCATCAAGATGAATCAAATCTGCAAATAACTTGCGTGATACTTGTACAGGATCAAAAAAATCTTTTGCTTGAATTTGGTAAGGGTTATTCTTTTGTATCACCGCTTCAATTCCAGCTTGTTCAACACTTTTTAAATTGGGTGACATGTAAGCTCCGTTAAGGTAGATAACCTTCTCATCCAGATTGAATTTGTGTTTTTGGCATTTCAGCATACGATGATATGATTGATGGTGAAAGGTAAGGAAAGGAGTAGAAAGCACAATGACGTACTGAGTATTTTCAAGTGGATAAAAATACTTTGAGTTATATGTCAATGGTTGAAACTACTTGAACTTAAACCCTCTCAACAATTTATAATCACTAACCGTCGTATATTCGTCACACAAATACAGCATAACTATGATTCTAACAATCATTCAGAAAGGTCCTGTTTACAATGAGTTACATAAGAGTATTGAATTGTTCGATTCACTACTTAAAAAAGCTTCTGCTGACAAAGCTGACTTAGTTGTTTTTGGAGAATGCTGGTTTTGTGGATATCCTGCATGGCTCGACTATTGTCCAGAAGCAAGTTTTTGGAATCATGCACCTGTCAAAGAAGAATGGTCTAAGATGTATGATAACTCCTTAGAACTAGACAGTGAATCATTCAAGAAAATTCAATCAATCATTGAATCACATGGTGTCAATGTAGTGCTAGGGGCAAATGAGGTGATCAAAAAAGGCAAAGGAAATGGGTCACTATTCAATGCAGTAATGACCTTTAATCGAAAAGGAGAGCTACTTAATCATCATCGCAAACTAATGCCTACTTATACGGAAAAATTGGTGCATGGAAGTGGTGATGGCCATGGACTGAATGCTGTAGATCTGGACATAGGTCGAATTGGTAGTCTTATTTGTTGGGAACATTGGATGCCGCTTACCAGACAGGCGATGCATGATCAAGGTGAAGATTTGCATATTGCTTTATGGCCTTTTGTAAAAGAAATGCATGTCATTGCATCTAGACAATACGCATTTGAAGGAAGATGTCATGTGGTATCTGTTGGTCAATTGATGAAAATAACAGACACACCTGAGCAATTAAAATTACCTGATCATCTAGATAGTTCAGATGCGGACCAACTTGTACTCAAAGGTGGTAGTTGTATTATCAAACCAGATGGACAATTCTTATTAGAACCTCAATACAATGAAAAGGAAATCATAACACAGCAACTAGAGTTGAATTCTGGTAAAGGTGAGTTTATGAACTTATCAGTAAGTGGTCATTACCAAAGACCTGATGTCTTTGATTTGTCAATTAACCGTAAACGATTTTATTAGATCTTTCTTTTCTTAGCGTGCTTCTCGATGATTTTATCAACATCTTCTTGATCTAGCAATTCCTCCAGATCTAAACCTTCAAAATCTTTCATAAAGCCTTCCATCAATCCTTCAAATTGAGACAGATCCAATTGCTCAAATGTTTTCATGCTCAGATTCATCAAATCCTGTAACAGTTCTTGATTTTCACCCAACTCACCTAATTGACCTTCGAATAGTTTATTGAGGTCTCCAAATTGGTCAAACTGACCAGACAAAGAATCCAAGCCATTCAGCCCATCAAACAACCCATTGAAGTCTTGCAAGATAGACTCTAAATCTAATAATTCCAGGTTTAGAGATTCAAAATCCAATGATTCCAGATCTAATGGTTCAAGGTCTTTCGGAGGAGACTGTTTTTCTTGTTGGGCTGTTGCAAATATTGAGCAGAAACAAAAACAAAGTAATGTCAAGTATTTCATCTAAGTCAAATGTGTTTTATTGATTAATTCAAAGCTTGTCTTCGGTAAGAAGACAAAAATAAAACGAGTATAGAAGGTTTTAAGTTCCATAAACCATATAGCAACTAGTGTTAAAGAACTTGTAATATCTGAGTGCTTAACTAACAGCATATGTGGAAATAGAAACTTATCCTAATTGATTCCATGATTAGAGCGTACGACTTATCAACTCATACAAACTCAAGGATAGGATAAGTTCTTTTTCATCCGTGCTTAGTTGTTCTACAATTTTTAATGCTCGAGCATGTTGGTGAGAAGCCTCTAATGGATTGACAAGAGAGGCCACTTGTTTACTTTTAATCGAAATGGGTATCAAACTCAATGTCTTAGATTGATCAATCCAAGCCACTTGACTATCTTCTTGAAAAAATGAACCGTTGGATTTGAGTGTTCCTAGGTGAACATTATCTCTAAACACATCGACTGTTTTCTTAGTGATTTTATAGTAAAAATTATGTGCAGATGTTCGCGCTACTAAAACGGCTTTTTTCTTTTTGTAGTAATAATCTTTATATGCAAAAGCCACCAGATGTTCTTGATAAATATTTGTGATGACTCCTGCAATCTGAGTATGGATACCAAGTTTTTTCTTGAGTTTGGATTGCGTAACGGAAAGTAATTCTAAGTCTTCATTTTCCCAAGGTGCCAATGTATCCACCACTTCTTGCAATTCCTTTGACAAATTCTTTAGATCATCTTTTATCCTCGACTTCACACCTTGGGTTTGCAAAAAGAAGCCACCCATCACTTTAAGTACATAGAGAACTCCAAGAGCAGCTAGTGTTAATACAATTGCAAATTTTATCACGGATTACTTTTAGCTAAAACAAAAAAGCCCAAAAGACAATTCCTTATCTGATGAGCTTTAGTTTTTTTTCTTAGGATTTTAACAATTAGCCTAAGTATGATTTCAGTGCATTCCGATTCACAGATTTTCTCAATCTTCGGATTGCTCTTTCTTTAATTTGTCTTACTCTTTCTCTTGTCAAACCATACAACTCTCCAATTTCTTCAAGAGTTAATGATTTGTGCCCATTCAGTCCGAAGTAAGAAGATAAAACCTCTACTTCTCTAGGTGAAAGGATATTCAAGCCTTCTTTGACTTCACCTTTTAAGGACTCTTCCATTAAGTTATTGTCAGGATCCATTTGATCACTGAAAACCATTAAATCGATCATGGTAGCATCTCCTTCTTCTCCTCCAACAGGCGCATCAAATGATAGATGTCTGTTGTTACTTTTCAACATCGTAGCAACATCTTTGGGTTTGACTTCAAGTAATTCAGCCAACTCTTCGTTTGATGGTTCTCTTTCGAATTCCTGGACAAATGAGATATATGCTTCATTCACTTTGTTGTAGGAGCCAACTTTATTAAGCGGCAATCGCACAATTCTGGAATACTCGACAATAGCTTGTAAGATAGACTGACGAATCCACCATACTGCGTATGAAATAAATTTAAATCCACGAGTTTCATCAAAACGCTTCGCAGCCTTCATTAGACCAACGTTACCTTCATTGATGAGGTCACTAAGGGATAAGCCTTGATTTTGATATTGTTTAGCTACAGATACAACGAAACGTAGGTTTGCTTCCGTCAAACGTTCTAGAGCAGCTTTGTCTCCAGCGCGGATTCTTCTAGCTAGTTCTGCCTCATCTTCGGCAGCTACCATCTCAATTTTACTAATATCATTGAGGTATTTATCTAGAGACACACTCTCTCTGGAAGTTATTTTATTTGTAATTTTTAGTTGTCGCATAACACGGACTTCTTTAAGGATAATTTGTTTACTGAAAATACAGAGTGCACAAAGATGTTAGAAGAATGTTCTCATTACTCCAACATTCTCACAATACGTATAAGTAATACGTTTTTACAAGGTATTTAGTTTCGGAAGTTGGTATATTTTTTCGTAGAACTATTTCCGCTAAGCGTTATTTTCTTGATTTCTCTCCGGCCTTGGCAATAAAGCTTTGCGAGACAGTCTCCATTTTTTCGTCTTTGGATCAGTACCAATGATCTTTATTTTGATCATGTCTCCTTCTTTAAACAAGCCCTCTAGCTTTTCAATTCTTGAGTGCGATATCTCAGAGATATGTACCAGTCCTCCACTATTTGCAAAGTCGACAAATAAGCCATAAGGCTTGATAGATGCTATCTTTGCTTCGTATTCTTCGCCTTCTTTTACTGTATGAGAAATTTTCTTAACCTCTTTTACAGCTGCTGCCATACCTTCTGCATCAGTAGCAAAAATATTGACAATTCCTTTCTCATCTACTTCTTCAATAGAGATCGTCGTACCAGTTACTTTTTGAATTTCTTGTATGACTTTACCTCCTGGACCTATAATTGCTCCAATAAATTCTTTTTCTATGATCATTTCTGTCACACGAGGTGCATGAGGTTTTAAGTCCTCAGCTGGCTGGCTAATGGTTTTTGCCATTTCATCGAGAATATGGATTCGACCATCTTTAGCTTGCATCAGGGCTTTTTCTAAAGTCTCATAAGGTAAGCCATCAATCTTGATGTCCATCTGACAGCCAGTAATACCATTTTTAGTACCAGTTACTTTAAAATCCATATCACCAATCGCATCCTCATCTCCAAGAATGTCGGAGAGTATCGCAATTCTGTCGCCATCAGAAATCATCCCCATTGCAATTCCAGATACAGGAGCTTTAATCTTAATGCCTGCATCAAGTAATGATAATGAACCAGCACAAACGGTAGCCATTGAAGAAGAACCATTGGATTCTAAAATATCCGAAACGATCCTAAGTGTATATGGATTCTCATCAGGCAATACCTGCTTCAGTGACCTACCTGCTAAATTAGCATGTCCTACTTCTCTTCTTCCAGGTCCTCTCATTGGTTTTATCTCTCCAACTGATAAAGCCGGGAAGTTGTAGTGCAGGATAAATCTCTCCGTATAATTTTCCAGCGCGTTGTCAATCATTTGTTCATCTCTCTTTGTACCGAGAGTCAATGATGCTAATGCTTGTGTCTCACCTCTGTTGAATATTGCACTTCCGTGTGCAGCTGGAAGGTAATTTACTTCCGTCCAGATAGGTCTGACCTTATCGTACGCCCTACCGTCCAATCTTGTATTTTCACTTAAAACCATTTCACGAATCGTCTCTTTTTTCAACTTGTCGTAATACTTTTTGGCTTTATCACCTTTCTCATCCCAATACTCTTCACCTAACTCTTCGACAATTGATTCCTTCATTTCAGCTCCGATCTCTTTGAAGCCCTTCTTTCTTTTTTCTTTGTCCAAAGCACCTCTTGATACGCCTAAGATTTTATCATGAGTCAATGACTTAACCTTTGCTTTCAATTCTTCATCAACTTCTTCTACTAGGATATCTCTTTTCACAGTTGCTTTCTCCCCTACCTTCTGCGCTAATTCTAATTGTGCCTGGCATTGGACTTTAATTGCTTCGTGTCCAACTTTAATTGCCTCTATCAATTCAGCTTCACTGCATTCTTGTGCTTCTCCTTCGACCATCATGACATTTTCTAGTGTTGCAGCAACAATGATTTCCATTGTAGCTTCTGCCAATGCTGATTTTGATGGGTTTACAACATATTCGCCATTGATTTTAGCAACTCTTACTTCTGATATCGGTCCAGCCCAAGGAATACTTGAAACGGACAATGCAGTAGACGCAGCTAATGCTGTATAGGCATCAGGTAGTGTATCTAGATCTCCAGAAATCAAGTTTATGATAACCTGAGTATCATTCATATAACCATCTGGGAATAACGGACGGATAGCACGATCCACAAGTCTTGATGTCAAGATTTCGTAATCTGACAATCTTGCTTCTCTTCTAAAAAAGTTACCTGGTATTCTTCCTGCAGCGGCAAATTTCTCCTGATAATCAACGGATAGAGGAAAAAATGGCGCACCTTCTCGGGGTTCCAAATTTGAGACTACTGAAGCAAACAACATTGTGTTGCCAACTTTAACCACACATGACCCATGGGCCTGTGTTGCTAGTTTTCCAGTTTCAAGAGTAACCTCCTGACCATCTGGAAGATTGAATGACACAGTTGTGCCTACTTGTGAACCCATATTCTGTTATTTATCCAAGAACAAACCATGTTCGCATGGAACAGGAATGAATTGGTTGTTTCGTTTATAAGAAGAGAAAAGAGAATTACGGCTTAATTCGCAATTTCTACTGATGTCTTTCTTATTTCTAATTTTTCGACTAAATCTCTGTACTTCTGAATGTCTGTTGAAGCCAGATACTGTAGTAATCTTTTTCTTTTACCGACTAAAGTTAACAGAGTGCGTTTGCACGAGTAATCTTTCTTATTTCGACCTAGATGTTCAGAAAGACTAGAAATTCGGTAAGTAAAAAGGGCTATTTGCCCTTCAATTGAGCCAGTGTTTCCCTTACTGCCTCCGTATTCTGAGAAAATTTCTTCTTTTTTCTCATTTGTTAAGTATGCTGCCATTTGTTTAAAGTTTTACCAAAAAGGATTACGAAAATGCGATTTTAGCAGCCGCAAATGTACGATCAATTGGTGATAAAGCAAAGTTTGAGTCTATTAATGTCTTAGGATTAGGATGACTTTCGATCAATTAGCTTGTTAAAGCATACATTTCTATTTTAGTACTTATTCCTATTTTTACTATACGACTTAATGTTTATGACTTTTTAAATCTAAGCATCAATCCTTACGCTAACTTTTTGTGTTTAGCTTGTTCCCAAAGTGCATCCATCTCTTCAAGACTCATTGTCTCCAAATCTCTTGGGGCATTTGCCTCTATATACTCGAAGCGAGATTTAAACTTCTTGTTTACTTTTTCTAAAGCTGATTCTGGATCAACATTCAGATATCTGGCATAGTTGACTAAGGAAAACAGCACATCTCCAAATTCTTCTTCTATTCTTTTTTGATCATTGCCTTCATTTATTACTTCCTTCAATTCCTGCATCTCCTCCTCAATTTTCTCCCAGACTTGTTCTTTGTTCTCCCACTCAAATCCTACTTGCTTTGTTTTATCCTGCATGCGATAAGCCTTGATCATCGCAGGCAGCGAATTAGGGACACCTGACAATATAGATTTTTTACCTTCTGCTTTTTTGATTTGTTCCCAATTACGTTTGACATCGTCTTCTCCATTTACCATCACCTCACCATAGATATGTGGATGTCGCCTGATGAGTTTTTCATTTACAGTCTCCAATGCATCACCTATCGTAAATTGACCTTTCTCGTCAGCGATCTTGCAATAGAAGACCATATGGAGTAGCAAGTCTCCTATTTCCTCTTTGATCTCATTGGTATCATTCTCTAGCAATGCATCTGCCAATTCATAAGTCTCTTCTATTGTAAGATTGCGTAGAGACTCATTGGTCTGTACTTTATCCCATGGACATTGCTCCCTTAAGGTGTCCATAATGTCTAATAATCGTTGAAATTCTGAAAGTCTTTTATCCATTGTAAAACTTAAGCTACATTTGCAGTGTTAAATATATCAATAATCAATACTATGTCTCAGTTCCTAGTACTATTCGTTATTATTCTGGTCGTATTTGGTGTTTCCTTTATGTTGATCAACTTGAGGCAAATCGTAACCGGACAAGACTTTAGAGGTACATGTGCATCAAACAATCCAATGTTGAAAAATGAAATTGGTGAATGTGGTGTTTGTGGGAAAAAAGCAGACGAAGAATGCCAGATGCCTGAAGAAGGACTTCAGGTTAAAGGGAGTTGATCACTGTCTTATTTTGAGGCCTAGAAATTACTTTTTTGATAGCTGAGCATTTAAGCTCATCATCAGACTAATTACAAAGAATCCTCCCGCGATATACAAAACTAACATGGTGCTAATACTACGTTTTTGGAATAGCACTAAGATGGGATAAAACATTCAGATTTTTAAATATTCTCTTATATATTTATTTCATTAATCCTTATTTACCTTAAAAAGACAATTCCTATACAATATTCAATGATTGGTCATGTTTCTTACACAATATCATGTACCCTTACTCTAAGACAAAAGATGCTAAACTAAGCCCTATATTTACGACATCAATTAGAAAGTTATGAGCAAATCGCCTTACATACTATTCCTCATGGTTATTCCCTTTTTAACCTGGAGTCAAAAGCCTGTCAAAATGAACAGCGCTGAGATTTATCATGAGATCCAAAAATTACAATTCTTAGGATCTGCACTTTATGTGGCTGCGCACCCGGATGATGAGAACACAAGGTTAATCGCATATCTGGCAAATGATCTTAAGGCAAATACAGCCTATCTCTCCCTAACAAGAGGAGGTGGAGGTCAAAATTTGATAGGTACCGAATTGGCAGACCAACTAGGTGTACTACGAACACAAGAATTATTAGCCGCAAGACGAACGGATGGTGGTAAACAATTTTTTTCCAGAGCTATTGATTTTGGCTACAGCAAACACCCCGACGAAACCTTATCCATTTGGACAAAAGAAGAAATACTGTCAGATGTCGTTTGGGCAATTCGTAAACACAAACCAGACATTATTGTCAATCGCTTCGATCATCGTACACCAGGCAGAACCCATGGGCACCATACAAGTTCAGCAGTATTATCAGTGGAGGCTTTCGAACTAAGTAATCAGACCACTGCATACCCAGATCAATTGGACCTTGTGGATACTTGGCAACCACAGCGACAATTCTTTAATACCTCATGGTGGTTCTATGGCAGTAGAGAGAAATTTGCGGAAGCAGATAAGACCAATTTAATGAGTCTGGATGTGGGCACATACTATCCTACTCTGGGCAAATCAAATACAGAAATTGCAGCAGCCAGTAGAAGTATGCATAAGTGTCAGGGATTCGGATCAACTGGGACCAGAGGTTCACAACTTGAATACCTTGAACTCATCAATGGTGATATGCCTTCTGACAAACTCAGTCTGTTTGAAGGCATCAATACGACTTGGAGTAGAGTTGATGGTGGTGAAATGATAGGTCGAAAATTAAGTCAAATTGATGCTAACTATCAACTATTAAATCCAGCAGCCAGTGTACCTGATTTAATGGTTGTCAGAGACATGATATCAAATCTTGCAGACGGCCATTGGAAAACAATAAAGCTGACGGATTTGGATCAGGTGATCAAAAATTGTCTTGGCTTATATGCAGAGGTAAAGACGGACAATCAAAGTGCAGTGCCAGGTGAAACAGTGGATATTGAAATTGAGGCAATCAATCGATCATCCATACCTGTTTCCTTGCGATCAGTTCGATTCTCTTCTTCATTGGGCGATACAATTCTTAATGAGTCCCTTACGGAAAATGAAGGCTTGAAAATATTCAATCAGGTGTCAATACCTGCAGATGCGACGACCAGTTCACCATATTGGTTAGAAAATAAATCCTCATTAGGCATGTATACTGTGAAGGATAGATCTTTAATTGGCCAAGCAGAAAATCAAGCTGCGTACCATGCTACCTTTGATTTTGTTGTTGATAACCGAAAATACCCCTTGATTGTACCAATAATATACAAGAAAAATGACCCTGTAGATGGTGAGGTTTACCAGCCATTTAATATCGTCCCTGAAGCTTCTGTTTCGCTCAGTGATAAAGTATACATCTTTAATTCTAGTGAAGCCAAAATGATTAAAGTTGCTGTAAAAGCGCATCGTGATAACTTGGAAGGGAAATTAGAATTGTGTCATCCTGAGGGATGGAAAGTGACACCAGAATCTGTAGACATTTCATTACCAAATAAAGGAATGGATCAAACAGTTGAATTCAGTCTTACACCTCCTGACACGCAGTCTGTGCACTCCATAGTTCCTTTATTCAAGGTGGGTGAATCATCCTATACAGACAATTTGATCATTGTTGACTATGATCATATACCCATGCAGGCAACTAAGAAAGATGCTTCTTCTAAAGTCGTCAGACTTGCTATTGAGAAAAAAGGAGAACGCATAGGATACATTATGGGAGCTGGTGATGAAGTGCACACTGGCTTAAAACAAATTGGCTATGAAGTCGATTTATTAACCCCATCAGATTTATCTGCAGATGTCTTAAATAAGTATGATGCTGTTGTCACAGGAATTAGAGCGTACAATACATTGGATGATTTAAAATTCAGACAAGACGCTTTATTAGAATATGTTGAAAATGGAGGCAACCTTATCATACAGTATAATACTTCACGTCGATTTAATTTACCAAATATTGGACCCTACCCTATAAAATTATCTAGAGATAGAGTTACAGATGAGTATGCAGAAGTTAGATTTTTAGCAAAGGATCATCCTGTGTTGAATACACCAAATAAGATCACAGCAAATGATTTTGACAATTGGGTGCAAGAGCGTGGTTTATATTTTCCTGGAGAATGGGATGAAGCATATACACCAATATTTTCAATGAATGATAGTGGCGAAGACGAAAAACATGGGTCTATGCTGATTGCCCAACACGGCAAAGGAAATTATATTTATACGGGCATTTCCTTTTTTAGAGAAATACCAGTTGGTGTACCAGGTGCGTATCGCTTGTTGGCGAATATGATGTCACTTGGCAAATAATAGATTGTAGACATGACTGAAAAACCACAAACGAAATGGAATTATTGGTATTTACTCATTGTAGTATTTAATGTTGCTTTTATAACAATTATTTATCAATATTTCTCATCAATAAATAACATTTAAATGTCCCTCGTTGATTGGATCGTGATGTCCATTACAATGACAGCTATCATTGGATATGGTATTTGGAGAACAAAAGGAAGTGAAAATATAGAAGAGTTTCTTTTAGGTGGAAATGAGGCTAAATGGTGGACCATAGGTTTATCCGTTATGGCTACGCAAGCCAGTGCTATAACATTTTTATCTACACCAGGGCTTGCTTACCAAACTGGTTTAGAATTTCTCCAATTCTATTTAATGCTGCCTGTTGCATTAATTATTATTTGCATCACCTTTATTCCGCTATACTACAAACTAAAGGTCTATACTGCATATGAATTTTTGGAAAGCAGATTTGACTTAAAAACCAGAACATTGACTTCGGGTTTGTTTTTAATCCAAAGAGGTCTTGCAGCGGGAATTACGATTTATGCTCCAGCTATCATCCTGTCTTCAGTTATGGGCTGGAATTTAAACATTACCACAATATTTATTGGCATCATTGCAATTGCCTATACGGTATCTGGAGGTACAAAAGCAGTACATGTCACACACAAACTCCAAATGATTACGATCTTCATTGGTCTAATTATTATTTTCGTTTTATTGCTCAATTACCTTCCCGATGATTATTCATTTAAAGAAATGATGCATATCGCTTCGGCAAATGATAAACTACAAATTATAGATTGGAAATTTGACATCAAGGATAGGTACAACATTTATTCTACTCTAGCAGCTGTCTTTTTATTTCTATCTTATTTTGGCACAGATCAGAGTCAGGTACAGCGATACATTTCTGGCCAGTCCGTTCAACACAGTAGATTAGGTTTAATATTTAATGCGCTATTTAAGGTCCCACTTCAGTTTTTTATTTTATTACTTGGTCTATTGGTATTCTTATTTTATCAATTTAATCAAGCACCGATTCACTTTAATGAAAGTCTAATTGAGAAAGTAGAGCAGTCAGAATATAATCAAGAATTACAACCATTAATAAAAGAATACAATGTTAATTTCCAACAAAGAGAAACTGCAAGTGCATTATTAATTACACAAATAAGAGAAAACAATCCAACTGTCTCGGCCACAAGTACAAGGTTAAATTCCTTGATAGAAGAGGAAAGAGAAATACGTGAGAATGCAAAAGTGATTATTGCTAAAGTTGATGAGATGGCTGAGGTGAATGATAAAGACTATGTGTTTATTAATTTCATTCTAAATTATTTGCCTAAGGGATTAGTAGGTCTTTTATTGGCAGCCATATTCTTTGCGGCAATGTCTTCAACAGCATCTGAATTGAATGCACTTGCTTCTACTAGTACTGTAGACATTCACAGACGAATATTCAAACAGAACGAATCCGAACAACATTATTTAAATGCTTCAAAAGGCTGGACTTTATTCTGGGGTTTGTTTGCAATTATGTTTGCAAGTGTCGGCACTCTTTTCGAAAGCCTAATTGAATTTGTCAATATAATTGGGTCATTATTTTACGGTACTATTCTTGGAATTTTTCTGGTTGCGTTTTATCTAAAACACGTTAAAGGAAATGCGGTATTTATTGCAGCTATCATTACAGAGCTACTCGTCATTTACATTTTCTGGCAAGATGTGGTAGGTTATTTATGGTTGAATTTGATTGGTGCGGTTGGGGTGATGGTTTTGGCTTTACTATTGAATCCATTCTTTAAGAAATAATGCTGAGAGGGCAAAGACTGAGCCACAAGGTTGAGAGGGCAAAGCCCTTCAGCTCAATGCACTAGGCTGAATTCTCTCATTCCAGACTAGATTACTTCGCTTTGAACAAAAGGGCTTTGCCCTCTTTGTCGCTTTGATCAAAAGGGCCCTGCCCTCTTTGCGGTAAAGTAAATCTTTAGAGATAAGCACTGATTATTATTATATTAAAGATTAGAAATC
>CAYNMW010000089.1:18667-19195 GCA_964398295.1 uncultured Saprospiraceae bacterium | reverse complement strand
AACCAGTTATATCTCCTGTAATAGCCCAATTAGCGGCATCAGTAATTGCAATGAAATCTTGAGTTTCATCATTATACGTCAGTCCAGATATTTCCCTAACAGGTTCATCATCCGTTGTAATCGGATTGAAAAATTTTACATTATTAGAGGATACGACATTAGTATAACCTTGAATGCTACCTGTTAATGGAATTTCTACGCAACCACAGGTGACTGAAGAGTAGGTACCAATCGTACAAGGATCTCCGTCTTGTTCACAAGCAGTGTTAAAAAGCGAATCGTCGAAACTAGAGCATTGATCCAATTCATCACAGACACCATCGTTATCTGAATCCATGGAAACGCCTCCGCTACAATTACAAGTTGAATCATATGTTTCACCAACAGTACAAACATCACCATCATCACATGGTTGTCCTATTTTAGTATCATCAAAATCTGGACATTGATCCAATTCATCACATACACCATCGTTATCTGAATCCATGGAAACGCCTCCACTACAATTACAAGTTGAATCATATGTTT
>CAYNMW010000089.1:0-18567 GCA_964398295.1 uncultured Saprospiraceae bacterium | reverse complement strand
TATTTTAGTATCATCAAAATCTGGGCATTGATCCAATTCATCACAGACTCCATCATTATCTGAATCCATGGAAACGCCTCCACTACAATTACAAGTTGAATCATATGTTTCACCAAGAGTACACACATCACCATCATCACATGGTTGTCCTATTTTAGTATCATCAAAATCTGGGCATTGATCCAATTCATCACAGACTCCATCACCATCAGAATCAGGCGCAGGTACTTCTTCACAATTACATGTTGCTGAATTTATAGTACCTATAGTACAATCATCTCCGTCATCATTACATGGCTCTCCTGCTTGTGGACATGTATCATCACATTCCTTAATTTGGGCTAGTAATTTACTAGTGGTTGGCGCATAAAATCCTGGCTGAAATTCAATGTATGTAGCTGATTCAAGTGTAAGATCATTTTCACAAGTTGCTTCACATGCTTCTATGGAGATATTATCTAAATAAACTTCATCAGAATTTATTGAAGCGTCACACCTAAACCTCAAAACTGTATTTGCAGTCAGTGCTTGAGGATCCAATACTATCGACTCGTTGTATATTATGTGATTGTCGAAATCAGACCCGGAAATCCAATCTTCAGCAATGATGAATGTATTGCCTCCATCAATTGAATACTCAAAAAGGAAATCCTCTCCCACTTCCATTCCATTCGCTTGGTAATCAAAATCTACTTTATAGACTTTATCTGAATCTGATATGTCCAATGGAATGGTAAAAATTGAAGAACGATCAAAACTATTATCTTTTATTCTCATTGAATATTGTCCAGAAGGACTAAATGGTGACATGAATCTTTCTGCATCTGTACCATCAGCTGAGTCATGATTCCAAATGCCCAAACCAGATTCAAAATCATCTGTATGTAGATTTACACAATCATCACAGTCATCTGCGATTCCGTCATTATTTGCGTCTACAATATTTGAAGAGTCGTTTTCACATAAGGTAACGGTTTCATTTTCCGGCGGACTAATGATCTCAGCTGAAGAATTGAAAAAATCATCTCCGCCAGATCCACACTCGATTGATTGATCATCGATGTAAACTCTTGAATTGGCTTCGCAAGGTACCATTTGTCCAATACCAATCGAACATGTACCAATGAAAAACAATAAGCAAAAGAGATGTTTATATCTATTGTTAAAAATATTCATCTCAATTATTGTTTAAGGTTTTCAATCTCTGTTCTCAATTCTTGAATTTGCTCATTTTGGTCCAAAATATACAAGTAAGCTTCTTCTATTTTTCTTAATAAAATAGCATCACTTTCTAATACATCCAATCCTGTCTCGACCATTTTATCTGCTGATGGAACATTTGGTAAATGACCATTCTTTGCAATGAATTCTTTTACGTTTTGTAATGGCATTAATTCAAAGTCGTTATCAAATACATAATCAGCCCAATCCATTTGACCATCAACTGCAACTCGGAGTTTTTCTGTCAATATTCCATCTTCAACGTATAATTTATAACCAGCGGGACTATGGTCAACAGATCCGATTCTTACTTTTCCCGTGTCAAAAATTGACATTCTTATTATATTTTGCGTAAGGAAGTGAAGTTCTCCTTTATTCGCATTATTCCGTAGATACCATTGCCCATTTTTATTAAGAAGCCCAGAATTGGATGTACTGCCATAAAGTGAACCAAGAAGTCTGCCAGTAGAAGAAACAAAATCAAATCTTCCGGCTGCACGATGATCACTTGTATATCTCAATCTGGTTGGAGTTTCTATAGTAAGACCCTGACCATTATTGTTAAAAAATAGGCCGCCTCCTAGAGCATATACATCTCCTTCTGTCGCAAAGTCTGCTGGATCTACCTGGCAAAAGATAATACTAGAAGAAATAATTGAAAATAAAAGTGTAAAAATGAGTTGAAATCTTTTTAATTGTATCATTGTAAAATTATTTAAGTGAATAATAATATTTTAATATTTAGAATTAATTTTGGCACTTCAATTTGAGAGTGCCTTTCACTTAAAGGATGTGTAAATAAAAAAAGATGACAACATTATTCTTCACAAATGAGTCGATACGCTCTTCAGAAGTATGATTCTATTTTATTATGATGGTGGATATTTAGGCTTAAGTACTATTGGATCTTTTTATTCTGAGTAAACAATAATCAAATGAATAAAAAGCATATTACTTTACTCTAAAAATAGATATAACTCCGACCAGATTTAGACATACTGAAAAATTAAAAAATTTGATAAGATCCGATTGACCTGCGGATCATATCAAATTAATAGTATTGTTAACCAATGACCCCGCATTGCCTTCTGGGATGCGGGCTATTGAGATAGCGCTCCGCTGGAGCTATTCTTTGTCCTGGATTTTTATTCCGATCAGAGGCTGAGAAGCTGCTTGTTTATAAATTAGAATTTGACAAGTTCAGTCCAATAGTGTTGGTGGGGCTTTATTGCAATTACGCTTTTATAAATAGGTAGCAATTAATTAAACCTGTTTACCCTAGAATAAATTAAACAATAAATTTAATGGTGGCTAATTATAAGATTAAAGCTTTAAATAATTAAAATATTTATTTTCTATAATCTTCGATTTGTATAAGTCAATCTTTTCTGCATCATTAGCCAAAAATGCACAATACAACTGACTCCACATTTCCTGCTCAGGGTATTTGCCGTTTATTGTTAATTCGGCACATTTTCCATTTAGCAATAATGAATGGTTAATACTAAGTTGGTTATGTTGTTTACTTTCACCACGATTTGCATCTATTGCTCCAGTACTTTCGTAGCTTAGTAAAGCATACTGTCTGACTTCTTCTTTTGTAATTTCTTGGTCTGGCTTTTTCATCAACATCACATATGCACCTATAGCGATAATAGCCACTCCGATGAGAGTCAATATTAGATTCTTGTGAGAAATACTATTTTCAGGAGTTTCTGTATTATTATTATCAATAAGCGCATCAGCTGCAACCCAACTTCTGATTTCTTCTTTTTTATCAGCCATAAATTTTTCATAACCTGGGCGATAAAATTCTTTTGAAATTTTATCAGATACACTAGCAATATCGATTTGCTTTAAAGTATGATCATCCACTTCAAGAAGCTCTATATCTTCTGCAGATAAATCGTAGTTTAAGCTATTCTCTATAATGCTCTTCTTAGATCCCATATGTTTTCATTTCTATTGAAGGTGAATTTGTAGAAAATTTTGTCGTCAAGAGCTTTCTTAATCTTTTAATGCAACGCTTTTTCTTCTGGACGATTGAATTATATGTTCCTCCCAATTCCAGTTCTTCCTTTATTGTTTTCAAACTGTTACTTTCCAATATATTCTTTTCTATAATTTGTTTGCACAATGGATTCAACTGATTCACTGCTTGAATTACTGCTTTAAGTTGTACGTCTTTAGAAGATTCGACCGGAGTCGTATCCATATACAGCTGATCTTCCTGTAAATGATCACTGTATCGTTCAAAAATATCTACAGCATCGACTGATACGATTGAGGATGCTTTAATTGTATTCTGTTTCCGTTTCATTTCAAAAAATGCATTTCGAGCCATCTTAAAGATATACCCGTTAATGTTGGAGCTTGGGAGCTCTTCGCCCAAAAGGATAAAACGCTCCCAAAATTTGGTAATGGATAAAATATATATCTCATCCACGATACTTCTGTCCTTAGTTAGTAACAGAATAGGGGTGTAAAAGTGTTGTCGAAAATTGGAGGAAACGACTTTGCTAAATAGTTTATCATCACCCATGCGGGCATGCTCAACAGCTTCTATCCAGGTCTGATTGTTCATAGCGTGATAGTTTATAGACAGATTACACAATCAAGATGTGGTATCTCTCAAATAGTGATGGCTATAAACGATTAATTTTAAATTTTAACATTTGGTGGTTGTAAGATTCTCATATCTGGAGAATTAGAACTGAAACAACTTGCTTTTACTCTTTAGGCAATCGTAAGACGTGGAGCATACGTCTGATGCTGTACCTCCCGGCACCTCCGTTGGCTATTAAAATCAACAGACCCCCGCATATGGCTAGATTTCTGGTAAACTGAAGAGAATTGACTCTCCTGAATTCTATAGGATCATTCCAAAAAGAAAAAACGATAAAAGTGAAAGGCACGAGATAGAGTAGCAAAAGGAATGCGCCAACGTTAGCATAATAGCCTATCAACACCATCAAACTGCCCAAAATCAAAACCGTCATCATCACGATCAGTAGTAAATCCTGGTTCCAGTCGATGTTGTAGGCTGACATTGTGTCCTTGGTACTTTGCCAAAACCCAATTGTATCATACACTTCAAAGAAGAAGATCAGTGAAATTAAAAATCGACCAATCAAATCTGCTAGGTCTTTCATGGAGGAAAGGTAGTATTTTATCCTAAAAACGAATTGACTGCATTTGCAACATTTCTACCATCCAGAGCAGCAGATAATATTCCACCAGCAAAACCCGCACCTTCACCACAAGGGAAAAACCCAATTGCTGATGGTGACATAAGTGTGTTTGCGTCTCTGACTATTCTTATGGGAGAACTTGTTCTGCTTTCAATACCTATAATGTTCGCTTCACTTGTATAATATCCCTTCAGTTTTTGGTCGAAGGCTTTCATTGCAAGCCTAATCTTCTCACTTATTAATGGTGGCAATAAATCGTGCACAGGTGCCGAAACAAGTCCTGGTATGTACGAACTCTGCATTTCTTGTTGTGTAATCTTTTGATTGACAAAATCGGTTAAACTTTGAGCAGGAGCTTGTTGCGTACCATCACCAGCCGAATGGAAAATCTGCTCATATTTTTTCTGGAAATTGATACCAGCAAATGTGCCTGTAAAACCTAACTTGTTTAAATAATCAAGACTAACCTCTACAACTACCCCAGAATTAGCGAATGGCGAATCTCTTTTGGATAATGACATCCCATTAACCACCAGTTCATCAGGATTTGTAGACGCTGGAACAATCAAGCCACCAGGACACATACAAAATGAAAACACGCCCACAGAATCAACTTGGCAAGCGACCCGATAACTGGATGCAGGTAGATTATCCTCTCTGCGGCGTTGATTGTATTGGATTTCATCGATTAGTTCTTGAGGGTGTTCTATCCTGACTCCGAGTGCAAATGGCTTAGCTACCATTTCAACCTGATGTGTTTGGCAAAGATCAAATACATCTCTTGCAGAGTGTCCAGTTGCGAGGATAACTGCATCTGCAAACATTTCAGATTCAATATTGTCATCCTTTAGCAGCTTAACTCCCTTGCATTGTTTATCAGAAATGATAAAGTCGATGACCTTGTGGCCAAATAGTATTACTCCCCCGTTACCTATTATTGTCTCACGGATCTGTGCTATAATCTTTGGCAATTTGTTTGATCCAATATGAGGATGGGCATCAATTAAAATATCTTCTGGTGCACCATGATCTACCAGTACACGCAAAATGTCTTTTATATTTCCACGTTTGTGTGAACGGGTATACAACTTACCATCTGAATACGTGCCAGCACCACCTTCACCAAAACAGTAATTGGAATCTGGGTTTACAATACCATCCTGTTGGATGGCTTTTAAATCTCTCCTGCGAGCACGTACGTCCTTACCTCTATCCAACACAATTGGTTTCATGCCCAATTCTAAACACTTGAGTGCTGCAAAGTAGCCAGCTGGGCCTGCTCCGACAATCAATACCTGGTTAGATGTCCCACTAATATGTTTTGCTGTGAATGATTCTCCTTCTGGAGGAATGTCAACTTTAGTAGACAATGCTATTTTCAATCGGAAGATTGGTTTCTTTGCTCTAGCGTCAATGGATCTTCTCTTAATCTTCCAGTTCTTAATTTGTTGTTCATCTAGTTTTGCTTTCTTCAATGCCTTTGCAAAAATAGTATTGTGATCTTCTATTTGAGATGGTGGTATGGCTATTTCTACGTCTATTATCATTTATTTTGATTGCACGTATTTTCCGTCTGCTGTCATCTCAAATTCATGTAAGACATATTCTTTTTCAAAAGTTGTGCAGAATGGATACAGTTGACTCCATAATTCCTGGTGTTTGTTGTATTGTGAATTTGCAGCAATAAAATTTTCTGCATTGAATTTATATGGAAAGATATCAACACGAACTTGATGCCCTTGATCATGCGCTTCTTTTGCAAGAGTGTACAATTCGCGGATTGACTTATTGCCTAATGAAATGCATCCTACACTACTGCATTCTCCGTGTATGAATATATCTGAACCAGGCTGAGACTTGTCTGCATGGACCAAATCATTGTCATTCGGATAATTTATACCCATGGACAGGTGAAAATTACTATTGGGATTGAATCGGTCTATATAGTACAGACCTTCTGGAATCTGGTTGTCGCCTTCCTTTCGCTTAGGGCCAAGCGTACCAGAATTTATACAAAATGCATAGTTGCGTAAGAGTTTATAGTCCTCATGCGCCTCATTGGAGACCCATACTTGGACTAATTCTTCCTGCTTAAAACACCTTATATATACGTGTAAAGGATTGATTGTCAGACCAATTGCTTGCATAGCAGAGGATACAGTGTGCCAGTTTTCTGCTTTTGCTGATTCTGCTCTGTTTGTCTCTTTACATCCCATTTGTAAGGCAAGTAAAAGTAAAAAAAGGGCTATTCTGGTCATGAAACAAAATAAATTGTTTTAACGCTACAAATTAATTACTTTTGCACTCCATTTTAAAATTGGTATCGATATGCCTAAGATGAAAACAAATTCCAGTGCTAAAAAACGATTCAAAGTTACTGGTTCTGGTAAGATAAAACGCTTTCAAGCGAATACTTCTCACATGATGAGGAATAAAACAAAGAAGCAAAAGTTGAAGCTTAGAGGCTCAACTACAGTTTCTAAAGCGGATACGAAGAGAATTCAGAGCTTACTTTGTATTAGATCTTAGTAATCAATCCATCAAAAAGTAAATTATGCCACGTTCAGTTAATGCAGTAGCATCAAGAAGGAAAAGAAAAAAGATTTTAAAAGAAGCTAGAGGATATTTTGGTGCGCGTAGTAAAGTATATACGGTAGCTAAGAATGCTGTTGAAAAAGCAGGTGTTTATGCTTACCGAGATAGAAAAGCTAAGAAAAGAGAGTTTAGAAAGCTTTGGATAGCAAGAATTAACGCAGGTGCGAGAGAGCACGGCGTTAGCTATTCGAAATTGATCAATGGCTTGACTGAGAAGAACATTGGCTTAAATAGAAAGGTACTTGCTGATTTAGCATACAATCATCCAGATGCATTCAAAGCAGTGGTTGATTCAGCAAGTTAGAATCATATACGCATGAAAAAGTGAGACCTGTTCAGTTTTTCTGAACGGGTCTTTTTTATTTACTCCTAATTGCTTCTACAGGATCAAGTCTTGATGCTTGTAGTGCTGGCAACATCCCTGCGATAATTCCAATGATGATTGATGACGTAACACCTATAATGACATTGGTTAGCGATAAGGTAATTTCAAATGGTATAACTGCTGAAACGCCTCTTGCAACTCCATAAACAAACAGTATCCCCAATAATCCTCCCAATAAGCAAAGGAAAATTGACTCAATAAGAAATTCTGACAGGATGATATAGCGCTTAGCTCCCAAGGCCTTCTTGATCCCGATGATGTTTGTCCTTTCCTTGACTGATACAAACATGATATTGGCAACACTAATGAGGCCAACGATGATTGCAAAGATACCGATCAGGAAACCGCCAAACTTTAACTGCCCGAAAAAACCTTCAATAATGTTAGTGAATTGAGAAATAGAATTGATCGAGAAGTTGTCTTCTTCCATTGGTTTTAATCGACGAATTGCTCTCAATTCTCCTGTTATCTCATCTTTAAGATCTGAGAGACTCACTTCGGGATAAGGCTTAATGTAGACTAATTTGGCCCCTGATGTGAATCTGCTTTTCGATTTAATGTTTACAAAACGCTTCATCGTATTGTAGCTCATCCAAGTCACGATATCCAATTGTTGTACATTGAATGGGTTTTCGCCCTCTTCTTTCAGAACACCAATAATCTGAAATTTTTGCCCAAATAATTTAAGATCCTTGCCTATTGCTTCTTGATTGGGAAACAATTCTTTATCCACCTCTGCACCAATAATGACTTTGGTTGCCCCTCGTTCATATTCTTGTTGGGAGAAATAACGGCCTTTTGCAATTTCCATATCCTGGATTTCAGGAAAATTGAAGGAAGTACCCATAGCAGTTGAACCTTCCAAACTAGCAGGTCCATTTTTCAAGATTTGTCCTTCCTTAGCGATAAGAAATGCTACTTCTTCAGCCAAATCGAGCTTTTCTGTTAATTCTAAGTAATCATGTTCTGAAGGTGAAGGACGTTTGAAATACTTCCAATAGTTAGCATTTGGGTCTTCATCCCAGGGAAATACGTCGATTATTAAAAGCTCCTTACTGATACCTCCAAATAGGTCGAGGATCGAACCTTCAAGTGAATCTACAGCTGACTGTACAGCAATAATGCAAAAAATACCAATAGTTATACCCAACAAGGAAAGAAACGAACGAAGCTTATTGCCTCGAAGTTGCTGAAATGCAAGTCGAAAACTCTCCAATATTGTCCGAAAGAATAACTTCATAATTAAAGATAGATTTCCAGTATCCTCACTATATCACAAAAAGTAGGCTGTTTTTCATCATATCCGAAGAACTTTATAAATATAAGTACTGTTATACCCAACATACAACATCTTACATCAAGCATTTCTGTTTTTAAATCATTACTTTTGCACGCTTAAATATACGATTGAATGAAGACAAAGTTATCTCAATTTGATTTCGAACTACCAGAAAAATTAGTTTCTAAATACCCAGCAAAGCATAGGGATGAATCTAAATTGATGGTCATTCACAGAGATACTGGGAAAATCGAACATAAAATATTCAAAGATATCATGGAATACTTCGACGATGGAGATGTCATGATTCGGAACAATACAAAGGTTTTTCCCGCCAGACTTTATGGCAAAAAAGAAAAAACAGAAGCCAATATTGAAGTATTCCTACTGAGACAACTCAATAAGGAAAGTAAATTATGGGACGTACTAGTGGATCCAGCTAGAAAAATACGTGTCGGTAATAAACTATATTTCAGCGATAAAGAAGGAAATGATTTACTGATCGCTGAAGTTGTTGACAATACAACATCAAGAGGCAGAACCATACGATTCTTCCACGAAGGTACTGGCGAAGATTTTGAAGCCATACTTGATCAGCTTGGCAATACTCCCCTACCGAAATACATAGACAGAGAAGTTGAAGCAAGCGATACTGAACGTTACCAAACTGTATATGCTTCTCAGATCGGCGCTGTAGCTGCCCCAACGGCAGGTTTGCACTTTAGCAAAGAATTGCTCAAACGATTAGAGATCAAAGGTGTGAATTATGCAGAAGTAACCTTACACGTAGGGTTAGGAACATTTAGAAGTATAGATGTAGAAGATTTATCAAAACATAAAATGGATGCTGAATATTTCAAAATTATTCAGCCAACTTGTGATTTGGTCAATGCTGCGAAAAAGACGAATAAGAAAGTTTGTGCGATTGGTACAACCTCCATGCGATCAATTGAATCTGCAGTTTCAGCTCACTCATTGCTAAAACCTGCAGAAGGATGGACAAATAAATTTATTTTTCCTCCATATGAATTTAGTATTGCCAATTGTATGGTTACAAATTTTCATTTACCTAAATCAAGTTTGTTGATTATGGTATCAGCATTTGGTGGCAGGGAGTTGATTTTAGAAGCATATCAACAAGCAATCAAAGAGAAATATCAGTTCTTCAGTTATGGAGATGCGATGTTAATATTATAGACTTTTGTAAGTAAGTTTCTATCCTTTACTGGCCTTCATTTCAAGTTACTGCGAAACAGCAAATTATACATTATTTATACTCTGATGTACAGACTATGCAATTATTTCAATCTGTAAGTTGCTGGAGTTAATAATTTTAATAGTTTTGTGCGAAATTTTAGAGAAAGCGAGGAACTTGATCTACTTATTATCCCTTATTGTAGTTAAAGCCTAAATCGTTTATTTATTTATGTATTGGACATTAGAATTAGCACATCATCTTGAAGACGCCCCTTGGCCGGCTACAAGAGACGAATTGATAGATTATGCAATCCGTTCAGGAGGGCCCTTAGAAGTCTTAGAAAATTTGCAGCAAATTGAAGACGAAGGAGAAATCTACGAAAACATGGAGGACATATGGCCTGACTATCCTCGTAAAGACGACTTCTTATTTAATGAAGATGAATATTAAAGACGACTTGATAACGTGAATCCTGTATCTGCAACTGAAAATCCAATCATTATTGCTATTGATGGATTCTCTGGTTGTGGCAAATCAACACTTGCTAAGGACCTAGCAATATCTCTCTCCTATATCCATATTGACTCTGGCTCATTGTATAGGGCGATCACATTGGAATTTGTGAGAGAGAATATCGACATTTCCGATGCAAGTGAAATTGAAAAAGCTTTATCATCTATCGATTTGCATTTGAAATTAGTAGATGGCCTAAGTGTCCCTGTATTGCATGGTTTAAATGTATCAGAGGAATTAAAAACACCTAAAGTAGTAGAGCAAGTAAGTGAAGTAGCAGCCCTTCCACAGGTGCGAGAATTCCTTATTGAGAAACAGCGCTTTTTTGGTAAGAATAAAGCTGTTATCATGGACGGCAGAGATATTGGTACCGTTATCTTTCCGAATGCCGAATTAAAAATATTCGTCAGTGCAGACTTAGATGTTCGTGCGAAACGAAGAGTGCTTGAATTGAATGAAAGAGGTATTGATATTTCAATACATGACGTAAAGTCTAATCTGGAAAAAAGAGACACTATTGATTCTTCTCGCAAGACGTCTCCATTGAAAAAGGCACATGATGCAATCGAACTTGATACGAGTTATTTGAGCCGAGAAGAACAACTTGCAACAGCACTTAAATATGTTGATCAAATTGTTAGTGGAAAAAAGTAAGGTCACCTGATAACGCATTCACATTACCAACTTCGTCGATTACTTCAGCGTAATATACATAGACACCTGCAGGAACAATATCTCCAGCTTGATTCAAGCCATCCCAACCGAGATATGAATCTTGATCGACCAGTCCGTTTTCTTCGTAGATTACGGTGCCCCTTCTATTTAAAATTTTAATGTTTTCGACGTGACTGTTTTCACCATTAGGGTACAACTTAAATGTATTGTTCTTGGGTGAATTGAGGGCATTGAAAATAACACTATTGGGCGTATAGACACGCAATACAGGTTCTACCGCTACCTCGATACACTCTTGATAGTCACATAGTTGATTCACAACAAAATTAACACACAATTCCCCAGCTCTTTCTACGGCTTCTAGTCGGAGCGTTTCTCCACAATTGGTCGCACAAATTACTCTATTTCTATACCTCCATTCTATATTGCTAATGTCTAGTCCTGCTACATCAACTTCAAAATTATATTCTGAAGAAAATCCTTGTTTGACTGATCTTGAACCGTCTAAATCGATTACGATAGCTGGAATTTCTGCAACTTCAAAGTCTTCAACTATAGTACAACCATCGGCATCAGAAAATTCAATTCTGTAATCACCGGAGATGATTTCTGTGGTGTCTTGCACAATGAGATCATCATTTAGAAATACCATTGTATTTGCTGTCTCAGACAAGATCAATTCACCTTCTTCTCCCTGACACACAATTTCTGGAAACTCAAAATTAACATCTGGAGTATCGCTGACATCGATCGTTATGTCAGCAGAAAATACACATGCATTTTCTATGTAGGTAGCTGTAATGATATGTTGACCAACACCTGCACAGGAAGGTGAGAATCTATTTCCTTGCACAACGCATAGCCCTGACCAATCTAAATCTCCTTCACTTTCAATGCCTGCAATATTGATTTCCAGCTGTATCGGATCAACACTCTGAGAGCCATCAAGACAAATGGTTTGAATGTCTGGGATGTCTATTGCTATGTCAGGACAATTGTCTTTAATGCCAGTTGTGGAAGGACTATCAAGAGGACAAAAACAAGTTCCTGATTCTATTCCCACTCGTAATTCTACTTCGTCTTCAATTGGTGAAAAAACATAAGTAAATGTAGTTTCCGTCGTTACTTCTTCTCTTACATCATTGACATACACAACATAAGAATCTGCACAATCGACAGAATCCCAGGTAAAAATGGCGGATTTAGAATTTGCATTCACTCTAATGTCATCTACACCATTAACATCTTCTACAATTACTTCTCTGGTTATAATTTGATTCGTTCTGCAATTATTGCTTTCGAGGAACAAACTGACTATGTGTGTACCAACAGATTGCCATCTAAGGCTAGGATTACCGTTTGATAAACCCGATAAAGCAGCACCGCCTTCTGCAGTGAAATTGTATACAGAAAAATCATATTGAGTACCAAGTATCTCTATTGCTATATCGTCATTTACACACACTCTTTGTGCTATATCAAATCCAACAGATGAATCAAACCCAATAATATCAATAGTTGTCTCTACCGTTGTAGCTGTACAACCTCTATCAAAGAGCTCAGCTCTTATTCTATATGCTCCTACTACTTGTACCGATGGATCAAACGCACTACCAGTAATGGCGATATCATTGACAAACCATGTTACTTGAGGTTCTTCTATACTTCCTCGCAATTCATGTCGAAATGAAAACACTGCCTGAGCATCATTTAAACATATTGAAGTATCCTGCATTGTATTCAAAATAGAGACGGATCTGCTTTGATCGCAGGAAAGTGTTGTACAAGAAGATGTTGCTACTGGTGTGCATCCACCTGGTAAATTGGCTCTAACTTCAACGCTTACTGTTGATTCTCTTGGTAAACCAGTGATTGTTGTATTTAATTGCTGTGGCGTAAAATTTTCAGAAATACCATTTGCAATCACTGTATATGATTCGGCTCTGTTTACTTGATCCCACTGAATGGATATAGATTCTGAATCGATCGGTTGACAATCAAGAGCAAATGTTAGTGGATTGAACTGTGCAGAGACAGGTCCAAATGAAAAACCACACTCTTTTGTAAATCCTGTTAACATGATATCCAAGGAAAAGTCACCATCTTGCTCTACATTGAAAATTCTGTCGTCTCCATTATTATTATCTACTGGATTGCCGCTGCTGTCCTTCCAAATAAAAGTAGGATTGACAAGTGTCTCATCAACAATTGAACCTTGAAATTCAATTTGATTGCAACTGTTGACCATTAAGGCGCCATTTAAGACGTTCAGATTTCTTGCAGTAATATCTATAAAGGCTTCACAATCTGTACCAGGATTTATGATGCTCATTTGCTGACCTGATGCATTGAAGGTCAAACCTAAGGTGTCAATCGGGCCAGATCCACAAAAATCAAATTCAATAATATTTGACGCAACCTCTTGGACTACTTCAAAGTTTCCTGTAAATGGTTGGCCAAATCCACCAGTACAAGGATTATCAAGTATAACCTCAAAAGAATATTTACCTGGATTATTTAAAATATCTGGCGCTTTATCTCTTAAGTCTATAAATCTTGTTCCTCTATCAATTTGATTGGTTACTGCATTTCCATTGTCGTCAAAAAATGTCCATTTTGAATCAAGGAAAAAGTCTGTCTCTGAATTTTTAATTTCCAGGACGATATTAGCCTTAGATGGACAAATGGTACCATCCAAAATACTTTGACCGTCCATAGCCACATCGACTATTGGACTTGGGTCTCCAATTTGAAAACCCTGTATACTATTAATTCTATATTCGCATCTGGAACCGGAATAACCATCTATAATTAAGTAATAATTTTCGCCACCTTGAATATTCGTCAAATTAAAGTCAACTGTGGTATTGTTTACGTCATTCTGAACTTCATCACAAAAGATCAATTCGGGTGATGGCGTATCTTGTACCAATGCAACCTGGTAGCCATTGGAGTTTCCATCAGGAGAAGTTTGGCAACTAAAAAATTCAAAACTGGCACTAGCATTTTCTTCGGTAGCTGTAAACTTATATATCACAGGATTACAAAGTGCTAGAGGACTACTACAAGAACTCGACCTCGTTTGATTAAACCAATGTAACCGTTCACCTGATTTGTTGATAAAGTAATTTCGTAATTGGGCAAAGCTACCTCCGGGTTCGTAAAAAACAGTTGAATTATCGGTAAGTATATGTCTGAATTCGAAGTTGTCTATTGTAGGCATCGTATCGGTAAGTCCATTCAATAGCTGACTCCTGCAAATCGATTGACTTACATCTTCTAAACTTATTTGATTTTGACCTGCCAAATCAAAAGCAAAGAGTAGAAGCAATACAGATGGGAGAATTAATTTTAACCGATACACAATAAACATCAAAGACATTTAACTCTAATCAGCTTCAAATTTAATTAAAAGAAGCCTTGTAAACGAATGATTTTCAAACAAATATGTTAAGATGTATATTTGGTTGGGCTGGCGACTTTACCAAAGCTAAAATAGCTTTGGACAATAAAAATTTGATGCTTTTTATCGGTTTTTAAACGGAGGATGATAGGCGGCATACTTTCTTTTTAATGCTGATAGTGTACTGTCCTAATCTATTCTTACTGTTCGATTTCACTTAAATGTAAGGTTTTAGTTTATTTACTTTTTTGTAAGTTTTTACCCACTCCCGAACGTGTAATATGTAATTTTTTCTTTTAACCTTTTTAATATCTCTTATTAAACCCCCGGTTTTTTTATGTGTGGACTTATACTCTATTTCGAAAAGTTCATAGAAGCCCCTCAATTTTCCATCTTGATAATATTTCTTATTCTCAATTGATCCAAACCACTGTGGCAATATCCAGTAGAGTTGATCATCCTTGTTACGATGGTGTTCTATGTCACGTCCAGATAAATCAGAGATGTATTGATCATACTGGTGTGGTTTGTTATCTAAGACTAAGATTTTTTTATCAAGTTCTTTTGAATAATTCACCCCTAAGTCTATTCCAAGTTCTAAAGGCATGTTAAATCTTGCGAATTCTTTTTTTGATTTTGATCTATTCCTTGAAAGATCGTGTATTGCATATTCGGATCTGGAAATCATATCAATAATATTGGTCATTCGTTCTTGTCCAACTGTATCGCTATTTGATACAAGCGCTTTGAATCCAAAAAATTCAACTATAAAAATTATTATTGAGAGTTTCTTGTAATAACTATCATCGAAAGGACAATTTATGAAAACAGATTTTATTCTTGCAGGCATTTACCTGACTGATACGTAAAGTCTTTCTGGAATTCCTTTGCTCATTTTTGTAGCAAATTGAACTGCATCACCTTTACTAATGAAAACCTTAGAAGTTCTATTCCCTTCTTTCATTACATGCCATTCCTTACGGAATGCTACTTTGCCTCCAGAATCAACTCTTTTCTCATAAGGGTAAACCAAAACTTTCTTGTCGTTTGATTTCGCTTCGTCAATGAGAGCCTTGACCAAGTGTTTGTCGTTATGTTGTGCTTTTTCTTTTTTCATAATTCACAGTGTAAAGGAAACGATAAAAAAATTTTTAAAGTTCTAATAAAAAAAACATTTTCTGACAGGGATATAATATTTCCTTTCATTTAATAAAATATATTGATTTTCAGTCATATATACATTTAGTAAAAACGTGATTTGTTGTACCACTTCAGATGAATGGCTACCACTTTTTACAGCCTATAAACATAGAAATTGATCCTTAAAAAATCATGAAAAATTTCCTACTTATCTAAACAACTGAAAAGTCCCTTCAACCTCTTCGATCTCGCCATCTACAGACTGCAATTGGCCCCAAAAGACATATACTCCTTGTTCAGCTAACTGTTGGTTGAAGGTACCATCCCAACCATAGTCTGTATCAGCAGGTGCATTAGCGACTTCGTACACTAAATTACCCCATCGATCGAAAATGCTTAATTGTAAAATTGTAGTAACATTTCGGTTGACTCCAAATTGAAATAAACCATTGAACTCACTTGAAGGTCTGAAAGCATTCGGTATATGAATTGAACTGGTTGGAACTTCGACAAAAAGACTTATCTCTGTTGATGTCAAACATCCATCTTGTGTCTGCAAAAACAATTGGATACTCGCATCCCGTTCTGCCTGAAAACTAATCGAATCAGTCCCAGTTGCGAAGGTGTTATTATTTAGTCCCCATTCTATATTGCTGATGTCGAGACCAGCGGTGTCAATACCTAATTGCACTTGATCGTTGAAGACAACGAAGACTGAGTCTGGTACATCTAACAATGGAGTGGCTACTGATTCTAACTCAAAGTCTTCAGCGAAAGTACAGCCATTGGCATCTCTTGCAAATAGTTGGTATGATCCTGCTGCTAACGATCCTATTTGATCTGCTTCTTCAAACACATCATTATCCAAACTTATCTCAAAGGGTGCATCACCCCCTATAAATGTAACATTGACAGCCCCTGTCGCTTGGCCCTCACACGGCGCAGTTAAGTCTAAATCCAGGTCTTCAAATGTATTTTCTTCCTGTACCAATGTGATTTCTTCTTCCGTTGCACAACCATTGTCTGGATTGAACACTCGAAGCGAATATGTACCGGGATCTGTGATCGTCTGTACAGGATTCTCCCTATCGGGTAAAGGTGTATTATCTGCAAACCAAATAAGGAGCGGACTTCCTACCATTTCAATATTTGCAGTCAGAACTACCTCCGTTTGGTCACATGCAAATGAACCCATTCGATCAATACGCACGTCGGGGGGTATTGTATCAACACCAACTATGATACTGGTATCAATTGCACAATTGAATTCGTCAGATGCTTCAATTTGATACATTCCAGCTTCGGATACAAAGGGTGCATCTTCAAATAGAATATCTAAATCTTCTGTTATCCAAATAATGGATTCAACGGGACCCGAAATATCCAATTGTAATTGGACAGAATCCAATTCGCAGTCCAATCGAAAATCATTAACTGTACCAAACGCAATCTCTGCTTCTCTCAAACCGACAGTTAAGGTATCCAGGACACTGCATTGATCATTTGTAACTGTTAAGATATAGTCTCCGATTTGATCTGCCTGAATAGCTAAATCATTGGAGGTGAAACCATTAGGTCCAGTCCACTCTACTTGATCTGGTTGAATTGAAATCTGGGCTTGTGACAAAATGGGACTAAAGTCACAGTTTAAAACTGTATCAATAACGGATACATCAAATGGTTCTTCTCTCATGACAAAGAATGTATCTGTACCAATGCAGCCATTTTCACCAAGTATACTTGCAACATACATGCCCACATCTGAAACGGTAGCAATCGCTCCTGTAAATTGGAAGTTAGGACCTTCCCATTCTATATCAGTATTCCCGTTAGCAGTTATCGCCGTCAGGTTTACCTCTATTGCAGTACATGGAAGATCTGCTCCATCAATTTGTATGGAGGGCATATTTATATCTGATACCAATTCAAATTCGCCAATTCCTGGACAATTGTCTACATCTAAAGTCCTGGCAATATAAGTACCAGGAATTGACACTTCAACGCTGTCTTCAATTCTAAAAAAATTATCAGGTCCTTCCCAACTAATGGATTGAAATGCTCCTGCTTCTAAAGTTATAACCGCCGAGGTATCTAAACACGTCAGCATTGATCCCGTGATCTGTAAAGTATCAACTGGGCGATCAAAATCAATTGTGACGTCAACAGTATCTATACAGCCGTTGTTTGATTCGGCAATGAGTTCGTAGATACCTTGCTCAGTAACAATTGGGGTCGCTTCACCAAATTCCTCACCACTTGGCGATATCCAACTGGCACCAGCTGGAATACTATTGTTTAGAAATAGTATCTGTGCCTTGCAGTCAACTGGCATCAATTCTATATCAAAGGCAGGAATAGAAATATCTCGTTGAACGCTGATGGTGTCTTCAATACTACAACCATTAGCCAAATCAGCAGAGAAAGTGTACAGTCCAGCATCAAAAACAGTGACATCTTCTCCTAGCTCGCTAAAATCGGGACCAGTCCACAAGGGATTAAACAAACTTTCTGGTGATGATGCAGAAAGACTTACTATGGCATTTTGACAAGTGATAATTCCATCGGTAGTCAAGTCAACAAATGGAGTATCCATATTTTGACTGATGACAATAGACGTGCTATCCATGCAACCTTGTTCATTGCTAATCATGAGTGAATAGCGACCTGGCCTTGCCACTTGAATTTGAAAGGACGTACTATCTCCTATTATCTCTCCATCGATTGTCGACCATAGCCTCACAGGTGGACCAACAATTTGTGACATAGAAGAGCCAAGTGTTATGGTATCTGTTTCACAGTTAATGATGGTATCCGTATCTGTACTTATTTGTGCAAAGAGATCTATTTGTTCTACATTTAGAATGATGACAGAGTCGCATGGTTCAGCGCCAAATTTAAACGTATCTTGAATTGCAGAAGAAAATCGAAATATACCCCCCGTACCATCAACAAGTTCAAAGGTATTGC
>CAYNMW010000088.1:0-19205 GCA_964398295.1 uncultured Saprospiraceae bacterium | reverse complement strand
ACTTCACTTCTATTAAGTAAAGAAAACCTTGCCTAATGAGTCTGTCCCATTGATGTGATTTCACAACTCGTTCAATGGGTCGAGACCCAGTGGATCACATCTCACAAATTTGTATGAAGTGAATTATTGCCGTCGCGAAGTGAAATACCTTTGATTCAGGTTGTTCGTTTAGGCAATTCCTGAGTAAAAAGTCTTTGACCTCTTTTGGAAATTAATTATTGATCTTAGAAATATTCCTACTAAATTTATTACTAATTATTACCATCCTCACATGCATCAATATCAATAAGAAGTTCTACTCCTTGTTTTGTTGCAAACTCTCTTCTCAATTCTATAGATTTTCCTGAATATAATTTAATGTCTGCACTGTCTTTAAACAAAACTTTGCCCTGAGTTATGATAAATTCTTTTGCATGATATATTAATGATTGGTCAACATCAAAGGTAATAGTCAAGTCATCGTCACAAATACATGGTTTACATTCGTCACCACCACAATCAACTCCTGTCTCTTTTCCGTTCCGTATTCCGTCACCACAAAGGTCAGAAGAAGTGGACTCACAATAATCAACACCTCCACAAGACAATTCGCCAATAAAGTCCCAGTCAGTCCACAACCCATTACACATAGATCTTACCCGCCAAGAAAAACAAGGAATGAAAGGAATTGTTAATAGGTTTTCTCTAATATCAGCAACATCTATTGTATCTCCTAAAGGACCATCGCAACAGCCATCACCATTAGGAAATATTTGAACCTGATATTCTTCTGCAGAAATCATATTGGCCCACTCTAGTGTAATTTCATTGTTGTCCAAAATACAACTCTGCGGATTTAACGGAATGTAAGCACAGTCATCAGCAAGATCTATTGTCTCACACAAGTCTCGTATACAGCCACTGGCAAAAGTAATGGTCATGCAAACTTCATAAACTCCTATCTCTTGATATGTATGATCTACTTGTTCTCCGCTACCCAAACTACCATCACCGAAATCCCACTCCCAAGAAACAGGAGTTTGTCCTGTCCCAGTAGAAGTAAATGTTTTCTCAAAACCTAATGGAGAGTATTCAAAAGCAACATTCTTACTCGAACAACAAGAAAAAATAAATTGACTAGGTTTAGTTATGACACATCCGTCCTCAAATGTGACAGTTAATACTACGATTTGAGAATTGAGTCCATCATCATAAGCGGGTGACATCTCAGTCGTTGTGTGACCATCACCAAATTCCCATAAGTAAGAAGTAGCTACGCCACCAGAAACATTTGGAACGAATATGAAGCATTCTGGTCCTGGAAGTAGAGAAATACTCACCGAATAATCGTTACAACAATTTCCAACAAGAACTTCTTTGTTTACTTTATACTCACAACCATTTTCAAAAAACAAAGTAAGACAAACATTATATAATCCTTCTTCAGCATATTGATGGTTAGGTGCTCCAGCCATGCTAGTATTACCATCTCCAAAATCCCATAATAAACTAGAGAGCATTCCACCTCCTGATCCACCATGTTCAGCAAAAAATTGTACAAAACAATCCTCGTTGCTATAATTCATTCCAACTGGCAGGTCAGGACAACATGTTTCCGTAACTGTAATATTTATACATTCTGTCTTATTGCAATTTCCTCCATCAGTAATTGTCAAGCATACTAAAAAATCTCCATTGCTTGTATAAGTATGAGTGGGATTGCTCTCTGTGGATGTGTTTCCATCATCAAAATCCCAAAAATATTCGGTGTTCTCCCAAGGACTAACTATGCCCACTACAAATTTATACTCACAAATTCCAAAATCAAACGGAAAGATATCAACTGTAACATCATCGCAACAAGGCTCAACACCACTTATATCTTTGCAAACTGTTATTTCACAGCCATTATCAAAATCCACTGTTAAACAGACTTGATAATCTCCAGCTACTAAATATTCATGCTGTCCATTGACATTCTCTGATGTATTTCCGTCTCCAAAATCCCATTCAAGGGAACTCAAACCATCCCCAATTACACTAGGCGTAAATTCAAATTCACAGGAAGATTCTTGATCGATTGTAAAATCTACCATTAGGTTATCACAACATTCTTCAAGTGTGATTTCAAAACAAAAAAAATCTTCTATCCCATTTTCGCAAGTAACCGTCGCGCACACATTATATGTACCATTGTCATCATAGTCATGGATTACATCCGTGCCATTATCTGTTGATCCATCTCCAAAATCCCATTCAACAGAGTCATATCCTACAAAAGGATAAATAAATTCAACAGTACATTCATCGATATCAAATCCAAACCCTAGCGGTGCATCACAGCAATCCACACAATGTGTTTCATTTATCCAATCTGACTCCCATGGGCAAGTTGGAAAATTTCCGCACAACGTTTTAATTCTGTAATCAAAACAATTATCATTTGAAGCAAATTCGAAATGGGTTGCAGAAAGTTCATATTCAACAGCATTCGCCCAAGTTTCATCTTCAGCTTTAATTTCTAAAATATATCCTAATACCTCCCCTTCAGGCTCTAACCAATCAATACTGGTATAATAAGGACACATAGCCTGGACAACAATATCGTTTTCATCAATTTCATCGCAACATGGTGTGTCACCAAAATGCATTTCAAATTGCTCCCAAGGGTCGTAATCCAATGGACCACACCTATATCTCACCTGCCATTGGTAAGTTTCACATTGAATACCAGCGTGAAAAGAGCCAAAAGGAAAATTGTCACTAGGTGAATCATAAAACGTCCAAGTATCATCATTTAAAAATTTAAACCTAAACTGAAAATCCGTTCGACAAAACCCACCTTCAACTCTTGGTACTACTCTATCGCAAGAATGTCTTACATCTCTTATTCCTGGCTCAAAACAAAATTCTTCATGACCAAATACATGGTTGTAGGTATTTGATAAATTGTTAGCGCCTGTGTTTGTACATCTACAAATAGATTTTACATTTATTTCCAAAAAACAAAGAGGTTCTGGTAAATGCGTTAATCTTGTACTAGACATAGAAGTCCTCCATTCTGAAAAATTATCCGTTGGATCTGTTCTAAATTGAAATTCGTATCCTGTTACATTTTCTTCACTTAAAATATTTATTCTAACTGACTGTTCGAATTGAGGTATATCGCCTTCACTCAGCCACAGTTGTAAAGGTATATTACATGGGTCTTGAGATTCTGGTAAAGGGTGAAGACCTACAACAGGACTTGTCTCAAGAACTTCGCAATCCTTACCTGCACAAATATTTCTCAATGCAAAATAGACTGGACCTGTTTCAGAGTCGTAACTTATCCATTCGTCAACCTCAGAAACCTCCTCAGCGACTCCATCAATAAATAAAATTAAGTTAGCAGGGACAAACACTCTAAATCCACATTGTATTGCTTCTACATTTGGCGCAAGAGGTCTTACGCAATCTTCTAATGTAAAAGGCTCCCAATCTGAATACATCCCAATTGCGCAATCGCAATCCGGAGATATTCTTATTTCATAACATTCATCATCTGGGAGTTCTGAAAAACAAACTTCATTGCTTTCAACCACAATAGTTTCAAATGGATTGGTCTGTCCACATCTTCTTATTTGAACAGTATAACTTCCGTGGGAGCCCGTAATAGAACTCCACTCTGCTGTTACTGAACAGGTACTGATGTCTGTAAAAACAATGTCTGTCGGTGTCGGACAGTCGCTATCTGTTACAAAGGTTGTTGTATTGTTATCTCCAGTGAATAAAATGTTATTGCAACCTGCAGCGACATACCAAGAATATGGAGAGGAAGTATTTAAATCATATAGTTCAATCTGGTTAGTATTTACTGTCTCACATCTTGGTTGGCTCGAAGGAAGAAGCTTATAGCATACTTCATAGAATTCGGCACCTGTATCTTCCCAAATTAGTGTAGCTGAGCAACTGGTAATTTCTTGACTAGCCAAATTCTCAGGGTGCTCAGAAATAAACCTATTACCAACACATACTGAATGCCAAGCATTAATAACTGCAATATATTCTGGCGAACAAAATCCATACTCTTCTCCAGTATATTGAATTGTAATCTCGCGTACCATTTCAAAGGTGACATCTGCTACCATATCAAAAATGGCATGAAACGCAATATCAGTGGCTATAGTTAACCCAATGCCTTCTACATCATAATATTCACCACATATATTGGTACCCTCATCGCCTTCTGTTAAAACAGCAAACCACCTATTGCCAACACCTGCATTGGTATGTATTCCGCATCTATCATTGTCATTATTTGGTGTGCAACTATCTATATCTACCCAATCGTGTCCTTTTTGATAACAATCAGGATCACCGAATGCCGACGGATTTATCATGTTCCGGAAACCATTATTCGCCCCGAAACCATCTGCAATTATCCAATCATAATCATCGCCTTCCAATTGTGCCTCCACTGCCACACTTAATATATCACTCCATGATTCACTAATCGCACCAGATTCGTTTTGACTTTCTAATTCTGGAAAAAAACTTGTAATCGCATGGACAAATTCATGAGCCACAACATCTGGATAAGTGACCGATCCTACATCAGCGTGACCAGAATATATAAAAACATCATAGCCCCTAACATAACCTGCATTCACAGCATCGTCGGGAAAAGGGAAGTTCATTAATGAGTTGATGGGAGCACCATTTCCATCATAACTATTAAGTCCAAAGGTGGTATTAAAGTAGTCTACTATTCCTTCATTGGCCCAATGAACATCTACCGCTTCAGCATCACCAGCTAAGTCTGCACTCAACCAAGGATTGCTATTATTTCTTATCTCTGGGCTTTCATCAATAACTTGTTCAAAACTTGCAGCATTTAACAATGTGCTTCTTGTATGAATGTCTGCACTTCCTGTACAAGAGAATAGTCTATTATTTCCATTTCCCAAATCATCATCTGAACTAAAATTAACTAAGCCTGAAGGACCATTTATTGTCTCTCCTTGTGTCGGGGTACTGCATCTGTGTATGAGTTGATTTACCTTCAGAATTTTTCCGTCTTTAGAAGAGACAAAGTATTGAGCCCCATCAAAAGGCGTATTTTCAGTAATCAGAAACTCATAGCATAGGTTATAGCTATGTGGGACATCAGCCTTTTTATTATGTAAAAAAACCATTCTTTTGAAGGGCTCAGAATTTTGTCCATTTCGCTTTAATTCCGAAATTGATTTACCCACATAATTGGCTATAACTTGAAATGCCTCTTCCTCAGAAATGTTTATATCCTCCACAACATTTGAAAAATCATGAAGCCATTTTCCATTAAAACTTTTTACCCTTCCGTTTTTTTCATGGATTATCAAATGGTTACCTAACAATTCAATACCATTATATATTTGTGCTACTCGTTTGTAAGCAGTACCATTTTTACTTTGAAAATTAGATTTGTTTTGAATAGTTTCTCCTGCTTGAAAACCTATTTCGGATTGAATGAAACTTTGAGTGCTTACAAATTGTGGAAATTGGTTGGGTTCATACTTTTTAAGCCGAGGATGAAATCCAGTTATTGTTTTATTTTTTACAATCTGTTGTGCTAGAACTCCATTGGTTAAAAACAAAAAACAGATAAACAGAAAAAGTTCTTTCATTATATCAATTGAAATTACAGGTTTAAAACAGTATTTAAAACTGATGTTTTCAAATATATGAAAATTCAGTTACAGAAGAATTTGAAAACGAACCAAAAAGTGCTCCTTGCATACAACATATTGGTCGTAAGTAAAGCAATAAAGTTAAACCAGAGAGGATACTAATATTCAAGACCAAATAGGACAATGTGGAATATATGATTGAGACCCAATCCCCTAAATCACCAATGATAAGAGAGATGTCACTATCAGGAACCGTCGGCTTTACATACAAATAACAAAAAAGCCTTGCTGGATAATCCCAACAAGGCTTTACTATTTCATATCAATGGATCAAGACCTCCGCTGAGTCTCGAGGACTAAAACGAGAGTCTGGGACCATTGGACAAGTTTCTACATCATATCTGTTTGTGCCACTTCTTCAACTGCACCTTCCGTTTCTTCTGGCTCTTCAGGTATAATCTCATTAGGTACTACCTTCATTTGTCTGAATTGCTTCATTCCTGTACCTGCTGGAATCAACTTACCAACAATTACATTTTCTTTCAATCCATTCAACATATCTCTCTTCGCTCCGATTGCAGCAGTACTTAAGACCTTAGTAGTCTCTTGGAATGATGCAGCAGAGATCCAACTTTCAACACCTAAGGATGATTTTGTGATTCCTTGCAACATTGGCTTAGCCGTTGCAGGAACTGCATCTCTGAATTCTACTACCTTCTTGTCATTACGTTTCAATAAGGAGTTTTCTTCTCTTAACTGTCTGATGGAAACCAATTGACCTGCTTTCATCGCCTCTGATTCACCAGCTTCTGTGATAAACTTCTTATCAAAGATCCAATCGTTTTGTTCGTTGAATTTTAATTTATCCACAGCTTCTCCTTCAAGGAAGATTGTATCGCCCGGATCTTCAATTTCTACCCTTCTCATCATTTGCCTTACGATAACTTCGATATGCTTGTCATTAATCGTAATACCTTGTGATCGATAAACTTCCTGTATACCGTTGACCAAGTAGGACTGCACTGCAAATGGACCTTTGATACTCAAAATATCCGCAGGTGCAGTTGCCCCATCGGACAATTGTGTTCCAGCTCTTACGAAATCACCTTCCTGAACAAGGATGTGTTTTGAAAGACCGATCAAATATTTACGTTTCTGTTCTGTTTTCTCATCTTCAACAAACACCTCTCTATTACCACGCTTAATCTTACCGAATGAAACAATACCATCTATCTCTGATGTTACTGCAGGATTTGATGGGTTTCGTGCTTCGAATAATTCAGTTACCCGTGGAAGACCACCGGTGATATCCTGGATAGAACCAAGTTTTCTAGGGATCTTTACGATCTTATCACCTGGCTTCACTTCAGCTCCATTTTCAACTGAAATGTATGCACCCACCGGAAGGTTGTAATTCTTCAAATCCTTCCCTTTGGCGTTTACAACTTTCAATGTTGGAATCTTCTTCTTATTCTTAGATTCAATCACAACTTTTTCTACATAGCCAGTCTGGTCATCTCTCTCCGTACGGAAAGTCTGTCCTTCGTCTATATCTTCATATTGAATAATTCCTCCAAATTCTGAAATGATAACTGCATTAAATGGATCCCATTCGCAGATGACATCTCCTTTCGCAATCTTCTTTTTGTCACTTACCATTAAGGTAGAACCATATGGAATGTGAAGAGTTGTATATACTTTCCCTGTCGATGTGTCAACAATTCTTAATTCACCTGATCTTGATAATACAACTTCAGATTTGTCATTATTGTCATCTACGAAGGTTGTTGTTTTGACGTTATCAAACTCCAACTTACCGTCAAACTTAGAAATCAATTGATTCTCTTGTTTCGTAACAGATGCGATACCACCAACGTGGAAGGTACGCAAGGTCAACTGTGTACCCGGCTCACCGATACTTTGTGCGGCAATGATACCTACACTATCTCCCAAGTTCGCAATTCGCCCTGAGGCAAGATTCTTACCGTAACATTTTGCACAAACCCCATTCTGTGCTTCGCAAGTTAATACAGACCGAATACGAACTGTCTCTACACCTGATTCGTCAATTTTGTTTGCAGTCTTTTCATTGATGTATTCAGCAGCTGCGAGAATGATTTCATCTGTTACTGGATCATAAATATTTCCAAGAGAGTATCGACCTCTGATTCTCTCTGATAATGTTTGCACAACATTTTCATTCTCTTTCAATGCCGTAACATCGATACCTCTTAATGTCTGACAGTCAGTTTCATTGATGATTACATCCTGAGATACATCCACCAATCTTCTTGTCAAGTAACCCGCATCGGCTGTTTTCAATGCTGTATCGGCAAGACCTTTTCTCGCACCGTGAGTAGAGATAAAGTATTCAAGTACTGATAGACCTTCCAAGAAATTAGATAGGATCGGATTTTCGATAATAGCTCCACCAGTATCACCTGATTTTCTAGGCTTAGCCATCAAACCCCTCAATCCACACAACTGCTTAATCTGCTGCTTAGATCCACGAGCTCCAGAATCCAACATCATGTAAACTGAGTTGAATCCATCTTTATGCTCTGCAAGTTCTTTCATCAGATTCTCTGTAATCTTATTATCTGCGAAAGTCCATTTATCAATTATCTGATTGTACCGCTCATTATTTGTGATAAGCCCCATGTTGTAGTTATCCCAAACTTCATCAACATCTGTACTTGCTTCGACTAAAGTTGATTCTTTGATCGTAGGATTGATCAAATCACCAAGATTAAACGACAAACCACCTTTGAATGACCAGTAGTATCCAAGTTTTTTGATTCTATCAAGGAATGCTGCAGTTACTTCAAAATTAGTACGCTCGATGATAGCACCAATGAACTTCTTCAATGCTCTTTTTGTCATCAAGTCATTTGTATATGGCACACCCTCCGGTAATGCCTCATTAAATACAACTCGTCCAACAGTGGTCTCAACGATGTCTTTTACTAATTCACCTTCCTCGTTTTCTACATCAACCTTTACTTTAATTGCTTCATGAAGATCAACTTGTCCTTCATTGAAAGCTATGATGACTTCTTCTGCAGAATAAAACGTAGATAATTTCTTACTCTCATCTCTTGATCTCTCCTTTGTCAGGTAGTATAATCCAAGAACCATATCCTGAGACGGAAGTGTAATAGGAGAACCATCCTGAGGATTCAACATATTATGAGAAGACAAACAAAGTACCTGTGCTTCTAATATTGCTGCCTGGCTTAATGGTACGTGTACCGCCATTTGATCACCATCAAAATCCGCATTAAATGCACCACATACAAGTGGGTGTAGTTGGATTGCTTTACCTTCCACCAATCTTGGCTTAAATGCCTGAATTGATAGACGGTGAAGTGTTGGAGCCCGATTTAACAGAATCGGATGGCCTTTCAATATATTTTCTAAAATTTCCCAGATTACTGGTTCTTTTCTGTCGACAAGTTTCTTTGCAGATTTTACCGTCTTGACAATACCTCTCTCTATCAGTTTTCTGATGACAAAAGGCTTGAACAATTCTGCCGCCATTCCTTTAGGCAAACCGCACTCATGCAATTTTAGATTCGGCCCTACAACGATCACACTACGTCCTGAATAATCAACACGCTTACCCAATAAGTTTTGTCTGAATCTACCTTGCTTACCTTTTAAAATATCACTTAATGACTTCAATGAACGACCACCTTCTGCTTTTACTGCATTAGATTTTCTGGAGTTATCGAATAGAGAATCAACAGCCTCTTGCAACATTCTTTTTTCATTTCTAAGAATGACTTCAGGAGCTTTGATTTCTAAAAGTCTTTTCAATCGATTGTTTCTGATGATCACACGTCTGTACAAATCATTCAAATCTGAACTTGCGAATCGACCACCATCAAGAGGAACCAAAGGTCTTAATTCAGGTGGAATGACTGGCAAGTATTGAATCACCGCCCACTTTGGTTCATTAATAACCCTAGTCTGGCCATCTCTGAATGCTTCAACGACTCTTAATCTTTTGAGTGCTTCTGATTTACGTTGTTGTGACGTCTCTGTTGCCGCTTGATGTCGAAGTGCTGCAGACAATTCCGTTAATTGCAATAAATCGAGCAAATCGCTGACAGCCTCAGCTCCCATTTTTGCAACAAATTTTTGTGGATCAGAATCTTCCAGCATTTGATTTCCTTCAGGAAGTGTATCAAGTACCTCAAAGTATTCTTCCTCAGTCAACAAGTCTAGCTTATTCATTTCCTCTTCCTTCACTCCTGGCTGAATAACGACGTATCGTTCGTAATAAATGATTGTCTCCAGTTTTTTGGAAGACAAGCCAAGGAGGTATCCAATCTTATTTGGTAATGACTTGAAGAACCAAATGTGGACAACTGGGACAACTAACTTGATGTGGCCCATTCGTTCTCTTCTTACTTTCTTCTCCGTTACTTCAACACCACATCTGTCACATACAATTCCTTTATATCGAATACGCTTATACTTACCGCAATAGCATTCGTAATCCTTTACCGGACCAAAAATTCTTTCACAAAACAAACCATCACGTTCAGGTTTGTATGAACGATAATTAATTGTTTCAGGCTTAAGGACTTCACCGTAAGAACGCTCCAGAATATCATCTGGAGAGCATAATTTTATAGTAATTGAGTTAAAACTTGAATTAGCTTTAGCTGCATGATTCTTTTTAAATGGCATACTTTCTTTTATTCAAAAAAGGTTAATAAAAGGATTAGTCAAACTTTACATCTAGTGCAAGTCCTCTCAATTCGTGAACCAATACATTGAATGATTCAGGAATATTTGGTTCTGGTAGATTGTCACCTTTCACAATTGCTTCATAAGCTTTTGCTCTACCTATAATATCATCAGATTTGATTGTCAATAACTCTCTTAAAATATTGGATGCTCCAAATGCCTCCAAAGCCCATACTTCCATCTCACCAAAACGCTGACCACCAAATTGTGCTTTACCACCAAGTGGTTGTTGTGTAATCAATGAGTAAGGTCCGATAGATCTTGCGTGCATCTTATCATCAACCATGTGAGATAATTTCAACATGTAGATAACACCAACTGTCGCTTCCTGATGGAATCTATCTCCAGTCTCACCGTCATGTAAAAATGCTTGGCCCAAACTTGGGAGATTACATTGTTGGATATAGTCTTCAATTTCATCCATTCTGGCGCCATCGAAAATAGGAGTCGCAAACTTTTTACCCATTTTCTCTCCAGCCCAACCAAGTACTGTTTCGAAAATCTGACCCAAGTTCATCCGTGATGGTACACCAAGAGGGTTCAATACAATATCTACTGGAGTACCATCTTCAAGAAATGGCATGTCTTCCAATCTTACAATTCTTGACACGATTCCTTTGTTACCATGTCTTCCTGCAAGCTTATCTCCCACTTTCAGTTTACGCTTTTTAGCTAAGTATACCTTAGCCAACTTCAATACACCTGCTGGCAACTCATCACCAATACTGATATTGAATTTCTCACGCTTATACTTACCGACTTCTTCATTTACTTTGATGGAGTAATTGTGCAGAAGTGTTGCTATCAAACTATTTGTCTTCTTGTCATCAGTCCAATTGGAGTAATCGACTTGCTGATAGTTTAATGTCTTCAATACTTTATTTGAAAAACGAGTACCTTTTGTAACTAGCTCTTCATTGTAAATACTGTTAACACCTTGTGAGGTTTTGCCTTTCAATAGAACCATCAACTTATCGACAAGGACAGTCTTCATTTCATTAAGTGTCACCTCGTGTCTATCTTCCAATTTGGTCAGGATTTCTTTTTCCTGGACTTTCTGGAATTTATCTTTCTTCGCTCTTGCGAACAATTGCTTGTTAATGATAACTCCTTTTGTTGATGGAGGAGCTTTTAAAGATGCATCTTTCACATCACCTGCTTTATCACCAAATATCGCTCTCAACAATTTCTCTTCTGGTGTTGGATCGGATTCTCCTTTTGGTGTGATCTTTCCGATCAGAATATTACCTTCTGAAATCCATGCTCCTACTCTGATGATACCATTTTCATCTAGATCTTTTGTCGCTTCTTCACTTACGTTTGGAATATCATTGGTCAATTCTTCTTCACCTAATTTCGTATCACGAACATCAATCTCAAAACTCTCAATGTGAAGAGAAGTAAAGACATCTTGACGGACAACTCTTTCTGAAAGCACAATCGCATCTTCAAAGTTATATCCCTTCCAAGGCATAAATGCTACCTTAAGGTTTTGCCCAAGAGCAAGTTCACCTTTTTGAGTTGCATAACCATCACACAATAAACTACCTCGTTTCACTCTATCACCCTTTTTGACAATAGGCTTCAAGTTGATACATGTACCTTGATTCGTTCTTCTGAACTTGATCAAGCTGTATGATTTGATATTATTTTCGAATGAAACCAATTGCTCTTCTTCAGACATGTCGTATTTAATGACAATCTCATTTGCATCGACATATTCAACTACACCATTGCCTTCTGCATTGATCAACATCCTTGAATCCTGCGCTACTTTGGCTTCAAGACCGGTACCAACAATTGGGGAATCAGGTCTTACCAATGGTACTGCCTGACGTTGCATGTTAGATCCCATCAATGCCCGATTGGCATCATCATTCTCCAAAAATGGAATTAATGATGCTGATACTCCAACAATCTGATTAGGAGCAACATCCATATATTCGATATCCTTTGGCGCGAGTACAGGGAAGTCACCGTGCTCACGACATTTAATCCGCTCACTAACAAAGTTTCCTTTATCATTTAACGGTGCGTTTGCTTGTGCAATTTTTTTGAAATCCTCACCTTCTGCAGATAAGTATTGTGCTTGGTTTTTAATATCAACAACTCCCTTCGCTACTTTTCTATATGGCGTTTCAAGAAAACCCATCTTATTCACTTTTGCGTGTACGCAAAGTGTTGATATTAATCCAATATTTGGACCCTCTGGTGTCTCAATCGTACATAATCTACCGTAGTGAGAATAGTGTACATCACGCACCTCAAAACCAGCTCTTTCTCTTGATAAACCTCCTGGCCCTAAAGCTGAGATTCTTCTTTTGTGTGTAATCTCCGATAGAGGATTTGTTTGATCTAAGAATTGTGACAATTGGGAAGTTCCAAAGAATGAATTGATCACAGAAGATAAAGTTCTTGCGTTGATCAAATCAATTGGTGTAAAGACTTCATTATCACGAACATTCATTCGCTCTCGGATAGTTCTAGCCATTCTAGCTAAACCCACACCAAATTGAGCATATAATTGTTCACCTACTGTTCTGACACGTCTGTTACTCAAATGATCAATATCATCAAGCTCCGCCTTCTGGTTAATCAAGCTAACCAAGTACTTCACGATTTCAATGATGTCATCTTTTGTTAAAACCAATAGTTCTTTGTCAACATTGACACCTAATTTTCTATTGATTTTATATCGTCCAACTTCACCAAGATTATATCTCTTGTCAGAGAAAAATAATTTGTCGATGATACCACGTGCAGTTTCTTCATCCGGTGGATCTGTTCCTCTTAATTGTCTATATATATGCTGTACAGCTTCAATCTCCGAACTCGTTGGATCTTTTTGAAGTGTATTATAAATAATACTGTAATCTTCTTCTACGTCATCTTTCTGCAAAATGACAGTAGGTGCCTCTGCATCAAGGATTAGTTGAATATTCTCTGCATCAAGAACAACATCTCTTTCCAGGATGATTTCGTTCCGTTCAATTGTCACAACTTCCCCAGTATCCTCATCCACAAAATCCTCTGTCCACTTACGTAAGACCCTTGCGGCTAACTTTCTGTCAATTGCTTTTTTGAGTGTCTTTTTGTCTGCTTTTACTTCATCTGCTAATTCGAACAGATTGAGGATTTCTCTATCTGAATCATAACCGATTGCTCTAAGCAATGTTGTAACCGGAAATTTCTTTTTTCGATCGATGTAAGCATACATGACAGTATTGATATCAGTCGCAAATTCCATCCAAGCTCCTTTAAACGGAATAACTCTAGCGGAATAAAGCTTAGACCCATTAGGGTGATAACTTTGACTGAAGAAAACACCCGGCGATCTATGTAGTTGAGAGACAATGACACGTTCTGCACCATTGATTACAAAGGTACCTTTTGGTGTCATGTAAGGAATGTTGCCAAGGAATACATCCTGGACAATGGTTTGAAAATCTACGTGTTCTTCATCATTACATGACAAGCGCAATTTTGCTTTTAGTGGAACACTATAGGTCAATCCCCGTTGCATACATTCTGGTATGCTATATCTTGGCGGATCGATAAAGTAATCTAGGAATTCAAGGACAAAAATGTTTCTTGCATCTGTGATCGGGAAATTTTCCTGAAAAACACGGAAGAGACCCTCAGCATTTCTGTTTTCAGGAGTTGTTTCCAGCTGGAAAAACTCCTTGAATGACTTCAGTTGAATTTCTAATAAATCCGGGTATTGGGATGGTAGTTTAATTTTACCAAAATTTACTCTTTCCGGAGTAGCTGATTTAGTAGCTGCCATTCGTGATTTTTAAGTTATAATACTTACTGAAAATTAGATTCAATTCTTATTGTCTACCAAAAACGACCATAGGCCTAACCAGCATACTGGTTAAGCCTTTGATCATATTTATATACTAAACGGTACTCAATCAATTAAAGTTGGATATGGATTAAGAATTATTTCAATTCTACATCCGCTCCAGCTGCTTCTAAAGCACTCTTCATTGATTCAGCGTCCGCTTTCGGTACACCTTGTTTGATTGGACCAGGTGCTCCATCTACTAGTTCTTTAGCCTCTTTAAGGCCTACTCCCAATAGATTTTTCACCTCTTTAACGACTGCTAATTTTGCTGATCCAGCTGAATTCAATATAACATCGAATTCTGTTTGTTCAGCTCCACCACCTGCGTCGCCTCCTCCTCCAGCAGGACCTGCAACCGCTACTGCCGCAGCAGCTGGTTCGATACCATGCTCGTCTTTTAGTATATCAGCTAACTCGCTAACTTCTTTAACTGTTAGTCCGACTAACTGATCTGCTAATGCTTTTAAATCTGCCATTTTAAATGGTTTTAAATGTTTTTAGTTTACTTAAATTAATATATAAATATGTTGGTCTTGGAAGCCAAAATAATTGACGACCTATCCTCTCTGCTCAAGTGCTTTTAACAAACCAGAAATCGTGTTGCCACCTGATTGTAAAGAACCAAGAACATTTTTGATTGGAGATTGAAGTAACAAGACAACTTCTCCGATCAAATCTTCCTTCGACTTCAATGCCTTTAACGTATCCAATTGATCATCGCCTTTGAATATATCGCTTTCGATAAATGCAGCCTTTAAGACTGGGCGTTCATGAGTCTTGCGAAATTCATGTATGATTTTCGCAGGTACGTTGGCACTTTCTGAGAATAAGATCGTAGTAGGGCCTTTGAATGCATCCATTAAATCTGCATATGAAGCAGAGTCATTAGCTGATTCTAAAGCCTTTATCGCTAGTGTGTTTTTCACCACTTGCATTTCTACGTTGCTCTCAAAACACTTTCTTCTGAGATCGTTAACTTCTTCTACAGTTAATGTAGATGAATCAGTTACGTAGAAAAATTTATTGTTTTCGAATTTATCTTTCAATTCGGCGATAGCCGCTGTTTTCTGTGTTTTATTCATGGCTATTCTGTTTAAGCAATTGATTTAGGATCTATTTTAACACCAGGACTCATAGTCGTTGCTGCCGTAACACTTTTCATGTATGCACCTTTTGCTGAAGAAGGTTTCATCTTATTAATGGTACTTAATAATTCTTGTGCATTTTCTGCTAATTTTTCTGCAGTGAATGACACTCTTCCTATAGATGAATGTATGATTCCAAATTTATCAACTCGGAAGGCAATTTTACCGCCTTTGACATCTTTTACAGCTGCTCCAATATTTGGAGTTACTGTTCCTGTTTTTGGATTTGGCATTAGCCCTCTTGGACCGAGAATTCTACCTACTTTACCAACTTGAGCCATTACATTTGGACTAGCTATGATGACATCGACATCAGTCCAACCATTCTGAATTTTCTGAATAAACTCATCCAGTCCCACATGGTCAGCACCTGCCTCATTTGCTTCTGATTCTTTATCAGGTGTGCAAAGGACGAGAACTGTTTTAGATTTACCTGTACCGTTTGGTAATGTGACTGTTCCTCTGATCGCTTGATCTGCTTTTCTAGGATCAACGCCTAGATTGATGTGTACATCTACTGAGGCATCAAATTTAGCCATATTGACTTCTTTGACAACTGCCATAGCTTCTTTCAGATCGTACAATTTAGTTGGGTCGACTTTTTCATTGACTTCCCTTCTCTTTTTTGAAAGTTTTGCCATTATTTAAAATTTTTGAGGTAATAACGCCTTTCGGCTCCCTCCGTTATTAAGTTTTCAAATTTGCTTTACTACGCAGTCTCTTCTTCTGCCGTAGGCCAAGGTGCCGTACCACTTATGGTAACACCCATACTTCTTGCAGTTCCTGCAACCATTTTCATTGCTGATTCGACAGTAAATGCGTTCAAATCAACCATTTTACTTTCTGCAATAGTTTTTACCTGATCCCAAGTAACTGATCCAACTTTTTGTCTGTTGGATTCTGGAGATCCTTTTTTAAGTTTAGCAGCTTCTAATAATTGAACTGCCGCAGGTGGTGTTTTGATGATAAAGTCAAAGGACTTGTCCTTGAAGACTGTAATCACAACAGGGATTACTTGTCCTTGTTTGTCTTGAGTTTTCGCATTAAATCTTTTGCAAAACTCCATGATGTTAACACCTTTTGCACCTAATGCAGGGCCAACTGGAGGTGCAGGGTTTGCCTGACCACCTCTCACTTGCAATTTTATAAAGCCATCTATTTCCTTTGCCATAGTTTCTTACTGTTTTTCTACTTGCATGAAATTCAACTCCACTTCTGTTCCTCTTCCAAATATTTTTACGATTACTTTTAGCTTTTTCTTTTCCTCATTTACTTCTTTGATGTCACCAACAAAATCTTTGAATGGACCATCTATTATTTTGACTGTTTCTCCAAGGATGTATGGCTCTATCAACGCTTCCCCTACATCCTGAGATTCATCAACTTTACCTAGCATCCTGTTCGCTTCAGAAGGTTGCATTGGTATTGGCTTGGTTTTACCCAAGAAGTGAATCACATTTGTCATACCTGCGATTCCCTGCACAATTTCTGATGAAAATCGATCAGGCATTGCTTCAACCAGAATATATCCCGGCATCATATTTTTGTCAAGGATCACTTTTTTCCCATTCCGGATCTTATATACTTTCTCCGATGGAACCAAAATCTGCTTAACAACATCATCCCACTTGTTCCTTTGAATTTCTAATTCTATCCTTTCTTTGATCTTCCTTTCCTTACCACTGATTACTCTCAGACAGTACCATTTCGTTATTGTTTCTGTTTCACTCATTTTACAGATTGTAAATGGTTGTCAGTAATTGCTTAAACACACCATCCATGAGAAAAATGGTCAAAGCAATCATAACTGAAGCAATGATAACAAGATAGGAGCTACTCAAAAGGTTAGGCCAAGTTGGCCACGTCACTTTGTGCACCAATTCGTTATAACTTTCTTTGATATACAGAACTATACTTTCCATAATTTTAATTTAAACAAACCTCTTCCAATCTTCCAGCATTTCAACATTGCTGGGTTTTCGGGGCCCGCAACCCATCTCACCAATTTCAACTCTCACGTTTCAAATTGCAGGGGAGACAGGAATCGAACCCGCAACCTATGGTTTTGGAGACCACCGCTCTGCCAATTGAGCTACTCCCCTGTTTGCATCCATTTTAACTGTCATTTTATATAAAAAAACCATGCTAAAATGAAATTGCTTAAGACAAATTAAGCACCCCATTATAGAGGTGCTTAATTCTCAAACGTTATATTCTATACCGACGAACAGTAATTTTGATACTTTACGTCATGTATAAATTGAAACTTTATTCAATTATTTCTGTCACCTGACCTGCTCCAACCGTTCTACCACCTTCTCTGATCGCAAATCGCAATCCTTTTTCCATTGCAATAGGATTGATCAATTTAACTTCTAGAGTTACGTTATCACCAGGCATTACCATCTCTACTCCATCAGCAAGCTTCACATCTCCAGTTACATCTGTCGTTCTAAAGTAGAACTGAGGTCTGTATCCATTAAAGAATGGTGTGTGTCTTCCACCTTCATCTTTTCCAAGTACATATGTTTCACATTTGAAATGAGAGTGAGGCGTAACAGAACCAGGCTTTACGATAACCATACCTCTTTTGATATCAGTTTTCTCAATACCTCTTAATAAGATACCTGCGTTATCACCAGCTTCTCCTCTTTCTAATATTTTTCTAAACATTTCAACTCCTGTCACAACTGAAGTTAAAGGCTTTTCACCTGGAGCTTGCATACCAACGATCTCAACTGGATCAGCAGTATTGATTACTCCTCTTTCGATTCTACCTGTAGCAACTGTTCCTCTACCTGTAATTGAGAATACATCTTCAATAGGCATTAAGAAATCTTTATCTACATCTCTTACTGGCTCTGGAATGTCTGCATCAACAGCAGCCATTAGTTCCATGATTTTAGCTTTTGCACCATCGTCTCCCTCAAGAGCTTTTAAAGCTGAACCTTGAATGATACTTGCATCATCACCATTGAATTCATATTGTTGAAGAAGTTCTCTAACTTCCATTTCAACTAGTTCAAGCATTTCCTCATCATCCACGAGGTCTACTTTATTCATGAAAACAACAATCTTTGGAACACCAACCTGGCGGCAAAGTAAGATGTGTTCTCTTGTTTGAGGCATAGGACCATCAGTAGCAGCAACAACAAGTATTGCACCATCCATCTGAGCGGCACCTGTAACCATGTTTTTAACGTAATCGGCGTGACCAGGACAATCAACGTGGGCGTAGTGACGGTTTTCAGTTTCGTACTCTACGTGAGCCGTGTTAATGGTAATACCTCTTTCTTTTTCTTCAGGGGCACCATCAATGTCATCATAAGCTTTCTTTTCAGATAAGCCTGCATCAGCTAGTACACTAGTAATAGCAGCAGTCAATGTCGTTTTTCCGTGATCTACGTGACCTATAGTACCAATGTTTACGTGCGGTTTGTTACGTTGAAACGTTTCCTTGGCCATTTATAAAAATTTTAAATCGTTAAATAAATTTTAGTTCGAATGTATTTTCAAGCTTAAAAAATCTCCATTCTTAAAGTAAGAGACCTTTGAATAATGTTTTCCTTTGAAAACGCTATAGTATAATATGGGTAATCTGAATGTTTTTCAGAAATAAACCCTCTTTATCTTTCCATACTTTCATTCTTCAATGAAAGTGAGCCAATGAAGGGAATTGAACCCCTGCCTGCCGGCAGGCAGGCCCGACCCTGGTCGGGGTCGATCTTTAATCTCTTTACTTTCAATTCCTTCCTTTGAAGAAATTTGGAGCCAATGAAGGGAATTGAACCCCCGACCCCTTCCTTACCATGGAAGTGCTCT
>CAYNMW010000087.1:0-19320 GCA_964398295.1 uncultured Saprospiraceae bacterium | reverse complement strand
TGTTTGTAAATTTGCCTTCGACAAACTCAGCATATGAATTTTCATTGGGCTTTGAGTCAAAAATACCGCCAAATCAGTCCTGCCATTCCATTTTACCCAGCATTATCATGCTGGGCTAATATTATTTGACTCCTCTGGAGTCATGAAAATAGAATTAAACAGCCCAACTTCTTAGCCTGGTATATTTACTTACCTTTTCTTTTTATAATCAAAGCATTTGATTACACCAAAATGATAAAAGATTGAATTGAAATAACTATTGAAATAGTTGTTTCGGAAATTGATCTAAAAAAGATTCATCAAAACTTGCCCCGTGACCAATTTCGTTTTGACACAAAACTTCCCATTCATCTGAGTATGCTATGCCTCCTTTTACAGGATTCATCGTATGCATGAGTGGAGAATCCATATCAAAATATTGAATGCATTTCCAAACTGAAGCAAAAGCTGCCAAAGCTGATATCCCTAATCTGGTCTCTGCAAAACAACCAACTTGACATACAATTCCAGCTGACTCAGCAATAGATGCAATTTTCATAGCATGATGAATTCCACCAGATTTTGTCAATTTTATATTGATGGCATCTACTATTTGTTGGCTTAATAGCTGATAGGCATCTTTATGATCAAAAATAGATTCATCGGCCATAATTGGAATTGGACTATCTGAGGTAATTTGTTTGAGTCCTGATAAATTAGTTGCATCAATTGGCGCTTCACAGTATTGAATGTCATAAGATTCCAGCTGACGCAGAAGTTGTTTAGCAGAATCAAGTGTCCAGCCTTGGTTAGCATCGAGTCTCAAGGAAATGTCTGGACCAACTATCTTTCTTATTTCTCTTACTCTTTCAAGATCATTAGGCGCCTCTCCTAATTTAAGCTTTAGTGTTTGAAAGCCCTTCTCCGTATAATTTACAGCCTCCGCAACCATCTGGTCCACTGATCCCAGACCAATTGTCATATCCGTAAAGATTCTCTTCTCTTTGACTGAGCCACCTAGATAGCTGGACAGTGACAAGCCTTTTAATTTGCAGAGAAGATCATGTAGTGCCATATCAAATGCACATTTAATCGAGCTATGTCCAATGAATGCTGTGTCTAATACATCGATGCATGCTCTTATATTGGCTGCATCCTGACCAATGAGAAAAGGTGCCAAGTAGTTGGCTATTGCGACAACACTTTCAGGTGTTTCTGCTCGAATACTTCTCAATCTACCACATTCACCAGTGCCAAATTGCCCATCTTCAGTATATATAATGACCACCGTATTTTGAGCTTTTGAAATAGAACCTACTGAAATATTGAATGGGCTATTCAACATAATTTCTATTGGGATGATTTCTATTTTATGAATTGGTATTTTCATTGATAAACTATTAAGCAAAAAGCCATCCAAGCTTGAAACTTATTGAATTTGCATTGAGTGGAACTTTAGCCCCGGTTATTTGATTATTCATGTTGTATAATTGCTCTAAATTATACAGCAATTGATTTCATAACAAAAACATTGAACTTACATTATGGGTTTATTTTCATTTATTAAGGGAGCAGGTCAAAAATTATTTGGCAAGAAAAAAGAAGAAGAAGCTCCAGTAGAATTAACAAAAATTGATGCATTAAAGGCCGAAGTCAATAGATTGGGAATCCCAGTTAGCGGTCTTAACATCGAATTAGCAGAACAAGTAATTGTTTCCGGAGCTACAGATACAAATGCCAATAGAGAGAAGGTAATTTTAGCTTTAGGTAATGTGGAAGGTATTGCAAGTGTTGCAGATAATATTTCAGTTTCAAATCCAGAGCCTGAATCTACTTTTCATGAAGTAAAAAGCGGAGACACCTTATCTAAAATTGCAAAGGAAGTTTATGGTGATCCAATGAAATATCCAGCAATTTTTGAAGCCAACAAACCTATGCTTGACCATCCGGATAAGATCTATCCTGGGCAAATACTTAGAATTCCAGTAGCCTAAAAATACAGGGAGTAAGTAAAAAATGAAAGAGCCAAGTATATCTACTTGGCTCTTTACTTTCTAACTAACTAACTATAATTCTTCTGGATTAAAGCATTATTAAAGCTGCTTAAAATCCATATACTGCTGCGAGAACAAATGAAGATAGTGAACTACCTAAATCAGTATCATCAGGAAAAACATCTTCTGAAACAATGTCAATTCTGAATTCTGGAATGAGTGTTAAATTTGCAATACTGTAGTTACCTGAGATTGTGAAATCCAATACATTCCCACCTCCTATATCAGGGTCGATACCAAGAATGCCTCCTGTATCATCATTGAAATACTCTACCCGTCCACCAATTTTAAAACTATCTGATGTTGCCAACTGTAAATATGCAGCAGCACCTGCAAATGCATCAGAAGCTGTTGTCGCATTTACTCCAAAATAAAGCGTTTCAGTAATATCCCATCCTGCGGTCAAATCAATCTGGGTAAAATCATTTGCCCCATCAAAAATGAAATTCAACCAAGCTCCACCGTTTCCAAAATCGTATCCTAACTGAGCGCCAAACACGTAGTCATTTGTCAAATTAAATTCTGTTATATCTGTTGGGTTAAATACACCCACCATAGCACTAAATCCTCCATCGAAAGAGAAGTCTGCTTTTAAACCTGTATGAGAAAAAGGACCCCAGCTAAACATGTAACTCGTACTGTAGTTGAAATTTGCTGTTGGAGAGATAACCTCATATCCAAGGAATGTATTGAAATTTCCTAAGGTTAATGTCACATTATCTGACACATTCCAATAGGCAAACAATTGGTTCACAATTTGCGAACTACCTCTACCTTCTGCGTTAAATGGAGAAGCAAAAACAGCATCTTCACCTCTAGGTCCAAAAACAAGGTCTCCAGTAAATCCTACTTTATCTCCTTCATAACCAGCAATTAGATTCACAAATCCAAGCGCGAAACCAGGTCTATTTGCAAATGAAGTGTTTGGTGCAGCGTCATTATCTCCACCTAAATTTGTTCGAAAATATGTATCAACTGAGCCAGAAAGTGAAAAGGCAGGTTCTTCAGTTTCTATAACCGTTTTAACCATCATTTCTTCTTCCTGTGCTGTAATTGGACCAACTAAAAAAAGTAAGCAACCAACAGCTAATAGATAAGTATAAAAAGCTTTCATTTAAAGTATTTTAATTTGAGTTTTTCAATTTTTTAATGCAGAATCTCAAAATCTGACTATCTTGTCTTTCAGTTACATGAAAAAACCAGTCCCTTTGAGATTCAAATTTCAAAGGCTTTAATAACAGCTCTCCAATTTTAATTAATTTGAAGAGCTGTTTTTTATTCCAATAATGTGTGTTTATTTTTTACGCGTAAGCAGTCATTTCGTGTTCCTCAATATCCAATCCTTTCTCTTGTTCATCATCGCTTACTCTAATGCCAGATGTCACTTTTAATATAAAAAAGAGAATGAAGGCAAAGATAAAGGTGAATGCTCCAATTGCTAGAACTCCAGTGATCTGAGCTCCAAATGAGCCACATCCATCACCGCAATCTCCAAACAATGCAACAGCTAAGGTTCCCCATATACCACATATAAGGTGTACTGAAGTTGCTCCTACAGGGTCATCTAATTTCAGTCGATCAAACATTGTTACTGATATCGGAATGATTATACCTGCAATAAAGCCAATGATTACAGAATCAGTGACAGACATGATATCTGCACCAGCAGTTATCCCAACCAAACCACCTAGAATTCCATTAAGAACCATAGACAGATCATAATTTTTAAACATAAAGAAACTGGTGAAAAATGCACCAATTACTCCAGCTGCTGCTGCGATTGCTGTTGTTGTAAATACCAGAGAGGTCAAGGCTGGATCTGCACTTAAGACAGAACCACCATTAAATCCAAACCAACCAAAGAAGAGTAAAAATACCCCTATTGCAGCCAAAGGCATGCTATGACCTTGAATTGGTCTGATTCCTTTTGCAGTATATTTACCTGCTCTAGGGCCTAACAATATTATTCCTGCCAAAGCGGCCCATCCACCAACTGAATGGACTAGTGTAGATCCAGCAAAGTCATAAAAACCCATTTCATCTAACCATCCACCACCCCATTTCCAAGCACCGGTAATCGGATAGGAGATCATCACAAATATCGTTGCGAAAATTAAGAATGGAACAAGTTTAATTCTTTCGGCAACTGCTCCTGATACAATTGTTGCACCTGTTGCAGCAAACATCGCCTGGAAAATAAAATCCGAGTAATACGTATAATCTGCATATGCTGCAGTCATACCTTCAGCTGTGGGTTCAAGTCCAGGACTCAAAAATGCACCAAAACTAAAATACCCATTGAAGTCTCCCGGGTACATGAGATCAAAACCAACTAGGCAATAGGTAAGTAATCCTATGGCGATGATCATTGAATTCTTAAAAAGGATGTTTACTACATTTTTTTTCTGTACAAACCCTGCTTCTAGTGTAGCAAATCCTAAGTGCATGAGGAATACAAATGCCGCAGCTACAAGTATCCACAAATTATTGACTGTAAACTGAGCAAATTCTGCAGCTTCTTGAGCTTTACTGGCGACTGCGAGTGCATCAGTTATTGTATTATTTTGCATGTTTTCTATTTCTTTGTTTAATGAGTGATTTATAAAGCGTCCTGTCCTTCTTCACCTGTACGGACTCTGTAAAAGCCTTCTACATTGGTCACTATTATTTTTCCATCGCCAATTTTTCCAGATCTGGCATTTTCGGAGATTACCGAAATCACCTGTTTGTGTTTATCGTCTTCGACAACGAGTTCTAATTTTGTTCTGGGAATATATCCAGAATCATAAGGCACTCCCCTATACGTAATTTCAGAAGGCTTTTCATTGCCATGTCCTTTTACGTCAGAAAAAGTGAAAAAACGAATACCTATTGATTCTAAACCTTCAGTAACATCTTCTAGTTTGGATGTCCTGATGATTGCTTCAATTTTCTTCATGGTTTAAATCTTTGTGTTAAATCTTGACTGCAATGTTAACTTTCTCTTCAGTATGCAAGAGAATCTAAAACATTGAATATTGTTATTCAAAATCTAAAATGTATCTTTATAAAAAGATGATTATCAATATTTTATATTATTAATTTTGTTATGCCTATCAGTCAAACTGGCCAGCTTATTAAGCTCATTAAGTCACTCACAAAATCAGAAAAACGCAATTTCACTATCTACGCCAAGCGAATCCAAAGTTCCGATACGCTAAAGTTTATCCAATTATTCGAGTTCATTGACAAACAGAAAATACTAAATGACGACATCATTTTATCAGGGCTAGATGACATAAAGAAAAGCCAGCTCTCCAACCTCAAACGCCATTTGTACACACAGATCATGACCAGTCTTAGGATGATTCACATCAAAAAAAATTCATCCATACAGGTGCGTGAGTATTACGATTATGCCAAGATTCTTTATGGAAAAGGCTTATATCTACAGAGTTTGAAAATTGTGAAAAAAGCACAGGATCTGGCCCGGAAAAATGATTATGACATTATGCTACTGACACTTATAGAATTCAGGAAGCTAATTGAGGCACGCCATATTACAAGAACGGGAGCATTTGCCAACAACGAATTAACTGCACTTGCCGATCAAAACATTGATCAGTTGTCAGTCATGATCAAATTGTCAAACCTGCGATTGATGATTCATGGTGAGTATATCAAATATGGACATGTCAAAGATCAGCAAGGGTTTCAAAAAGTACAGGATTATTTTGATGAACATTTACCAGAATTTGAGGAAGAATCATTGGGATTTATATCAAAATCATATTTACATCAATCTTATGTTTGGTTGTATTACATCCAACTGGACTTTAAGCAATGTTTTCAATCAGCAATCAAATGGGTAAATGCTTGCAAAGAATTTCCGCAAGGTGTCGATCGCGATCCAGATCTGTATATGCGAGGGTTTCACTATATACTTACTTCTACCTACAACATCAATGATCTCCATAATTTTCAGAAATATTTAGAAGAAATCGAACACTTTAGAAAAGCCAATTATCATCGATTTAACGCTAACTCAAAGATCATTTCATTTATGTACGTTCATCATGGACGCCTTAATAAATACTTTCTAACGGGAAATTTCAAGGAGGGTGTCAATGTTTTGCCACGAACGATTAAACGAATCAATCGATACAAAGCCAAACTTGATGATCATCGAATTTTGGTTTTCTACTTTAAAATTGCCTGGATGTATTTTGGGAATAACCAACCAGATATGACCATTCAGTATTTGAATAAAATTACCAACCAACATATAGAAAACCTACGTGCCGATATTCAAGGATATAGTCGCTTGTTGTTTTTAATGGCGCATTATGATTTGGAGAATTATGACATACTCGAATACGTATATAAAAGAGTAAAGCAATTTTATGATAATTACCAAGAGAAAAACAATGTACAGGAAAGTGTCTTGCTATTTTTTAAAAAAGTAATCAAATTGCCTGTCAACGAACACCAAGAAGAGCTTTTACTATTAAAGATGAAACTATTGGAATTAAAGGATGATCCATTTGAAATTCGACCTTTCTTATACTTGAACTTCCCAGCTTGGGTAAAATCAAAAATTCAACATAAACCTATGGGTGAAATCATTAAGGAGAATTTAGTTCAAACTGTTTAACAATCAATGGTATATTTTCTTTCAGACGTGCACCTTGGTTTTGATTTAACGCATGACAGCTCAAGTCAACGGGAGCAACGCTTGGTAAATTTATTGGAGCAAATGCTTCAAGATGCTTCAGAGCTCTATTTATTGGGCGATATCTTTGACTACTGGTTTGAATTTCGCAATGGTTCTCATCCTGAACACCCATTACTATTTGCTGCATTCGAAAAATACGCTCAAAAACAAATACCAATTTATTTATTCTGTGGAAATCATGATCTATGGCTTAGTTCTTTCTTTATTGAAAATTTCAATATTCAAGTCATTCGTCAGCCTGTACAGAAGACAATTCTTGGCAGTCGCTTCTTTCTAGCTCATGGTGATGGGCTTGGTAGTGGAGATATTGGCTACAAGCTTTTAAAAGGCGTATTTACCCATCCTATATCTACAATGTTATTTAGGCTTTTGCCTTTTACTGTTGGAATCGGGATTATGAAATTCTTCAGTAATCTGAGTAGAAACACACATTCAATTAAAGAATTTGATGTTCATACTGACAGACTAGTTCGATTTTGTCAGGAACATTCAATCGCAAATGAATTGGACTATTACATAATGGGTCATAGACATTTACTGCTTAGACTTGCTATTAATAAACAGGGAATAGAATACATCAATTTGGGTGACTGGCTTTCTTTTGATTCCTATGCCAGTTTTGATGGTAAAGAACTTCGATTAATCAGCTTGGCAGACAAACCAATTCTTTCCGAATAGTCTTATACAGTTAGAATGTCTTTTTCCTTAGCGGCAAATATTTGCTCAATCTGAGTTGTAAATGCTTTAACCATTCCATCAACTTCAGCTTCTCTTTTCTTACCTGCATCTTCTGGGTAGCCTTCCTTTACAGCTTTTTTGATGGTGTCCATCAGTTTTTGTCTGGTATTTCTTATGCCAATCTTAGAATCCTCAACCGCTGTTTTAGATTGTTTGACTAAATCCTTTCTGCGTTCTTCCGTCAATGGAGGAATGACAATACGTACAAATTCACCGTCATTCATCGGAGTTAGTCCCAGATTTGCTGCAAAAATTGCTTGTTCTATATCACCAAGAAGGTTTTTCTCCCAAGGTTGAATGGCAATGGTTTTAGAATCAGGCGTACTGACGTTTGCCACCTGTGCTAATGGAGTTGGTGTGCCATAGTAATCTACTTTGATTCCACTCAGCATACCTGGATTAGCTTTGCCAGCCCGTATTTTCATTAACTCGACCTGAAGGTGGTCTACTGATTTTTGCATTGTTTCTTTTCCAGCAGAAGATAAGTTGTCAACGGTAATTTCCATGTTGCTTTGTTTATTTAAATAAAATTAGAGCTTCACACATAATGTAAAGCCCTAATTTACTATTTCTGTATTGTTTTTCTACTCTTGAGAAGCTAACATTCTCATCAAGAAGTATAAGAACATTACTAATGCTCCTAAAGCTGAAGCTACATAAGTCATGGCTGCCCACCACAATGCATCCTTAGCACCGTCGTATTCTGCACCATGAGTTGTACCTGTATCATCTAACCAATTTAATGCTCTTCGGCTAGCATCAAACTCAACTGGCAAAGTCACCAGAGAAAATAATGCCGTCGCACCGAATGTTGCAACTAATGCCATCATGAGCATATTACCAAATACTCCAGCTCCAGCAAACATTCCAAACATCATCCCATAAAAGAGAAATTGTTGAATCTTTGTTGAGAATTGAACAACTGGAACCAAAGCTGAACGCGTCTGTAACATAGAATATGCTTCTGCATGTTGTACGGCATGACCGCATTCGTGTGCAGAGACAGCAGCAGCTGCTACGTGCCTACCTTGGTAAACCTCTGGTGACAATGCAATTGTTTTAGATTTTGGATTGTAGTGATCTGTAAGAGAACCCTTTCCTTGCACTACTTTAACATCGTGAATCCCGTAGTGATTCAGCATATCAACAGCTATTTCTGCTCCAGATTTACCACTACTATTTCTCATTTGGCTGTAACGTTTGAATTTAGACTTAAGTCGACTGCTGATTAACCAGCCCACTAGTGTCACAACTCCAACGATTACCATATAACCCATTCCTATCATGATGAATATAATTTTTTCAGTTAATGATTTAATTTATGATATCAAAGCCTGTATACGGTATTAAGACTGATGGAATCCGTATGCCGTCACTGGTTTGATTATTTTCAAGAATGGCTGCCATTACTCTAGCAAGGCCTAAGGCACTTCCATTAAGTGAATGAGCCAATCTCATCTTTCCGTTTTCGTCCTTAAATCTACACTTTAGTCGATTTGTTTGGTACGTTTCAAAATTAGAGACTGAGCTAACTTCGAGCCATCTTTGCTGAGCAAGTGAATATACTTCCAAATCAAAGGTCAAGGCAGAAGTGAAACTAATGTCCCCACCACATAAACGTAAAATCCTATATGGGAGTTCCAGATTTTCCAATAATCCAGCAACCATTTTCACCATTATGTTAAGGGTATCATAAGATGCATCGGGATGGGTAATTTGTACGATTTCTACCTTGTCAAATTGGTGTACACGATTCAATCCTTTGACATCAGCTCCATAGGAACCTGCCTCTCTTCTAAAACATGGAGTATGGCCAGTTAATTTTATGGGCAGTTCTTCTTTTTTAACAATAACATCACGATAAAGATTGGTTATTGGCACCTCTGCTGTTGGTATCAAATAGAGATTATCTGCTGTTGCATGATACATTTGCCCCTCTTTGTCGGGAAGCTGACCTGTCGCTCTTGCTGTCTCTTCATTTACCAATAATGGAGGCATAATCTCCAAATAACCTTGAGCAGATACTTGATCAAGTAGATAAGCGATGAGTGAACGCTGGAGCTTTGCCCCTTTGCCTTTGAATACTGGGAATCCTGAGCCTGCAATTTTTGCACCAGCTGCCATATCCAAAATGTCGTACTTCTCTGCAAGTTCCCAATGTGCAAGTTTTACCCCCTCTGGTTTATCCAGATTATCTGTGCATTCTTTAAACACCTCGTTGTCTTCCTCACCTTTTCCAGCCGGTACAGAAGCGTGTGCTACATTGGGTATTTCCAATAGTAACTGCTCTACCTTTACCACAGATTGTTGAAGCTGATCGCCTAGTTTTTGACTTTGTTCTTTGATCTCAGAAACTTCATTTTTTATCTTTGTCGCTTCATCTTGTTTTCCTGATTTATACAATTCTCCGATCTGCTTTGAATGCGAATTGATCTTTGAAAGCAGCTCATCCAGAGCAGTTTGTGTTTGTTTTCTAGTATCATCTGCTGCAATTACCTCTTCTACAATTGAGCACTTTTCTGGTGTCCAATTTCTAATTTTGAGTGATCGAAGTACCTCTTCCTTATTTTCCCTTATAAATTGCGTCTTGAGCATTTAACTTTTTTTTGCAAAAATATGTTTTTAATATTCAATAAAATACTCTAATTTTGCACCACCAAAGCACATCTAACAAATGCTTTCACTTCTGAAAGTTTTTTCCCTGCTTAACGTGATTAACTTATTTTTAAACTCAATACAACATACTTTCCTAAACACTTATCATGTACGATATCCTACAATTAAATGATATGCTTGTTCCCGAGCTCAGGGACATAGCAGAACAACTTGGTCTTAAATCCTACAAAAGACTCAGCAAACAAGAACTTGTGTATAAAATTTTAGATGAGCAGGCATTAGGCGGCAAAGATGAACCATCTTCAAATGGTTCTGCAAAAAAGGCTAAACCAGCAGCTAAGGCAGCTGAAGAAAAAGCTAAACCTAAATCTAAACGGAAAAGAGTCAGAGTAGAAAAAGATGAAGAGGAGACTCAAGAAGAACAAGTACAAGAAACTCCAAAACAGGAAACTCCAGCAGAACCTGCTGCAGAAGAATCTTCACAACCAGAGAAGCCTGTAAAGGAAGAAGCGAAAAAAGAAGAGCCAAAAAAACAACCGGAACCAGCGCAAAACGGCAAAGAGAGACATGAAAATCAGAGACATGAGCGCAATCCAAGACATGACAATAGAAATCAACGTCATAATCAGCGAAAGGATGAGCGTAAAAGCTCATTCAACATAGATCTAGATGGAATCATTGAAGGTGCCGGTATATTAGAAATGATGCCAGATGGCTTCGGATTCTTAAGATCTTCAGATTATAACTATCTGACTTCACCTGATGACATTTATGTATCTCCTTCTCAAATTAAATTATTTGGATTAAAGACAGGTGATACGGTGCAAGGTGCGATCAGACCTCCGAAAGACGGTGAGAAATATTTTGCACTTCTACGAGTGTCTAAAATAAACGGTTTAGAGCCTTCACAAATTAGAAACAGAGTTCCGTTCAAATATCTGGAACCTGTATTTCCAGATGAGAAATTCACACTAACTAGTCATCCATTAGGTAAGGATATTGGCAATCGTATGATTGATTTATTCTCGCCAATTGGTAAAGGACAAAGAGGATTGATTGTCGCACAACCAAAAACAGGAAAGACATTCTTATTAAAGGATGTTGCTAATGCAATTGCAACCAATCATCCTGAGGCATACTTACTTGTGTTACTGATTGATGAAAGACCTGAGGAGGTTACGGATATGAAGCGAAGTGTAAAAGCGGAAGTTATCGCGTCTACATTTGATGAGCCAGCAGACAATCATGTAAGAGTAGCAAACATCGTTATTGAAAAAGCAAAAAGACTTGTAGAATGTGGACATGATGTCTGTATTTTACTTGATTCCATCACAAGATTAGCAAGAGCTTATAATACAGTAGCGCCGTCAAGCGGAAAGGTATTATCAGGTGGTGTAGAAGCAAATGCTTTACAAAAACCTAAAAAATTCTTCGGTGCAGCAAGAAACATAGAAGATGGTGGATCATTGACCATATTAGCAACAGCCTTGACAGAAACAGGCTCCAAAATGGATGATGTGATCTTTGAAGAATTTAAAGGCACAGGTAATATGGAACTTCAATTGGATCGATCATTGTCCAATAAGAGAATTTACCCAGCCATTGATTTAACCAAATCAAGTACAAGACGAGAGGACTTATTGTTGAACGAGAGTATCTTGACGAGAATGCATGTATTGCGTAAGCACTTAGCTGATATGAAGCCTGATGAAGCCATGAACTTCTTGAGAAGTCAGATTCAAGGCACAACCAACAACGAAGAATTTTTAGTAACAATGAATAGCTAGACAATTTAGTCTTGTTTTCAATTGGAATAAATCAACTTATACCGTACATTTGCGCTCCTTGCTGAAATATCAGAGGTATTGAAGCAAACTCGGAGTAACATTCGAGATTTAGTAGCACTTAATAAGAGACTATGAAACGTACATTTCAACCATCACGAAGAAAGAGATCAAACAAACATGGTTTTAGATCTCGTATGGCCTCTAAAAATGGCAGAAAAGTGCTTGCAAGACGTCGAGCTAAAGGAAGATTAAAGCTTTCTGTTTCAGACGAGCGCGGAGCTAAGTAACCACTTTCATCACCACGTATAAGCCATAAACCATGGCGCAATTCTCACTTGGCAAACAAGAGCGAATCAAAAGTAAAATTTTGATGACCAAGCTATTTGAGGAAGGCAAAAGCTACTTCAAACATCCATTTTCTGTCAAATACTTAGTCATCGACAAACTGGACAGTACGCATAAATTTGCTGTGACAGTTCCTAAAAGAAACTTTAAGAAAGCTGTTGACAGAAATAAAATAAAGCGCCTTGTCCGAGAGGTGTATAGAATCAACAAATCCTTATTACCAATAAACTATCTGGATGAACAAGGAAAAACATTGTTGCTTATTTTTATTTATGTGGGAAAACAACCAGAGGATTACAATCAGTTGAAGAAAGCTATGAAGAAGACAATGAAACAGCTATGTTCGAGGTTAAAATCAAGTGATTATGTAGGATGAAAAATCAATACTTGCGTGAAATACCAAAGATTGGTATATTTAGACAAACGCATGGAATCTATAACAAAGCGTCTTTTTGCCTTAATTAAGTTATAGTAATTGTCCACAACAATATAAAAAGAGATAGACTTTCGTTTCGCACCAAAAGCACAACTAAAAATGGGTTTCAGTTTAAATATTGTCAATTAAAATTGTGCTTCTTTTAATTTCACTTACCTTCAAGATTCTAAGAAACAATTTATAATTACATTAAAATATTACGACTTGCTTATTCGGATAACCCTAAGTATTCTACTTAGGAGCAGGAATAGCAAACGAAAGTGCAGTAACAATTCATTTTTGGGAGCAATGTAGGGTCCGATAATACGACTGGCAGTTTAGAAGAAGATCGGGAGAATCAAATACAATCGGTCAACGGAATTCATTCTATGGAGCAAGAAGTGGAAGGATTAATAATACAGGTTCCTTTATTTGTTTTCTTGGCTTTATAAGCAAAGACCAACTGAATTACATGTCGGACCAATGGAAGAAGATTTTTATGATTTATTCCATCTCGGAGATAGCAATAGAAGAATCTCTATATTGATTCAGATGGAATCATCATGTTGGCAATTCAAGCAATAGCAAAAGAAAATGAAGATTTGAAAGAGGAGAATGATAAATTAAATGAGCAGTTCAGGAGATCTTGATAATGCAGCAAAAACAACAAGAACTGATCAATGAGTTATTGAAACAAAAAAACTAGAGAAACTGTGCACCTACAATTAGTTTTGTATAATGGTAGGTCCATTAGGTACAATAACGGGTATTCGAGCTTCGCAAGAGGTGCAGTCAACAGTTACAGAAACTTCTGTTTCACAAGTTGCACCACAACTGGTTACAGACATTAATAAATCAACCATTTTTTGAGCGCCTACTGGTCCAACTACTGCACTAGGATCAAAAGTATATGTTTCGTCTCCACTATTTGCTATACCATCAGGGTCAGTTGTGACAGCCCCAGTACCAGTCCATGCTATCGTTACTGCAGGCGCATTAAATGTAAATGTAGTCCAAGCTAATTCATCTTGTATGTCGCTAGCAATAGGATCTATAAATTGTGCCAAATCCGATAAAATAACATTGCCTTCGCAATCAACCAATTCAGCATTACTACCATCCCATCCATCTCCAAAATCGTCAACTATAAATAGTGTGTACATTGCTCCATCAACCAAAGGTACAGAGCTAAATGAATTGCCAACTGCAGAAGGATTACCAAAGTTTCCTACTGTATTTATATTGTTGGCACCAGGTGTACTTGCCTCTATTGATGCTTCGGTATCTGTACCAAATAAGCCAGATCCTGCGGGAGGCAATCCTAGCACAGATCCATCATCAAATGCACCTTGATACAATCCTAAGCCATGTTCATTATCGAAACCTCCATCAACAGTTTGTATTGCAGTAACTACTAGTGATTGACTATTACTAGTAAGATTAGGCGTAACTGAGGTAACTGGATCGCCTACTGTAAAAACAGCTCCATCTGCAATATCAATTTGAGTAACACTGCACAGACACGAACCGTCATCAACAGTTGCACACATATCGAAATCTGGACTATCAGGATTTGTGCATCCCATTATAGGAGTCGAATCACACCCGAATACAGGTAAGCTTACCATAAATTCTTGATTACTTGTTTCGCAAGAATTGGTAACCATTACGTCAGGTTCTACATCAAGATTTAGACCTCCATTCATTATGAGTACACAGCCATTTTGAGCAGCACAGCCATTTACAGATCCATCTTCTGTAATAGTCAGATTAAAAAAACCTCCATTCCAGTCATCGCCAAATGAATCGTAACCGACAAAGGTTAAATTGTTGCCATTTGGGACACAGAAAGGTCCTTCTACTACTGTTCCTGTCCCTATAGTATACGTACCAGCAGGGCGACATGCGATGATCGCTCCGGTAGTTTGGTCTACCAGTTCCCAGCCTATTTCAACATCGAATGCGACAATATTGATTTCAATCGTAATTTCTGTTTGTCCAGCTGGACACTGCGCGTTTAGTTGTAAACAGCATATAACAGATAGGAGAAGTATATAGATTTGTTTCATGATCTTCGAGTATTTGAATTGGTTATTGGTTGACGAGAGCTAGAAGCTGATTGAATAATTCGATGTTTAATTTTATGCCTGCGAGCTCTAACAATATAGAAAGCTCCTGTTCATTAAAATTTCGAGTAAATTCTAAACTCAAGGAATTGTTATTCGAGTTCAATATGGGATTAAATCCAACTTTTCTGTTCGCATTTGTACGTGCTACTTGACTTGAAATTGCGGATCCTCTGTCTGAAAGTTCGATCTCTACAACAACATTATTTCTTTCAGATTGAACAACAGTCATCTGGTCGAACTTAAAAACATCTTGTGCAAAAAGGAAAGATGGGTTTGCTAAGAATAGCAAAACTAATAGGGAAAAAGTCAGTTTCATGGTGTCAAGAATTAGAAGGTATGTAATTCCACCTTTAATATAAGAAATTGACGTGTTTTTACAGACTGAAAATTTAATCGATTTAGAGCAAAATTTTGGTTTTTTCGACCCGCTTAAAATTGATACTTAACAATCAAGGTTTTATATGTAGTTGATTTAACACATCTATAGTACTACAGAATAAAATTATAATCAAAAATTAGTCTATATTTTGCATAGGTGACTATTGTCCTTTAGCCATTTCTCCTTGTCCTTGTAATCTGGCATGACATCGCTGACCAATTTCCAAAACCTTGAAGAGTGATTGAGTTCTTCCAAATGCGCTAATTCGTGTACAAACACATAATCCTGAACGTCTTTAGGTGCGCACAGTAAACGTGTAGAAATGTTGATATTTGAACTAGATGAACAACTACCCCAATTGCTGGTATTGTATTTTAATTTTACTTGTTTGATTGGTTTTTGAAAATATCGATCATTCAATTCAAGTATTCGACCTGCTACATAAGGTGTTTGATCTTTGGCAATTAATCTTCTTATTAATCTAGTGACGATTTGCTGTTTGTTTTCTTCAGGCATTTCATTGTTCAACTTGATGTTTAAGACATTATCACCAACCAATTTTCCAGATGAGGTTTTGCGTCTTTCTTCCGTGAGAGATAGTCTGTACGTTTTCGCAGCTATATGGATCAAATCTCCATCTTCATAGGCTTCAGTGGTGTATTCATCCAGAAGGTTCGGGTTCTTTTTAAGTTGTTTCTCAATCCAGTTTTGCGCCCATTCGATATGTTGAATCAAGAGTGCCTTTTCAATTAACCTAGGCACTCTTAATATCAAATTCTTTTTTCCAACAGAAACTCTGACAGAGTTTCTTTTCTCCTTATATATATCAAGGGGGATGTCTCTCCCATTGACGGTAAGCATTATTCTACCAACCTTAGGCATTTGCTGATTCAAATTGTTTCATGGCTTCTACTAAGGTTTGCACTCCTTCTACAGGCATAGCATTATAGATAGAGGCTCTAAACCCACCAACAGATCTGTGGCCTTTTACTCCTATGCAATTGGCATCAGCACATACCTGTAAGAATTGATCTGTGAGCTCTTCATTGTGCAACAGAAAACAAACATTCATCAATGACCTATCTTCTTTGTCTGCAGTACCATAGAACATTGTATTTCGATCAATTTCATCATAAAGAAGAGCGGCTTTGTGTTTATTTTTTTGCTCCATGGCTTCAACTCCCCCATTCTTTATTAACCATCTCATTGTCAACATACAAACGTAGATGGCAAAAACAGGAGGTGTATTGAACGCTGAGTCTTTCTTTACGTGTGTCTGATAATCCAACATTGTTGGTACTTCCCGTGCAGTCTTCGCAGCAAATTCTTTATTTAATATTGCGAGAGTAACACCTGCAGGACCAAGGTTTTTTTGCGCCCCAGCGTAGATCAATCCAAACTTGGACATATCCAGCTTTCGACTAAAAATTTCAGAAGACATATCACAAATGATAGGCACTGAAGTCTCAGGAAAATTATGATACTGTGTACCAAAGATGGTATTGTTACCTGTCAAGTGGAGAAACTTAGAGGAAGAATCAATATCATATCCCTTTGGAATGTAATTGTAGTTTTTATCTTTTGAATCAGCAATGATAGATGCATTACCAAAATGAACTGCTTCTTTAAAGGCCTTAGTTGACCACGCTCCTGTATCTACATAACCAGCAGACTCATTTTCTCCAAGAAAATTCATTGCGGACATATAGAACTGAGAGCTTGCTCCACCTTGTAAAAACAGTACATCAAATTCATCAGCCGAAGTGCCTAACAATTCATGGACTGAGACTTTGGCTTCTTCCAGTATGGCAGCAACTTCTTTCGATCTGTGGGACATTTCAAGGATTGATAATCCAGTGTCACCTAATTGCAGGGCATTTCTCGATGCTTCTTCCATTACTTCTTTTGGTAGAATAGCTGGACCTGCGTAAAAATTAAACTTTGTCATAGTTCGTGTATTGAATGCAAAAGTACTTATTAAGCTTGTTTATAATGTGTAGTTAAACTAAGTTTTTTCATGTTACCTGAGAAATCAAATTATCACCTGTCATTTCTTGAGGAATCTCAATGCCCATCAACCCCAATATAGTCGGTGCGAGGTCAGCTAATTTACCTGAAGACAGTTGCAATTTGTCTGCATCTTCACCAATGTATATACAAGGAACGGGGTTTGTCGTATGTGCTGTGTGAACAGTTCTGTCAGGATTAAACATCATATCTGAATTACCGTGGTCTGCTATCACAAGCATCTTGTATTCCTTTTCTATACACAACGGCACCAGTTTAGACAAACATGTATCGACAGTTTCCGCAGCTTTGACTGCTGCATCAAATATACCTGTATGGCCAACCATGTCCGTGTTGGCGTAATTGATGCAGATAAAATCAGGCGTGTTTTCTGCAATATCGTTCATCAATTTATTTGTCAACTCATTGGCACTCATCTCAGGTTGCAAATCGTAGGTGGCGACCTTAGGCGACGGAACTAGAATTCTACGTTCTCCATCAAAGGGCTCTTCTCTGCCTCCGTTGAAAAAGAAAGTGACATGAGGATATTTTTCTGTCTCAGCAGTACGGACTTGTGTTCGTTTATTCTCTGCCAATACTTCTCCTAATGTGCGTTTCAGGTTGTCTTTCTCAAACAATACACCGACACCTTTAAAATCATCATCATACTTTGTCATCCCAGCAAAATCTATATCCAATTTTACCATTTCAATATCTGGAAAATCTTGTTGTGTCAACACTTCCGTAATTTGTCGAGGTCTATCCGTTCTGAAGTTGAAGCAGATAACGACATCTCCATTCCTAATTGTTGCAGCATCTACATCTTTGCCGTTATCAATGAGCAAAGGCACCATAAACTCATCAGTGATCCCATTATCATATTGTTCTTGAATACTTCTAATTGGATTATCGGTGATGTCTTTAGCAGCACCTTTAACCAAGAGATCATATGCTATTTTAGTACGCTCCCATCGTTTGTCTCTGTCCATTGCATAATACCTGCCCACAATTGATGCAAGGCTTGCTTTTTTGTCTTTCATGAAGGCAACTAAATCAGCGACGTAATCTTTACCTCCATCAGGAGCGGTATCTCTTCCATCCAGAAACGCATGAATCAACACTGATTCCAAACCATATGACTCGGTAACTTCTATGAGAGCCTTCAGATGATTGATGTGAGAATGTACACCACCATCCGATAATAAGCCCATAAAATGTACGGTCTTATTTTCATTTTTAGCTTTCGACAGTAATCGGACTAATTCCTTATTCTCCTTTAAGCTGTCCTCTTTAATGGCTTTATTTATTTTGGTAAAATCCTGATAGACAATTCTTCCAGCACCTATGTTAAGATGGCCTACTTCAGAATTACCCATCTGACCTTCTGGCAAGCCAACCTCTTCTCCATAGGTAACCAATTGACTGTTTGGATAGTCTACTTGTAAGCTATCTACATAAGGTGTCTTCGCATTTTGGATAGCATCTGCATCGACATCTTTTCCAATACCCCATCCATCCAATATGATTAGTGCAACTTTCGTTTTCATCATCTATATATGCTAAAATAAAATCAGTAGAATCCAGTCATGTAGGTAAGTGATGCAAAAGTAATCAATGTCCTGAATAGTTATTTGAACATTTCTGTCGGATCTTAGAAATTTCTGCATCAGATGTACAAAAGGGCTAATTTTATCAATTAGAGGGTTGAAAAATGAACTATTGTTGTCTACAAATCAGTTATGGGAATATGAAAAATACAATCATTTTCATGCTTTTGAGTATTGTTACATACACAGGAAGTGCTCAATCGTTTCAATCAACGATCGATGGTATTACCAAACAAAATATGGAGCAACTGGATACAAATCTCTCTAGTTCTGTAGAACTGTCGATCAATTCTAAACCTTCGACATTACGAAAAGGCGAAGCCATTAAGGTATTGAAACAATACTTGGACAAAATACAACCACAGTCTTTTCAAAGCGGACATCAAGGCAACTTAGAAGCAAATCATTATCAAGTCGGTACTTTATCATCAGTAGAAGGCAAGCATCGTCTGTATCTGTTTAGAGATACAAATAATGGTTTGGTCAAGGAGATACGGCTTTCTGCAGTGAAGTAAAACGCATCTTCGACATATCACAAGTGGTTGAAACC
>CAYNMW010000086.1:0-19347 GCA_964398295.1 uncultured Saprospiraceae bacterium | reverse complement strand
ATACTGACATCAACGTTAATGACAAAATTATTTGGGCTCAAAGTAATAATGACTTTCCTGTTTATGTCGAGGGAGACTTTGACCTATCTGGTGATACCAACGTGAATGACAAACTACATTGGGATTCTAATAACAACAATTTTAGTTCGGTACCGAGATAGGCGAATCTTTCTTACAGATTTCAGATACTCAAACATTTCCCGTAATTATACAGCTAGGTAATGTATTAATTGTGCCTTAGATTCAAAATGAAATATCTAATATTTAGTATATCCATTATTTTATTCCCTTTTAGTCTAAAAAGCCAATGCTTCTTAACTGGAGCAGACTTATCTTATGTAAATGAAATTGTAAAGGAGGGCGGCAAGTACTATGATGCAACTGGTGTTGAAGTTGAGCCTTTCGAATACTTTGCAAATAAGGAAACTAAGATTATCAGACTGCGCTTATGGCATACACCTTCAAATAATGTTAGCTCATGTGGCAATCCCATTAAGTCAAGTAGTTTAGCCGATGTGCTGGAGGCAGCGATCAAAATTAAGCAGCACGGAATGCAGTTAAAATTGAGCATTCATTACAGCGACTATTTTGCGGATCCAGGAAAGCAAAAAGCACCAAAGGCTTGGGAAGGATTATCTCATCCCACATTATTAGATTCTATTACAAACTATACTGAAGATGTACTAAGAAAATTGCTTGCCCAAAATACCTTACCAGATATTGTAAGCATTGGGAATGAGACTACCTGGGGATTTATAGATGCAAATGCAAACACCAATGGTTGGGACTGGAATACTGATGCTGATAAATTTAATGCTGCATTCGATGCCATTGATCTTTTTAATCAATCAAATAATACTGAAATTAAAAAAGCCATTCATATCACCGAGGAAACGGCTCTATGGGCGACCAATGAATTTGCAACACATGGCGTAACGAATTTTGATATCATTGGTGTTTCTTATTATCCATTCTTCTCTCCCTCAACAAGTTTAAATGATCTTGGCGAAATTATAAATGACTTGCATAGCAACTATGGAAAAGAAGTGATGATTTTTGAAACAGGCTTTGCTGGGTCAAATGGTTTTTCTGACAACTACAATAATTTCATTAATAACAATGGAAGCACAATTTCCTTCCCTATGACTGCGCAAGGCCAGAAAGATTTTTTAATTGAGCTTTCCAAGACGGTATTACAAAATAATGGCACAGGAGTCATATACTGGGAACCAGCTTGGATTACATCATCTATGTGCGATCTTTGGGGACAAGGTTCATCCTATGAAAATGTCACTTTGTTTGATACAGAAACCCAAGAAGCGCTAGTCTCATTTGATTTCTTCAAATTCTGTAATTTGACTTCAAGCACTTTCCCTGAGAACAGGAAAGATGTGAGGATTTACCCCAATCCTTTAATTTCTTCAGAACTCAAAATTGAAATTAAGGATGTTGATGCAAAATGGAATCTCTACGATCTTGATGGTAAACTTTTGTTGCAAGATACTTTTGACAATGGAGGATTTATAAATGCCATTGATCTATCTAGTTTGCCTGAAGGGGTTTATTATTTAAGCATCCAATCCAGCACTTCAGAATTTAATTTTATTAAAAAACTATTGATTCTTTGAAGGACTTAGGCGTTTGGAATCATATCCAATTCATAGTAGACTTTGAGTCCTAGTTCCTTTGCTATTTTCACATCTTGGTCTGCTCCTTTTGACGCACCTTCTATTCTTAAAACCGCATCACACTTGGTCAATAATCTATGAGCGGTAGGATATTGAATTTCCTGAAAAATCTCATCACCAACTTCTTTAGAGCCAGCCAGTTCTATTAATGGGTTTGCGACCCACTCTCCTATCATGGGCACATGTCCTTTGCGAAATATAGGAAGTGCTGCAGCTTCTAAACGATCTAGATTCGCCTTAATAAGTTTTGGATTGTTATTCGTGCCGCTTCTATAAGGTCCGGCAATGAGTATCATCATCATGGCATGTATTTTATACAAAGAACGGGAATTGGTCTGTTATAAAAATTAAGATAGTTTAAGACTGGCTATTTCTTTTTAACCGAACTTAAAAATTCAGGAGTCACGCCAAGGTAAGAGGCAATTTGTTTTTGGGTAATCTTTTCGACGATATCAGGATACTTATCAATGAAATATTGATAACGCTGTTCTGTAGTAAGAGCGATATTGTGAAACGACCTTTGCTGTTCTCTGATATAAGCATTTTGAAAGCGTATTCTGAAAAACCGCTCAAACTTTGGCATTTCTAGATACAAGTTTTCAAGTGTGACAAAACTTAACTCAAGCAATCTACAATGCTCTAATGCTTCAATGGATACTTGCGCAGCTTTTTGATTAATGAAGCCATTCATGTCGGTAATCCACCAATCTTGTATGGCAAACATAATGGTCGATTCCTTCCCCTCTTCATTCAAATTAAATGCTCTCAAACTTCCTGATTCGACATAGTACAAGCTTTTACATACTTGTCCTTGCCTTAGAATCAATTCCTTTCTTTCAACTTCCTTTAAAGGCAAAGCATTTCTTAATTGAAGTTTTTCTGATTCACTTAAGGAAATGTGTTTTTGAATATTATTGAAAATATTTAAATCCATCCAAATTGAATTATTAAGGCAATATAAGGAGTTGAAATAATTTGAATGGCTGGTTTCTAACTCAAGAGTTTAAAACACATTTCAACCATAGCATTTTCAAGGGCTATGTATTTGTCCTTGCGGTTTTTAATATCTGTAAGAACAGGCATATGTTCGGCAAAGTAGATTTGGTTATTTGCCATTTCGAATAAATTGCTCGCCAGCATTTTTGAATACTTGAACTTTGGATTAAACTCTTTAATAATACAAGAGACCTTAGTCACTAATTCCTCATAACTTTTGAAGTGTCCATGCTTTTCTTCGACATCAATATCATGTACGTGATAGGTCTTTGAACTTTCATTAATTACGACCCTGTGCAAGATGTTTTCATTGATGTAAGAAGTCAAAGGAGATTCAGTAGAAGCATTAACAATATTATGGATGGCTATTTTCAGCTTTCGCTCAACATCTTCAATGTTTTTGATGTTAATATCGATGAGGTAATGAACCCATTCCCAATACCAACATATCAACCACAATAACAAGGCATGTTTGTTTTCGAAATATCTATAGACGGATGCTTCGGTGGAATCTATTTTAGCGGCGAGCTTTCTAAAAGTAAATTGCTCGAATCCAATTTCATGGAATAATAATATGCTTGCAGAAATTAACTTCTGACCATATGCAGACATCTGTGGGTCTTTGATGCACAAATGCTTATTAATCTCGAATTGGATACCTCTTCCGCTCATAAATTATAAAGTCAAATATAAACTTTTTTTGACCTACTATCGTTTCATATCCTTCTACTTTAAATTAGGATAGTTTTACTATCTTTAGTCAGGACAATTATATATAAGCATTCAACAACATCGGAAATGAAATTAGTAAAAAGGTTAGGTTTTGATTTCTCACATATAAGAGGAGATTTTTTTGGTGGTATTACCGCTGGTATTGTTGCTTTACCATTGGCACTTGCATTTGGTGTAAGTTCTGGATTGGGTCCAAGTGCTGGACTTTATGGTGCTATTATTATTAGTTTTTTCGCTGCCCTATTTGGAGGTACAAACACACAAATCTCTGGACCTACCGCACCAATGACCGCAGTAAGTATGGTGATCATTGCTGGAATCGTTGCGGCATTTGATGGAGATGTTCAAAAAGCCTTACCTGCAATCTTGACGATATTTTTATTGGCCGGTTTACTACAGATTGGACTCGGAGTTATTGGACTAGGTAAGTACATTAAATATATACCTTATCCGGTAGTGTCAGGTTTCATGACCGCTATTGGTGTCATTATACTCATTACACAAATTCTTCCTGCAGTTGGTTACTACCCAAAAGAAGATGTTGCTTATGTTGAGCAATTCAAGCCTATGGCTGAAGAAATCATTTTAGAGAACATCCTTAAAGAAGAAGCTGGAGAAGGCATCTTAGTTCTTGAGAATTTCAAAGAAACCATTAAAAGAGCAAATAAAATAACTCAAGCTGATATCCTAAAGGAATCGCAAACTTTAGCAAGTAAAGATGCATCAGGAATCCTAGGTGCAATTAAAGTCTTTCCGAGAGCTTTAAAAAATCTAGACTGGCTAGAAATTATTCTAGCCTTAGGAACGATATTCATTATTTATGGTTTTAAACGGATCACTAAAGCAGTACCCAGTACACTGGTGGCGTTGATCGTGATGTCTGGTATTGCCATATTTGCAAATTTGGATTATCGGCCAATTGAAGAGATCCCTAGTGGTCTCCCCTTGCCCAATTGGGAAATATTTACTGAATTTTCTCTGAGTTCTATAACTCCATTTATTTTTACCGCTATCACCTTATCATTGCTGGGTGCTATTGATTCACTCTTGACTTCGGTAGTAGCTGATAACATGACCAAGACGCGCCACAATCCCAATCAAGAATTGATTGGACAAGGAATTGGTAATAGTATCGCTGCTGTATTTGGTGGGATACCTGGTGCAGGTGCAACAATAAGGACAGTAGTAAACATTAATTCTGGAGGTAAAACCAAATTATCTGGTATGATTGCAGGTATTCTACTCCTCGTCATATTATTAGGCTTGGGACCTCTTGCTTCTAAAATTCCAGCTGCTGTACTTGCAGGTATTTTAATCACAGTAGGTATCGGAGTTATGGATTACAAAGGTTTAAAAGCTATACCATATATGCCACGACCAGAAGTTGCGATAATGCTTATCGTACTTATTCTTTCTTCCTTTTGGAATTTAGTATATGCTGTAGGAATTGGATTGGTAATCGCTTCACTCATGTTTATGAAGAAGATTGGTGATTTAACCGCAGAGAAATCCAGCGTTAATTCATTAAGTGATGAAAAGGCTTGGGATGATGAAATGGAATTTCCTGTGGAACTTAAAGAAGAAGTATTTATCAAGCATATTGACGGTCCTTTGTTTTTTGGTTCAACCAGTGACTTCCAACAAATGGCCATGCAAATTCCTTTCACTGCTTCTGCCATTGTCATACGGATGGATAAGATGTCTTATATGGATCAATCAGGTCTTTATGCAATGGAGGATGTCTTGGTAGACTTGGTGAATAAGGGTAAAAAGGTCTTGTTAGTAGGTCTCCAAGAGCAACCTAAATATATGTTAGAAAGAATAGATATCGTTCCTAATTTAATTTCGGAAGAACAACTTTATGACAATTTCAACGATTGCTTAAGATGGATAAAAGACAATGTAGAAGACAAATATTCACCAGGTTTTGACTCTAAGACTATTGGAAAAATTACTTAGAATCTAAGTAAAAAAATATTTATAAAGTATTTAAAGAGCTGGAATTTCCGGCTCTTTTTTTTAATCTACCAATCCATTCTCTGCTATAAAAACTTCAAATCGATCTTGGATTCTCACATAAGCCAATTTATCATTATCAAATATTTGTGAGTTATCACCAATCCCATATTTGATGGCTTGAGATAGATTATCATATGCATGATCTAATTCTTCTAATAAAGAATATGCACAGGCTAGATAAAAATACAATTCCCCATCTTCAGGATTTTTTTCCAAAGCAGTATGACATGCTTTAATCGCTTGTTCAAGATCAAACTCATTCAGCAACTTTAGAGCCTTACGTTTTTCAGCTAAGCCGTAAGCATGTTTAGCTTGCATTGGAATCGGATGATTTTTCACCACCAACTTCCCTTGCCTATAAAGATCAAGCTCAATTCCCATATGTGCATTGATTTTGGTGTTCAGTTGATAACGTATTTCATGTCCTTCTTCTTCTATGAGAAAAAAATGACTGGTTCCTAAAATGCTTCCTTTTTTAGATAATACTCTTCCCTGGTGGATGACATATTCTACTCCCCACATATCATTATGGAATTCCAATATGGTTTCCCCTGATTTTACTTTTGTATAATACATTGATCAAATAATTAAAGAACTTTCAAATTACTATTTATTCTAAAATAGCATCTAATTCTTTGAATACATTTCCATGCTTAATCATGGCTTTCATGTAATTGAAAGCTTGATCACCTAACATTCTTGCAAGTGGTGGTTCAACTACATCGTATTCATTAAAATTAGATTTTTTGATGGCCTCATCTAATGCTTGGTTGTGCAGCATGAGTTTAGTTTCAAGATCTGGAATCTGAACCTTCGCATCAAAAAATGCATCGACATCTTCTGGATAAATTTTATAGGGAAGATGAATTTGGGTAAAGGTAAATTCATCGCTTTGATCAGATTTGGCAACAAGATATCTAGGCAGCATGTCAATGGTAGTCGCTGTACCAATAATGGCAGACAACTCTCCAATTGGGTCAATCACCTTAGTACCTCTTTCTAATGTCTTCAAAAAATATTTGATGTATTCTGATTTAGAATTAATGATCTGTATAAAGATGCGTTCTTTGTCTTGCATCATTTTTTCATCTTCTAAATAATCATAAACATCCAAAAGACTTAACAAAGCAGAATTATCAAAATAGCCTCCATCTAAAAAATGTCCTTTGTCTGGAACCTTAGCTGCAGGACTAAAAATAGGAAAGCGATTAGAGCATGAAAGAGCATCAACAAATGACAATGAGGTGTCTGGTCTTATGTTTAAAATATTGATGGCATTGTGAAACACATCTTGAAAGTCTTCCTTAAAATCAACTGAGCAGGCAATACCTCTTTGAATATGTGTAGCAGCAGAATTGGAAACAAGCATTGGGTAAAAGCGATTGGCTCTAAATAATTCTGCCCAATAAGTTTGAAAAGACTTTTGATAAAGAGTTGTGTCCGTTAATTTATAAGAATATTCTCTCATGGATTGAATCGCTCTATCGGGCGCAAACTTCCTATGTCTAAATACACTAAACTCTCGAATAAAATCTTTGCCCAAAAAGTAGGCGGCATCAATTGATAGGAAGTCACTTCGGCTAACTCTTCTTATAAGTTTTGTTCTTTGATCTTTCGATTGGACATTCTTATACAGAGAGGTATAGAAAGCTTGCCCCAATGATCCTCCAGATACTCCAGACATGGCTGCCGTGCTACTAATGATATTATCACCTTTATAATTTCTCAATGAATCAAGTAAAAGTAAATTCCAAGCATTCGCCTTCAATCCTCCTCCATAAGAAGAAATGAAATATACTTTATCTCGGCTTTCAAAATGTTGATCAAAGGATTCGCAATAAGATGTTTTATCAATCAAAGATTTGTCATCCTGCGCTATGAGTGGAAGCCTGTGAAGTTCATTCCCTAAACTCATGGAAATAAAAACCCATAATACAAGCACCACTGTCAAAATAGGTACACCGTTTTTGATCAGATTGGTGAAGATATTTCCGTTTTCGAATGCTGCTAGATTTTTATGATACAAATACAATTTGATCGGAATAATCATAAGACCATAAATCACATTCAAATAAGCTAAGATGATAACAAGGGTGTTAACCCTAAAGAAAAACATATGAGCATAAAAGATGACCATCCAACTTATCAAACCTGTCACGGCCATTGAAATGATATAGATTGTGTGATTCTTAATTGACATGAAGAAATTTAAAAATCTCAGCGGTTTGAACTTTGATCTAAGCTTTCTGAAAAGTGAAAATTTAATAATGTCAAAAACGATAATGGCTATGAAAAACTTCCAAACTAGCGGACTCCATCCTGCTGCACTGCTAATATATAATAGCGCTATTTTTAAAAAAATGGACGACCAAAAGAAGAAAACACAAATGGGCAACCAAGAAGGTTTTGCAAATTTTTGGATTAACAAGTACACAACTATACTAAGCACCAATGAAGGAAGCCAGATCAGCATAATGGAAATCTGGGGATATACCGAAGCTTTAAGGGTGGTTAATAACAAATAGAGAATGGCCAAATACAGACTTATCCCTAAGTACTTTCTTATGGTTTTTGTAATGGTATAAACTTCTCCTTTCTCAAAAGGATCATCTGCTGCAGGTCCTCTATTATTCCGTCTAAAAGTAATGAATCCAATACCTACCCACTCCTTGAAAAAATTGAGCAACTTTTCAGGAGTTTCCCATATACCATCGTAATTAATCTGCCATACATATTCATTCTCTGGAATAATTTTGTTCCTGGACAAATACCACTTTTCTAAATAAATGGGAAAGTGTGAAACGATCATGGCCAAGCCTTCTAATAAAAGAAAACAGAAGAAGAGATTGAATGGATTATGATCTAATAAATCAATGAATATGGTTTGTCCTTGAGCGAGTGTTGAAAGAAGAATGATAATCAGTATAATAAAAATACTGATCCACGAATACCTAGTGGCTCTTCTCAAGCCATCATAAAAAGTTAGAAATTTAGAAAGGATATTCACGGTGTTATGTCTCTATATAAAATTTAATTCCTTTCTAATACTTGTGTATTTAAAAAGCGTAAGGATACTAAAATAAGAAGAGTTAACAGTTTGCACTATTAACTCTTCTAATTATTATCTCAATAAATAATTATTGATTGACTTCTGTTTTGGTAAAAATACCAGGATCATCAGCCGGAGCATTTGAATTTGCATTCAACTCATTCGACGGATAGGGTAATCTTTGTACATGGCCAGATGCACTTGGATCATTCACTTCGAATGGAACGACAATATCCCCATCTTCTTTTCTTAATCTTCTATGATCGTCAAATGGCATCCAAGTTAAAAAACCTGATACATATCTTTCTTCCACGATCTCTCTCAATAAGGCACGTAAAGGATCGATGTTATCCATATTCTCCATTCCACCTGCAGCAAAATCATCCGCTGTATAAGCTTCATAGTTATATGCCAAGGTATCAAAGTTGCTATTCAGGTGTGCGCCGGTATTTAACCACGCTCTATACTCATTTAGATGTCCAAGTCCAGCATCAAAGCCATTTGCCCTTGCTCCACATTCTGCCAAGGTCAAGATATTTTCAGCGTATGAAACGATGTCCTGAGGTTCAAAACCTTCAATGATTCCAAAATTTGAAATGCCATCAGTTTCATTCACATAAGCATATCCTGATCTAGCTGTTTCATCTGTTTTTGCGTTTCCACGATATACAGAACTTGAAGGATCAAGAAGCTGTGTCAGGTAGCTATCACCAGAACCAATATCTCCACCTCTAGCACCGTTAAGTGTTGTCCAAAATTGATTCTTATCATCAACTGACGCTTCTGTTCCTCTTGGCACATACTGCAATGAACCCGCATCACTTGAGATACCTAATCCTGCAGAAGCATAAGCTGTTGGATAGTGACGTCTTAGTAAATGATATTTCGCTTTAAGAGAATGCGCTGTTGCAATCCACATATCAGCATCTCCATTAAAATGTAGATCCTGAGGCAATGGTCTTGAACTGGCTGCTTCCAAATCTGAAATGGCATCATCTAGCAATGCTTGCATCGCTACCAATACGTCGACTTGTCCATTAAAAATTGGATCATCAATTTCTGGATTGTTAATCTCTGTAAAAGGCACATCTCCAAATATTGCTGCTGCAGAACCTATAGCATTTGCTTCAATAACTTTGCAAATGCCTTTTAGTAAAAAGTCATCTGGCGCATTTTCAATAATTGACCTGACATTGGTAACAACTCCAACATAAATCTTATCCCAAGAGGACGAAGATTCAGCTGTTGAAATATTGTACCTATAGATATCACCATAGACAGATGCGAATCCGAATAATTGATTGGAATACAAAGCAGATATTCTACTTAAATGGCCACATTGAAATGATATGTTTGCCAATTGTGCTCCCGATAAAAATAGCTCGGGGCCTATGTCTTCAATAGGAATGCTATTGGGATCTTCATTGATTCCATCTACTAATCCCTGACAAGAGAAAAGACAGAAGGACATGCTAAGCATGATCGTATAAAATATATTTTTATTTTTCATCTTTTTCAAAGTTTAAGGATTAGTAATTTACTTTCAATGTGAGAAGGAATGACTTGGTACTCGGATTGGTAAAATAATCCAGTCCTCTTGAGTTACCTACGCCAAATTGATTGATCTGAGGATCAACTCCTTCTATATTATCCCAAAGAAGTAAATTTCTTCCAGTGACTCCTATTACGATATTAGCCAATTTAGTCTTGCTTCTAAATCCAGGACTGTCAATCGTATAGTTTAAAGAAATTTCTCTAAGTCTTGTATTGGTAGCATCGTAAATGGCAAACTCATAAATTTTTCCATCTCCAAATCCACCACCTGGACCTGTCCTGTACCATGCTTCATCTCTCAATACAGTACCACCTCCGAAGTCAATTAAATTACCTCTTACAGTTGTACCTGCAGTAAATACATCACCATCGTAATTGACTACATCTTCTGTCAATGTTGTTTCAATTGCAGTCTCTTCTGTCGTACCGAATCTACCTAAAACGAATAATGTTCTAAATGAGAAATCACCTCCTTGTTGGTGGTCAAACAAAGCACTTAATGATAGTTTTTTATAACTCGCATTAAATCCTAATCCACCTCTCCAGTCTGGATTTGGGTCACCGATTACTACTTCTGAAGGTGTACCTGAAGGAAAACCATTATCATCAAGTACATAAGAGCCATCATCATTTTTTACGGCTCCTGTTCCCCACAGAACGCCTAATGGGAAGCCTTCAACAGCTCTACTACTTACGGATTGACCCGCACCAATATCCTGGGACTCCACTCCCTTAAGGTCTGTTACTAAGTTTCTATTTCTACTAAAGTTTGCATACAGGTTTAAACCAAAATCTCCAGCAGTTACGAGATCATAATTTAAGTCTGCCTCAAAACCTTTGTTCTCCATGGTTGCAGCATTGGTATATAAACTTTCAAATCCTGAAGAAGGAGAAGTCGCAATACTTAAAAGCATGTCATTAATTTCATTAGCATAATATGTTAAGCCTATGCCCAACTTATCTTGCATGAATCTCAAATCTGCCCCTATTTCAAATTCTGTTTTACGCTCAGGAGCTAATCCAGGATCATTTCCATTATTGTCAATTCTAAACCCTCCTCCAAACTGATTAATAGATACTCCATCTGAGTAGGTTGAATAGCCAAAGCCCCCTTCTGGAAAATTCTGTAGTCTATGAGCCGCGGGACGAATTCCTACTTGGCCCCAAGCCACTCTTAACTTACCAAAAGAAAGTATATCAGCATTAGCCAATGCTCCCATCTCTGTAAACTGCCAAGCCGCATCAAATGATGGATAATAGAATACTCCATTGAAACTTGAAACTGCTTCACCTGTTAGGGATGCTGTTACAAACAGTTGATCAGCAAAATCCAAAGAAGCAATACCAAAGGCACGATTTGATCTTATAAACCTTCTTGATGTGCCGATAGCTGAAGCTTCAGAAGCAGTATTTAAGTCTGTGGTTGTTCTATCAGATCTAACCAAAAAGCCTTGAAGTAATGCACTATTTATATTCCTTTTTTGATCATTGATATTCCATCCTAGTGTGGCATTTAGTCCAATTTTAGACCCTAGGTCAAAATAGGCTTTTCCAATAGCATCAAAATTCAATTCCAATTCCTGGACCAAATCTTCACCATATGCTCCATTACGGGTATCTCCATCAGCAGAGCCTACAGGGAAGAATGTAATTCTTCGATCTGTATAAGTATCAGCTCCTCCTCTAAGAGTTAATGTCAGCCAATTATTTGGCGTAATATTCATTTCACTAGATGCTATAAATCGATTGACATCTGTGGTATTCTTTTGTTCATTAATAGCCCAAAGTGGATTTGTGTATCCAGGATTGATGCTTGACCCAATCATATTTCTATAAGACCTATGACTAAAAGGAGTTGGTACGCCATCACTATCAAAATGTGTTCCTCGATGATTTCGGATGTCAAAATCAGGTGGGTTTCTCAGTAAGCCTAAAAGTAAGCCCGCTGTATTAGAACTTTGTTGAATTCGGTTACCAAAACTCTTTGTGTAACTCGCTTTTGATGACATAGAAAGCCAATCGTTGAATATCATTTTATTATTCAATCTTAAATTGGTTCTGTCATATTTACTCTCTCTTATGATGCCATCTTGTTCTAAGTGACCCAAGCTAAAAGCGAAAGTTGCTCTGTCCGTTCCACCACTTACAGATACATTATTTTGCCATGCGTGACCTGTTTGAAATACAGCATCAAAATTCTCATCAACATAAGTTGTTCTAGAATTTTTACCATCATTACCCGTCAATGGATAGTAAACTGTGCCATCGTCTGCAACGAAGTAAGCACCACCTGTATCAATATCATCTGCTGAACCTGATCTGTCAGCGATGCGATCTCCCCATGCTTCTGCACGATTAGCGGCTTCTAAGTATCCTCCAGATCTACCTTTACCATATGTGGTCTGCATGGGTAATCTTTCAGAAATGATATCGGAAGAATATGATGAGCTAAAACTAATCTTTGGCTTACCGCTTTTTCCTTCTTTAGTGGTGATAACCAATACCCCATTCGCCGCTCTTGAACCCCATTGCGAAGCTGCTGAAGCGCCTTTCAATACTTGGATCGACTCTATATCATTTGGGTTCAAATCGTTTAATCTTGATTGATTAGAAACTCCTCCAGATCTTGTACCTGTCAAACTTGCAGCTCCTGTATAAACCGTTGAGTTGTTAATAGGTATTCCATCCACAATAATTAATGGAGCACTTGATCCCAAAATGGTATTGGCACCTCTAATTCTAAAATTGGTTCCAGCACCAGGATCACCATTTGTTGCGAGTATTTCAACATTGGATGCTTTACCAGCCAAGGAGTTTAGTAATTGTGGCTCTCCAGATCTAAGGGCTTCATCGATTCCAATCTTCGAGGCTGTTGAGCCCATTTCATCTCTTTTTTGTTCAAAGCCTAATGCACTTACAATAACCTCGTCCAAGAGCTTAGAACCTTCAGTCATAGCAAGATCAATGGAAGTTCGTCCATTGACTACTTCTTCTATCGTTCCAAAACCAATGTAAGAAAATTCGAGTGTAGCATCAGAACTGTTTAATTCCAATGAATAGTTTCCATCAAAATCCGAAATTGTTCCATTACTTGTTCCTTTTTCAATAATATTCGCTCCAATAATTGGATCTCCGTTTCCATCTACGATGGTTCCTTTTACGGTCTGGGCTTCTAGGGCCGTCATTCCGAAAAAAAGTAAACAGAATAGCGTCAGTAGTTGTTTTTTCATACCTATTAAATGCTTAGTGAAAATTAAAAATGCTTGTCATTTATAATTTACACATTATTGCTTGAAATATGCGTAATACTTAATAACTTATTTTGCGATTAGAAATTCATTCAATATTATGTTTTATTGAAATTGTGGGCAAAGTTTTATAGAATGTGCCGTAGACCCTTTTTCTTGATGAAACATGATGAAAACAGGACCATTGCGAAGCGCAAGATGTCAACTGAACTTGCTTTTAAAATAAAAAGGCCCTAAGAAAATCTTAGGACCTTTTTAATATAAATATCTTGAAAAGTATTATCTGATTACTTCAAATGATTTTGAAATAACTTCATCCTCTTTTGTGATTTTAATCATGTAAAGACCTGGCTGTAATCCATCAACTGTAACTTCAGCTTCTTGCATTCCAGCTTCAAAAATTTGCTTTTGAACAATTGACTTAAGCGTTCTTCCATTGATATCAAGTAACTCTACTTGAACCTCCATGTTATCCGCTGTTTCAAATTGAACCTTAGCTAGGTCACTTGTCGGATTCGGATATACTAAAACAGCATCTCCTAATCTTTCAATTTTATTTCCATCACATTGGATGAAAACAGTTTTAGAACCGTTATTTACTTTTCCATTTGAAGAAAAGCTAACAACATCTTCTACCACATTGAAAGAAGTACCATTCTTATTTACAGCTAAACTTTCGATGCCGTCAGATCCTCTAGCAAATCCTTTTCCATTTGCATTATGATCCCAAATAAGTGATGGGCTAAATCCTTCTTTTTTGTCAAGCGTCTCATTTACATTAAAACAAGCTTGAAAAAGATTAGTCCAGTTAGGTGCTTGCTGAATTGCTGCAGCGTTGCCTTCTAACTTTTTAAAATTTTCCGTCAAGTAAACGAATTCGCCTTCGAATCCAAAAACTGCATTACCAGAACCTGCGATTCCTGTGCTTACCATACCTCCTGTTTCAAGGGCGTAGTTAGCGGCTGGTGATCTAAATTCTGTAAATGAAAGTTGTGCATCATCAATATACATTCTCATGTTGAAAGCTTCTAAAACAACGTCTGAAGTTTCAGCTTGAGCTTGCACATTGTAGCAAATCTCATTTTTGTTGCAATCCATGTTTGCAAAATCAAATCTGTAATCGATTGATTGTGCATGTAATGCACTGCTTCCGAAGATTGCGATTAAAGCAACCATCAGAGGTTTGAAATAATTTTTCATAGTATTAATTGAAATTGTAAAAATTTAAAAATGGTGGCCGGCTTTGACCCGACCACCTTGAAATTATTTTATAACAAATTACTGAGGGACAGAAGAGAATTTACCATTATTTTCTTCCCAAAGTGTTTTGTCGTTCACATTTGTATCTGCAGACATATTGTAATCTCCAAAGATGTAGACAGCAAATAAGTTATTATTAGCTTCCCACTCAATCTTGTCATTTACATTAATATCTGTTTCTCCGTCAGGTGCGCCAGCCGTAGCTTGCTTACCATTACCACCGAACATTGCCCAAACAGTAGAACCATCAGCTGCCATAATCTCTTTCTGACCTGCAGCAAGTCCGATTCCTCCTACGAAGGATTCTTTGTCTCTGAAGTCATATACAAGCATACCATTAACAACTGGCACTTTTATATCAGACATTACATTCAAGTGATTTCTGTGTTCTATAACTACGTAATATTCGTTCAACGGATCTGAGCAACAATCAAACTCTTCTACGAATAAGATTGCTCCATCATTTCTCAATAAAGCTGCTGCTTTACAAACTTCAGTATCAACTGATTCTTCTGCACGTAAGCTTACTAATACCCAATCTGTAACATCAGCAGGATAATTAGCATCTCCATTTGCAGCATTTCCACCTGAATCATAAAGTGTTCCTTCTGTTCCAGCATAATTCCACGGAGCAGCATTGTAAGGTTGTCCAGGAGGGAAGTAAATTGAACCGAACAAAGGATCAAAATACGTTTGGCCTGGAAGCACTCTATTGTCATTCAGACTTGTTCTCATGGTACTGTTATATTCAAACCCACCAACGTTATCGATCAATGAACCTTCTAGTAATATAGCAGTCTCCAGCGTTAAGCATCTATAGTATCCATCGATACCTGCATCTGTAGATACACCTGCTAATGCTGTAACAGTGGTAGGATTAGTACCTTCTGTCTGTCCAGCACCTGATGGGAATCCAGCACTCGTTTCATCAACTTCAACAGTTGTTGAACCTGGTAAGATTGGTGTTGAATAATCTCCATTTGCATCTGTAGTCAACATAATGACTGATCCATCACTTTGTGTAACTGTAACATCTACATTAGGTAAATCTGGCTCGCCTGCATCTTGCATTCCATTATTATTTGAATCATAATAAACATGACCAAATAAATCGGAAGGTAGATAGTAACCATCATTTCCAGCATCAGTATTTTGACCTAGAGGAGCAGTAACAATCGTAGGATCTGTTCCTTCCGTCTGTGTACTTCCTGTTGGGTAATCTGGATCTGTTTCATCAACATCTGCGATTACTGTTCCAGGAGGCACTGTTGCTTCCCAATCTCCATCTGCATCACTCGTTACAGTTTGCATCACACCATTAGCATCCGTGATAATTACATCAACATCTGCTAAATCAGGCTCACCTGCATCTTGCATTCCATTGTTGTTGTCATCAAGATATAAGTGCCCAAATACGGTTGTTGGAATATAATATCCATCATTTCCAAAATCAACGCTTGTATTAACAATCGCTGTACCCGATGTAGGATCTGTTCCTTCTGTCTGAACACTTCCTGCTGGGTAATCTGGATCTGTCTCATCAATATCAGCAGTTGCTGTACCTGGTACTACTGTAGCTAACCAATCACCATTTCCGTCAGTCATCACAGTTTGCATCATACCGTTTGCATCAGTAACTACTACATCAATGTTTGGCAAGTCTGGCTCACCTGGATCTTGCATACCATTGTTATTGTCATCGTAATATACGTGTCCGAATATGTCACCCATTTGAGCGTAACCATTGTTTTCCTCAAAATTCGTTTGGAAACCAACAGCATTAACTGTAGTAGGATCTGTTCCTTCAGACTGCATTGTACCTGCAGGGAAATCAGGATCATTCGTATCAATATCTACGGTTGTTGGTCCCGGAGGAACAACTGCGCAGAATTCTCCTGCATTTCCATCAGCTGCAATGCTTGTCGTGACTGTTTGTGTATTTCCTTGACTATCTGTAATGATAACATCTACATTTTGGATTCCCATTTCATTAGGATCCTGCGTTCCGTTTCCATTTTCATCCAAGTATACAAATCCACAAACTTCTGAAACTGAGTAACCATCAATACCTCCATCATTCGCCTGTCCAGCAATTGCTGTTATGGTCGTCATATCTGTACCCTCTGTCTGATAAAGTGGTGTTGGTGGTGTTCCAAATGTTGGGAAATCAGGATCTGTTTGATCTACATCTGAAGTAGTTACACCTGGAAGAATTGGGCTTTCCCAATCCCCATTAGCATCAGAAGTTACTGTTAGCATACTTCCATCACTTTGTGTAAGAATTACATCAATATTTGCTAAATCAGGTTCACCAACATCTTGCATATTATTACCATCGATATCTAAATATAGATGTCCGAATATGGTTGTTGGATTGTAGAAACCATCATTTCCAGCATCAGTAGCAGTTCCCGCAGGAGCATTTACTGTAGTTGGATCTGTTCCTTCAGTCTGTGTATATCCTGTTGGATAGTCAGGATCTGTTTCGTCAATATCAGCTACTGTAGTACCTGGTAATACTGGAGTAGACCAGTCACCATTGCCATCAGTAGTTACTGTTAACATTGATCCATCAGATTGCGTAACGATCACATCTAAACCAGCAATATCTGGCTCACCTGGATCTTGCATTCCATTGTTATTGTCATCTAAGTAAATGTGTCCAAACACTTCTGCTGGAGTATAATAACCATCAGTTCCACCGTCCGTATTAGAACCAGCTGGAACCACTGTAACTGTAGGATCTGTACCTTCAGTTTGCGTGCTACCTGCAGGGTAATCAGGATCTGTCTCATCAACATCTGCTGATGTTGTACCTGGTAATACTGGTGTAGACCAGTCACCATCTGCATCTGATGTAACAGTGATCATAGTTCCATCACTCTGTGTTACTATAACATCTACATCTGCAAGGTCTGGCTCTCCAGCATCTTGCATTCCGTTATTATTATCATCAAGATATAAGTGTCCGAAAATTTCAGTCAACTGGTAATAACCATCATTTCCTGCATCAGTAGGAGTACCTGCTACAGCTGTAACAGTTGTTGGATCAGTACCTTCTGTTTGACTAAAGCCAGTAGGATAATCAGGATCAGTTTCATCAACATCTGCTGTTGTTGTTCCTGGTAATACTGGTGAACTCCAATCTCCATTTCCATCTGATGTTACAGTCAACATTGAACCATCTGCTTGTGTGATGATTACATCAACACCTGCTAAGTCTGGCTCACCTGGATCTTGTACACCATTTCCATTTTCATCTAAGTATAAGTGTCCGAATACTTCTGCTGGAGTATAATAACCATCAGTTCCACCGTCCGTATTTGAACCAGCTGGCACATTTGTAACCGTTGGATCTGTTCCTTCAGTTTGCGTGCTACCTGCAGGGTAATCTGGATCTGACTCATCTACATCTGCAGCTGTTGTACCTGGCAATACTGGCGTAGACCAGTCACCATCTGCATCTGATGTAACAGTGATCATTGTTCCATCACTCTGTGTAACTACAACATCTACATCTGCAAGGTCTGGTTCTCCAGCATCTTGCATTCCGTTATTATTATCATCTAGATATAAGTGTCCAAAGATTTCGGTTAACAAGTAGTATCCATCATTTCCAGCATCTGTAGAAGTTCCTGAAACAGCTGTAACTGATGTTGGATCAGTTCCTTCTGTTTGTGTACTTCCTGTTGGATAATCTGGATCTGTCTCATCTACATCTGCAACAGTAACTCCTGCTGGAACCATAGCTTCCCAATCACCATCTGAATCAGTGGTAACTGTTTGCATAACTCCATTTACATCTGTGATGATTACATCTACATTAGCAAGGTCTGGTTCTCCAGCATCTTGCATGCCATTGTTATTTTCATCTAAATACAAGTGTCCAAAGATTTCAGCTGGCACGAAATATCCATCAATACCACCATCTGTCATTGAGCCAGCAGGTACAACTGTAATTGTAGGATCATCTCCTTCAGTCTGTGTGCTACCCGATGGGTAGTCAGGATCAGACTCGTCTACATCTGCAGCAGTAACTCCAGGCAATACTGGTGTCATCCAATCTCCATTTGCATCTGTTGAGACTGTAAGCATTGAACCATCGCTCTGCGATACAACCACATCAACATTTGGAAGATCTGGTTCTCCAGCATCTTGCATTCCATTGTTATTTTCATCTAAGTACAAGTGTCCAAATATGAATGTTGGTTCATAGTAACCATCATTTCCAGCATCGGTAGTTGTACCACCTACTGCCGTAACGATTGTTGGATCAGTACCTTCTGTTTGTGTAAATCCAGTTGGATAATCAGGATCTGTTTCATCTACATCTGCTGCAGTAGTACCAGGAGGCACAGTTGCTTCCCAATCTCCATCAGCATCAGTTGTTACAGTCTGCATATTTCCAGCACTATCTGTAATAACTACATCTACATTAGCTAAATCTGGCTCACCTGGATCTTGTACTCCATTACCATTTTCATCTAAGTATAAATGTCCAAACACTTCTGCAGGTAGATAGTATCCATCAATTCCTGCATCCATAGGAGTTCCTACAACAGCAGTAACTAATGAAGGATCAGTACCTTCTGTTTGTGAGCTACCCGTTGGATAGTCAGGATCTGTTTCATCAACATCAGCCTCAGCTACTCCTGGAGGTACAGTTGCTTCCCAATCACCATTGGCGTCAGTCATTACTGTTTGCATTACTCCATTCACATCAGTGATTATGATATCTACATTTGCTAAGTCTGGTTCACCTGGATCTTGTACTCCGTTACCATTTGTATCAAGATAAACA
>CAYNMW010000085.1:0-19668 GCA_964398295.1 uncultured Saprospiraceae bacterium | reverse complement strand
GCTATTAATATGATACCCCTAATGGGGTATTTTCCTTAACTAAATGACATTGGGTCGAGACCCATTGACAGAACACATTAAATCACTGATTCAAAAACGGATTGTTTTGCTTTTCATGTCCAATTGTTGTTGAAGGCCCATGTCCTGAATACACAATTACATCATCACCAAGCGGTAAAAATTTCTCCTTTATGTTCCTGATTAACAGATCGTAGTTGCCTCCTGGTAAATCTGTCCTTCCAATACTATTTTGAAATAAGACATCACCTGCAATCAATTGCTTGGACTCTCGATGAAAAAAAGAAAGACTGGCAGGTGAGTGCCCAGGTGTAAACAATGTTTCTAAGACCGATTGCCCCCATTCGATCTTATCGCCTTCTTCAATGTATTTGGCAATTGGAGGAGAGTCATCATACGCAATGCCGTACATTGAGGCAGCTTGCTTTGAAAAACTCAAAACAGCTACTTCTCCTGCATGAGCTTCGAGAGGTAAATCCCATTCTTTGCTTACAAAATCATTCCCTAAGATATGATCAATGTGACAATGGGTATTGAGTAATCTTACTGGAGTAAGACCTTCATTCTTAATATAATCGGTTAATGCCTTTCGCTCGTTTGGATTGGAGCAACCTGGATCAAAAATGATACACTCTTTTGAGCCATCTGATACCACATAGGTGTTTTCCTGAAATGCATTAAATGTAAACGACTTAACAATCATGATGCGAAGATACTATACCGAAGCTATTTTAAATAGATCAATAACATACTATAATACATTCTTTGCTTTCCTATAGAGTTCAAACCATTTTCTCATCAGATAAACACTCATTAGAACGGCTTACCTGACAACACTCACATCGCCTTGGAACAGTTTTTCCATGCCATCCACATACTGTACCCTTGCTACATATACGTAAACACCGATCTCGACAAGCTCGCCATTATATGTTCCATCCCAACCAATCTCCATCAAACGGCTATCTGTTTCTGGGCCGGCATATATTAATTTTCCCCAACGATCATATACGGAAAGCTGACTTCTCTCAACTGAAATGTTTGCTCCCAAATTAAAAATGTCATTGACCCCGTCACCGTCTGGAGTAATAATGTTAGGAAAATAAACGCTACGATTTAATTCTGTTTTGATAAACACCGAATCGACTGCCACACAAAACAATTCATTTACACTTTCAAAAAACAACCAATTATCGTCTATTGCCGTATAAGTCAATTCTTGTTCTGTGCTGATTATGGTCCCATTTTCAAACCATTCTGATGCAATCAATGGACCACCTCTTATTTCTGGTTCGAGAATGATCGTCGACCCATATTCAATTAATAGATCATCCTCTAAGTCTATTCTCGTTAAATTTTGAGCAACTTCTACATGAAGACTGACGATGCTATCACATCCATCGACACTGATCAAGTTGTTGACATAGGTTCCAGTTAATTCAATAAATTCTTCACCAAATAAAATAAAGTCCCCCATACAAATGGTATCAAAGAGCTCCGTTTGCAAAGGCTTGTTGACGATCAAGTCAATGATCTCTACAATGGAATCACATTCTCTTATTTTAGAAGAGATAGCACTAACATATTTTCCTTCATCCATTTCCCAATTTGAATTAATCAACACAGAATCTGATTGGCAAATAAATAGTTTTGTTTCTATAGTGTCAGGAGGCATAAGTCGATACGGACGCCACGAAATTTGATCTGTATAATCATAAGCACAACCATAGGCATCTGTCACTGACAAATCAATTGAGTAATCTCCTCTTGTCACAAAATCATGTACAAATGATTGCTCCATAAAATTGCTCCCGTCATCAATATTCCACTGCCAGATTAATTCACCACTATGATTAGACATACCATTTACTCTAACAGGACCAGCCTGACAACTGTCAAAATCAATCTCTACAGACACATCCAATTCTGCAATTATATTTACACGCATATAAGCCGTATCCTGACAAGTGATCCCGTCATTTAAAATCATTAATCCTTCATATCGTCCTGGACCAGGAAAGTCATATTGATAATCGCGTTTGTCAAAACCATTATCCACTAAAATTTGATTGCCGTTTTCATTATAAAATTGCCACTCGTAATCTCTGATAAATCCTAAATCTCCACTCAAATTTTCAAACCTTACAGTTGTTTCATTGCACAATTCAAAGTAGGCTATGGAGTCTTGAGTAGAAACAGTTTCATCAAATTGATACATATCGGAATCAATTTTTGCACTTAGGTTTTCTATGCAGTTCACCACATTAAATTCAAAATCTCTTCTGGTCCGAGATAACAATTCGCCATTTCGATATTCTTCAAGACAGACGGCAACAACATATGACCCAGTCAACTCTGGGACACCCGTAATTAGACCACTCTCCGGATCAATAGAAACTAAAGGATTGCCCAATGGATTTTGCTCGCTGTGGTTGTCCTCATAGGTCGCCTTTGTATACGGTGGTATGCAAGTCGATGGATCTGGTGATTGGCAATCACAGCATCCAGGCGATTCTGCAAATGGACCGCCGCTCAACAATGGCGTACAAAAAGAATACACAAGCTCATCACCTTCTTCATCAACCGCTGTATTAATAACATTGAGATTATACCCCGCGCAAATAAAAATAGGTGGTAATGTTGTAAACTTAGGGCTACTGTTTCCTTGCTTTTGGGCCTCGGGGCCAATAATAATATCATATACCGAACCAACCTCTCCGCCTCCAATGATATTGTTAATGGTAAAGTTTCGACAACATTTTTGATAACTAATCATGTAGTCTGTTTCTCCTACTTCCAGACTCACAGTAAAGGTATAGCAAGCCGATTGTAACCGTTCTTCATTCAAACTTCTCAATCTACATGGATCATTGTCTCTTGCAATTTCTGTGCGATTGGAGATTGGTACTTGTGTAATGACATCATAGGACTTCCATGCTCCCCACGGTTCCTGAACGAATATTCCAAAACTGGCAACATCGTCATAGGGTATTCCTTTTGGGTCTCGATATAGTTTTAAGGTCACTTCATAATCTGCAAATGTTTTATCCAGATTATGGCCCAGAAAGGTATATGAAATTTCGCCACCTACTATATGCGAACTATACGCAACAAGTGGAAAACCGATGCTACATAGTAAAAAGAAACAAAAATTAATGAAATGGTTGAACATACTAAGCCCTGAGATTCAGATTGAAATCCTGGGCTTATAATTGCTGCAAGATACTTAAAAAACATTATAGATAAATAGTATATGTATAGCTGTGTCAGATGGACGATAACTAGAAAGAAATATAGAAAACCCTAATTATTTAGGTTGTGAATTTTAAATCATTATAGGACTTTTAAGTAACCCTTGTGACCTTAGAGGGGTCAAATTAGGTTAACATAGAATATCTTTAGCGATACTCTTCGACAAGCTCAGGCCGTGAATTTTAGCTCCTCCTACTTGTTTGTGTTTTGGTAGGAAAATCGTTGGGGACTTCTTGTGTTACCTTACCACTTGCCGCCCATTCGGCACCTCTTAAAAATGTTGTAATAAAACCAACACATTCCATTGAATATCCCATATGTCCTAATGCAGATTGAAAAATGCGTCCTTGTCCTGAAGTGATTGCCATCAACATAGGCTCATGTCTACCTGTACCACTTACTTCTTTATTCCAAGGAGGTCCGTTTTTTTCGACATCCGAATAAGCAGTGGCCAACACTGTCATATTTTCTGCGGGACCTCTTAAGCGATCATACAATTCATCTTTTGTATGCAACCATTCTGTTGGTAATCCTTTCATGATAGGATGATGTTCAGAACGCGTCGTCAATATAAATTCTTGTTGGGGACCGTGAGAACCACAAGCACCTTGACCAGTGTCATAGTGTACTTGTCCATCTTCATCATAATACACATAGGGTCCAGTTTCTTGTGATCGACCACCCCATCCTCCAAGGCCTATCATCTTGTTATACGCTGGCCAATCTCCCCAGGCATTATTTGCAGCATGGATGACAACCAAGCCGCCACCGTTTTGAATATATGCTTCAAATGATTCTTTTAGCTCAGGAGACCAATCTGCTGTTTGCCAACCAAAATTAGAGATCACGACATCATAGTTTTCAAATGATGGGTTGAAATCCGGATCTGATGTAGGTTCATTCACTACTTCAGTAGGAGCCATTCCGTCAATCGGGTATTGCTGTAATAAATCAGTAATCGGGTCTACCCCTATACTTTGATCATAATGAGGACCCTGATAGGTATATTTTGTTCGATTGACATCCACTGTAAACAATCCTGACTCTTCTAAATAAGCCTTCATCATTGCAGTGGTTTTTGGCCATACACCATGGTTGTTCTGCCCATCAATGATTAAGGCTTTCAAGCTTACTTCATCTTTAGAATTTGTCATTATTCTGTTGGAATCGCAGGAAATAAAAGTCAAAATAATCAGATACAAAAAGATATTTCTCATAGCAATATTAAGTTAGTGAAATTGAACTTAATATTAGAAACTTAATAGAGATATCACAGTTGTTCATTCAATTTAAATGATGCAACTCCATTCTATTAAGTCCAAGTGGTTCCTCTAAAAATAAAACTGCCCAATCCATTGTATTTGGGAATTATCAAAATAGAGTATGGATAAATTTTCCTCCTCGACCTCGAAGCTCATACTTGTTTTCTTAGAGAGGAAATAAACCATAAATTGTGTTCGAGCTAAGTCACGACAGGTAATACTAAGTCAGCTCACCATAAATGAATATCATTAACAGTAGCGGAAATCAAGCTTCATTACATTTCCACCTCTTTGCAATTAAAACTCCACACTCAACCCCAACACCACATGCGTCCCCGCCTGAGGATATACAAAATTTTCCGTTATCAAATCACCAAAAATATAACTGAACGTGTAACCATTGGAAGCATAATTTTCATTCAGTAAATTATTGACGAGTAATTTTACTGCAATTTCTTTTCCTATAACATTACCCAGAGAATAATCAACAATTAAATCATTCACAAAATAAGCATCTAATTGTCGTGCTTCATTAGACGTATTATCTAGAAATTGATCACCTACATATTTCGTTTGTAGACCAACAGACAAATTCGAAATTGGAGAATAGTGTAATCGACTAGCGGCAATAATGCTGGGAGAAAAAGCAATATCCGTATTTGAGAAATTTGTTTCCACTAAAGAAAAGTCAGCAAAATCAACGACAACGTCAGTGAATTCACTAATTCTATTTTGACTCAATGTCAAATTAGGTGACCAACGCCATTTCGGACTCGGCGCCCAATTTAGCGAAAGCTCAATCCCTCTTCTGAAGCTCTTATCGACATTCGTCCGAACACCACCACCAACATCATTTACAGCACCCGTAAGGACAAGTTGATCATCATACAACATATAATATAAGTTTGCCTCGAATGACAAGTGCTGACTTATTGATCTAAACCCAAGTTCGATATCATTTAATGTTTCTGCTCTAGGAATTTCTGTACCGATAGCATCAATAAAATCTGAACGCACGGGCTCTCTATTGGCACGAGCGTACGAAACATAGAATTGATTTTGCTGATCAAGCTGATACGTAAGGCCAAACTTTGGATTGAAAAAGGTATAATTCTCATCAACATCAATAGGCACAAGATCATTATCTACTCCTTCTGTTGCATAGGCAATTGTGCGCAATTGTAAATCTCCAAAAAACAATAAAGATTCATTGAGTTGATAATTTAATTTACCATAAACATTAAAATCAGTCTTAACGGCATCACTAAAATAATAGGGTTCTTGTGTCTCAAATGAAGGTATATTGCCAACTTGAATAACTTCTCCAAAATGATCACCAACATATCTGTTTAAACCAAATCCTCCAAGAAAATCGGCTTTGTCATTTAACTGATAATTTATGTTTGAAATGATGCCGTAAAAATCATTGTCTAACCACCGTCGTCTGACCAAATCAGAAGTTTCTCCCTGTCCTTCAATTCCATATTCAATTAAATCATCTTGAAAACGAAATTCTTCAAAAAAGCCCTGCCCTTTTGTATAGTGCAATGTTGTATTAAATGTGGTCCTTGAGTTTAAAGACTGATTATAAATCAGTTGCACATGATCTTGTCCATAATCATCAACTTGATCTTCATATAAATAATAATTGTAGCTTTCGTCTGAATCAAATAAATTGAGAGAGTCTGCACGTGTGTTATATGTTACGCCTAGATTATTAAAATAATGCGTAAGCAAGGCATCTTCATCGCCTTCAAATCTTGCCTGCGGTACACCCCACCAAGATTGATAGGTTCGTTCATCCCCAGAAAACACATTAAATCGAAGGGAAGATTTATCACCAATTGCTGCTGCAGAAATTGCCCAGGAGTCCAAGTCAGATGTTGCACGATCAACAAAGCCATCTGAGTTAATCATCGAATATCGACCTTCAACGACAAAGGTATTATTGATTAAACCCGTTCCTCCTTCTACAGAAAGTTTGTTGGTATTAAATGAGCCGTATCCTCCTGAGATTTTACCGTATCTATCCATTCTACTTTGATTGGTATTCAGCGCAACAGTACCTCCAAATGATGCAGCACCGTTCGTTGAAGATCCTACACCTCGTTGGATTTGGACATTCTCTACGGAACTACCAAAGTCTGGTAAATCGACCCAAAAGACGCCTTGACTTTCAGAGTCATTGAGTGGGACACCATTAATCGTGACATTGATCCTTGTCGCATCTGAACCCCTTAGCCGCAATCCTGTGTAACCAACCCCAGCTCCAGCATCGGATGTGACAACTATGGAAGGCGTGTGTTCCAGTAAGAATGGAACATCCTGAACAAGGTTTTTTACCCGAATGTCTTCTTTGACAACTTCTTCGTAACTAAAAGGAGAAGATTTAGTCAATCGATTCGCAATGATATTGACCTGATCGACATAGACACTTGTATTGTTTAGATTAAAATGTGTTATTCCATTTGATGGAATATTGACTGTTGATTGTAAATCTTCAAAACCAAGATATTCGATGCGAATAGGATGTTTCCCATTTTCAAGATTTTGGAAAAAGAACTGACCATCCAGATCAGTCACTGCAGTGCGATCTGTGTTGCCTAAAAAAACAAGCGCACCAGCAAGTGGCAATCCTTCAGCATCTTTCACTGTTCCCTGAAAGGAATGCTGCGCAGATAATTGAAATGTGATCAAGAAAAATAGACAGAAGGAGATGGATTTAGCCATTTTCAACAATATATTGACCAAACTTATATGGGGTAATAAGTCTGATAGTTAGTAAAACCATCAACCTGTGGAGGTCATTTTCCTTCCCAGAATTACCTGGCCAGGTTCAATGGGTGTAATCTCAGCCCTATTGGGCACCCCAAATGAGACCGCAAATCTAAAATATTCTGCCACAAACTCTATCTTTAATTCATGAATGTACTTGTATTTGGTAAGTACCTTGACAAAACTAACTTACCCTTCGTTGAAAAAGTGCTTGATTTCTTGAAAAAGGAATCAACGTATAAGATCAATGACGTCTTTGCGAAAGAGATTATAAAGCAAGGATTGCAGGTCTCTGAGGAGTTGATTATATCTACACCAGATGAATTAAAAGCATTTAACCCTGATGTGTGTATTTCGATGGGAGGAGACGGCACTATTCTGACAGCGGCTACTATGATTCAGGAATTATCTACCCCAATATTAGGGATCAATTTAGGCAGGCTCGGATTTTTGGCAAGCACAGAAAGAACGGCCATAGATGCTGCTATGCAACAATTGTTTAAAAAGGAATATAGCATTGAGCAGCGTTCCATGATTTCTCTCGAATCAAGCATCCCAATCTTTAAGGAAGCTTGTTTTGCACTTAATGATTTCACACTGCATAAGAGAGATACGAGTTCGATGGTTACGATTCATGCCTATCTTGGTGATGAATTTCTGAATTCGTATTGGGCTGACGGTATCATCATATCAACGCCAACGGGCTCTACTGGTTACAACTTGAGTTGTGGTGGACCAATTGTATACCCAAATTCTCAAAATTTCGTTATCACTCCAGTTGCTCCTCACAATTTGAATGTGAGACCATTGATTGTATCAGACTCCACGACAATTCGGTTAGAAATTGAAGGGCGAACAGAAAATTTTATGTGTACCTTGGATTCCAGATATGAAACGGTTACGACGGATCATAAGCTATCATTGACCAAGTGCCAGTTTAACACCCAGTTAATCAGGTTAGATAAAAATTCATTTCTGGATACGATTAGAAATAAGTTGGCATGGGGAAGGGATTCAAGAAATTGAAAAACTTAACATCCCATAAACATATTATGTATTATTTTCGTCTATATAGTAAGAGATTGTATTATTAGTGTCCATTCAGAAATTATCATATCATTCCCCACTGTACCTAAACTACTTTAGTATAGCTGAAACATCGTATTCCGATAAGATCAATTGGTACGAATCTCATTACCAGGAAATACAAGGCTTGAATGATAAAGCCAAAACGCATATTGATTTGGATTACACCTTATCACTCTTTCACGTTGGGCGGTATCATCAATATATTTCTCAAGTAGATACACTAATTGAGAAAGTCATAAGCGAAAACATCATCGAAGTTGATGGTAAAGATATTTATCAACAACTTTTGTTTTGTAAAGCTGCTTGCTATTATAATACGAATCAACTCGAACAGTCCTTACATGTCCTATTAGAGTTGTGCAAAATGGATAAAAACAATAAGGTATATAAGAGTTTTTGTTCGAAGGTCTTACGTCTAAGTTCTTACCGAAAATTTGATCGACTAAAGGGGCTGGCTCTTGGAATGATATTGATGGCTTTGGCGATTATAATTGCTGAAATAATCTTAGTAAGAACAATCATGACAAGCTACATAGAACCTGTAGAACTTTCCCGGAATATACTGTTGGGCTCTGCGTTTATTCTTTTAGCATTTAATGAGTGGAAGATTCAAAGCTATATCAAAAGAATAATAACAGGTCATTAACAGGACAACACATTAATTATTCCTAATTTTTCAAATAGAAATTGAAGTCGTTTGTCAAAAGACAACACGCAACGAAAAATTCGTATTACATTCAATAACTATTGACACATAAATGATGAATAAGCTGTCTCAATGATCAGCCAATCGTTATGGAGAATCCACTCATAAATAGAATCAAACTTCATTCACTAAAACTGATGTGGATCACGTTTGGTTTGATGGTTTCTTTTTCTGGAATGGCTCAAAAAAAAAGTAAAATAAAAGGAATTCTAGAAGATAGCTTATCAAATCCACTCATTCATGCTACTGTACTCTTACTAGAGGAATCCGATTCAACAGTTTCAGATTTTACAAGATCTGCAATAGACGGATCATTCAAATTCAAAGATGTAGATCCCGGTAATTATCTGGTGAAGACTACTTATCTCGGTTATATCCCTCTTCATGTACAAGCAAATACAATGCAAGGAGGGACTGTCAATTTAGGGGTGTTGCAAATGATAGAGAGTGCAACAGAACTAGCGGAGGTAGTGATCAAAGGTGCAAAGCCCCAGATTAAAATGAGAGGAGATACCATCGAATATGATGCGACAACATTCAAAGTAACTGTGGGATCTTCTGTTGAAGAATTGCTAAAAAGACTTCCTGGCATCGAAGTGGATATAGATGGTTCAATTCGATCAGATGGAAAGAATGTGTCCAACGTTACGGTGGACGGAAAATCATTTTTTGGAGATGATTCGAAGGCTGCAACTCAAATTCTTCCAGCTGAAAGCATTTCTAAAGTTCAGGTGTTTGATAAAAAAGAGGAAGAGGAAGAAATTGCAGGTAGTGTTCCAGAGACCTTGGATAGGACGGTGAACCTTGAACTAAAGGAAGAATTCAAAGGTGGGGGATTTGGTCGTTTTATTGCCGCTGGAGGTAGTGACAGTCGAGCAGAATTAAAAGGAAACTATAATCGCTTCAATGATAAATTCCAGTATAGTCTTATCGGTGTAGGAAATAATACAGGAAATAATGGATTGTCATGGAATGGCTCTAGGGTTTTTAGTAAAAATACGATTTCTGGTATTGGTTCTGGAAGGAGGAGCAATAGGCTTGGAGCTCGAGGAGGCAATGCAGAGTCAGGTGTGCAGGACATTTTTTTTGCTGGTGGAGGTGGAGGCTTTCCTGAATATTATAACGGAGGCTTTAATTTTAATTATGAGCACAACAAATTGAAGCTTAGCGGTCTGTATTACTACAACCAAACAGATTTATTTGCAGAATCCAATGCTGTTCAAGATCGATTCTTCCAGGATTTCGTTCAAGAAGGTACTGCTTCGTCTTCAAATGACAATGGCTCTAAAGGACATCAAATAGAACTTCATGTTGTACAAAAAATTGATTCTCTCCATACGATCAATGTAAAGCTTGGTGGTCTGTTATCAAATCAAGATAATGTAACATTTGGGATTTCCACATTATTACGTGATGGCATTTTAACAAGTGAAAGTCAATACGATAATCAAAAAACAACAGACGGACTTTTGCTAAATGGAAGTGTCATCTTTAGAAAGAAATTTGAAAAGAAGGGTAGAAGTTTAGCGTTGAATGCATCATATGTATACAACGAATTAGATGATTTCTCAAACCAATTATCGATAACAGATTTTTTTGCCACTCCAGGAACACAAGAATTTCAAGAAAGACTTGACCAAAACAACATTAATGTTGCAGATAAAAAGAATCTCACGGCGAGTGTGAAATATGTCGAACCACTTTCTAGCAAATTCTTCATTCAGACTTTCTACAGTTTTAGTAACCGATTAGAGAATGGTTTAAGAGATGTTTTTGATTTGGTTGATAACGAAGAATTTGTCAATGATGATCTTAGCCGGACTTATGAGAATACAATTCTCTTTAACAAAATAGGGAGTTCCCTCAGATATTCATTTTATGGATTTAATGTCACAGCAGGGTTGGCGTATCAAATCTTTGATCTTGGAGGTGACTTTAGCAGCATAGGAGGTACGTTTAATGGTGTTGTCGACAAATCGTTTACAAACGTAAACCCTAGTATTTCGATTAAATTTTCACCTGCAAGAAACTCACGCATAAATTTGAGTTTTAATCGGTCTGCTTCCGAACCTAGTATTGGTGATTTACAAGCAATTGTTGATAATTCAAATCCACTATTTATTCGGATAGGAAACCCAAATTTAACGCCTCAAATTATCAATGGAATTAGAGCGAACTTCAGTAGGGTTTTTCCAGCTTCAGCTATTCGTTTTTCAGTACATAGCGCATATAATTTTTATGCCAATAGAATAAGTCAGTCTGAAACTGTTGATGAGAATTTGATTACAACATATCAGCCCGTAAATTTGAATGGTGGTTTTAATGGTAATTTGTCGACCAATCTTAATCTCCCTATTGTTAGAGGAAAACTAACTTCTCAAATAGGATTTAATTCAAGAATTAATGAAAGACCAACTTTAGTTAACGACTTTTTAAATACGACAATGACTACATCTTTTGCACCTTCCTTAAAGCTCAATATTACCCCATTTGATGAAATAGCCATTTATGTAAATGGAAGTTATGCCATGTCGAACACTGAATATGATATAAACACAAACCAAAATCAACAAACTAGAAATCTGGTGCTTGGTGCTCAATTTGATACGAAACTGGTTGCTGGGTTTTACTTCAATTCAAATTTCAGATATAATCAATATCGTAATGATCGATTTAGTGCAAATGAAGATATACCAATTTTAAATGCATCAATTTATAAACAGTTTTTGAAGCAGAATAATGCTGAAGTTCGATTGTCAATTTATGATGCCTTTAATGAGAACCGTGGTTTCAATCAAGGCGCATCTAATAATGGAATAAGTCAAGCTACGACACAGACTCTAGGCAGATATGTCCTTTTGAGTGTTACTTATAGCATTAACGGGTTACAATCTCAACAGAATATAAAAGTAAGAAGGGGTTTTAATTAAGTAAATACAGCACTATTCAAATCGATAGTGTGCTGATACGTACACTGCTCTTGGCAATATTGGAAAAACGACGAACGACGCATCAGGATTTGCATCTATAAACTCAGTTGTAGCGGCATTCGCGTTACTGCCGAATTCATTTGGACCGAAGAAATTCATTAAACCTGCAGAATTAAACACATTGTGTACTTTCAATCCTAAGCCTAATCTGGTATTAAGCCAATATTGCACATCTAAACCAAAAGTATGAAATGCGGGAAGTTGGAATGCGTTTTCTGCATTACCTTCTCGCTGCCCCATAAAGTTCCAATTCACACTAGATGAGAATTGACCAAGATTTAGTGTAGTGGATACTCTTGACATAATAGAAGGTATTTGCGCAAGGGTGTTTCCCGAAAAATCCAATATACTATCATCTGAGGTGTCAGCCGTTCCATTTGCATCATAAACTGTAAACTGCCTGTTCTCGGAGTTTTGAAAGGTCTGACTCCCAGTTATCGTAATGCGATCATAAAGGTTTGCTGTCCATTCCAACTCGAGACCTTGAGTTAGCGTGTTGTTTAATTGAGTTGGTGCATTAAAGATTTCATTGGTTTGTTGATCAAAGACGAAATCTGATATTGCTATATTATTTAGGTTGCTGGAGAAGGCTGTAACAGACCCTGAAAAACGAGAGGAACGAAATCTATACCCAATTTCAAACTGCCTGATTCCTTGCACTTCTCCTATATCTGTAATTGGCAGACCCGAGAAGTTTTGGATGTAAACATTTAATTCAGGCGCCTTGTTGGTATCTGAATATCTACCAAATAGAAAATGCTGGTCATTAATTGCATAGCCAGTACCGATAGAATACGAAACATAATTATAGTCAAAATCTATATTTTCTGTCAAACCACTCGGTACTAGTTGACCATTGTCAAAATCTGTTACGGGATTGCCATCCAAGCCACCATCGCTTTCAAACGGAGCTGGCACTACGAGTGCTCCTTGATGATTTACTCGTTCGTATCGAAGACCAGCATCAATAGTCCAGTTATCAGATATTGACCATTGATCATTTGCAAACAAGGCTATTTGATTGACATCGAATGTACCATTCTCAAAAAATAGACCACCAAGATTAGTTAAACCAACATCATCAGAAAGTAACAGTTGGTTGCCCTCAAAATCTTGCAATGTGGCGCTTAATGCTCGAGGCTCATTTTCGAATGTCACGTACGCAAAACTGGCATTGGTAAAGTAATCAAGAGTAGAATTGGCATGGAATAAACCGAATTGAAAATCGTGCTGACCTATTGTGTTGGATACACGAATTTGATTCATCCATTCTGAAAGGTCATCATCTTTTTTCCATGGAGCAATGCCCAATAGAGCATCATTGGGCAAACTACCATTGATGTAATTGAATTCAGGAGGAAAGCCTTGAAAAGCATTCAATGCACCAGAATTATCAACAACAGCAATCTGCTGACCAGTCTCAACTTCTGAAAAGGTGACAGCTCCAAATGGGAATTGTCCACCACTTAAAAAATAGGGAAGAAAACTTTCTAAACCTAAACGTTGACTTGCAAATGAAGTATTCCATTCTGTTGATTTAGCAGACCACTTAGAGGAGACAGCAAAATTCCAACCCCCTAGTTCGAAGTCGACAGTCGGGTGTATCGAAAATTCTGTAGGTTTGATTCCTCTTGAAGAGTCAAAATCATAACCAAATTGACCAGGAATAGTAGTACTTATAGCTGGCAACATTAATGCAGTAGAATTGAAATTCTGTCCAAAGGCTGCTTCTGGGTTTTCCCAATTTACGGCTGCCAATCCTGTATAGCGATTAACTTGATCATTGAGATATTTCAAACGAAGGGTCAAAACGGCATTGGACAGATTACCTTGTAGAATTCCTTTAAGCTGACCGCCCTTGTCCCAGGTATAGTCAACATTTCGATGCCCATCACTTCTACGATAAAACCCTCCTATGCTTGCTGACCACTGATCACTTATTTGGAATGGTACAATTGCCTCGAGCTTTGCATAGGCATTTGCTTCGCCAAGAAGACCAAGCGTTGTTTTGATTTCTGTCGACGCAGTAGAAGGAGAACTTGAAATAAAATTAAACGCACCTCCAGGCGCATTCTGAAACAAGATGCCAGATTTTCCGCCCCTGAAAGCTTCCAGGCGTTTAGTTGTCAAATCCGTTCGTTGGAAAAAGTCTGGAGAGAAATAATTGTACTGTACAGCAGATATCGGCATTCCATCTTCCTGTAGAGATTGGTAAAACCAACCATTATCTTCATCTGCTGAAGCCGCAACTCCTCGCGTAAATACTCTTGTATATACTTCGCCTAATGAACCATCTATAAAGACACCTGGAACCGCACTCAATAAATCAGCTATACCGCTTACTTGTTTGCGTTCAAGCTCGGCAATGGCAGTGATAGAGTTTATACTTGTAAACAATTCAGTTTTAGCTTGTTGGTCTGTGATGATGATTGTATTCATCAACAATGGATCTTTTTTCAATTTCACTTCGACTGGAATACTGTTTACAGTCAATATCTGTTCGTGATAGCCCAAAGACTGAATTTGTAATTCCACGGGAATTTGATCAACAATCAAATCAAATTTCCCAAACTCATCAGTTATCGTATGGTTTTCATTATTTGAAATGATAGTGGATAATTCGATTGGAGAAGAATCGTCAGCATCAACAACGGTTCCTAGAATTTGGACTTGTCCCAACAACTGACAAGTCATGCTGAATAATACGAATAATGGGATAAAAACTCTCAACACATCTTCATTTTAGCACGCAAAACTACTTATTCTTTATGTCTATTACAGGCCAATGACATACTTCTTAACAAGAATTAAGTCTATATTTCGAAAGAGTATGGCAAAACAATATATACATACGGAGATTGAAGGGCAGAAAGTAAAATTGAGTAATCTGGATAAAATTATTTATCCTGGAATCAAGACATCTAAAGCAGAGATTATTCAATATTACTTGGCAGTAAAAGAGTATATCCTTCCTCATTTGGTGGATAGGGCACTTACAGTAATTCGATTTCCTGATGGTATTGATAAACAAAGTTTTTATTCAAAAGATAAACCAGACTGGACACCAGATTGGGTAAACAGTGCCTTAATAGAACACGATGAAAAGTCCATACATTATGTAAAATGTGATAACGCTGCTAGTTTGTGTTGGTTGGCAAATCTTGCTTGCCTCGAATTGCATCCTATGCAATACCAAATGAAACACAAACCAAACCCTGATCACATTATTTTTGATCTCGATCCAGATGAAGATTTAGATTTTGAAGATGTAAAACTTGCAGCTAAAAGACTTAAGCCTTTTTTAGAACAATACGGATATACCCCGTATATCAAAACATCAGGTGGTAAAGGACTACACTTATATATTCCGATTGAGCCTAAGTGGCATACCGATATTGTTTCAGCATCAGTCAAAAACTTGACTGGTAATTTTGTCTCAGGCTATATGGATTTCTATACATTGCAGATTTCTAAAGCCAAGCGGAAAGGAAAAATTTTAATTGACATTTATAGAAATCACAGCTCAAATACTACAGTGGCTCCATTCAGTTTGAGAGGAAGAGCTGGTGCCCCTGTATCATTACCGATTCATTGGGATCACCTTGACAGTCTCGAAAAGTCATCTGCATATACCATTAATAACTATACTGATTATCTGGAGAAACACGGAAATGCATGGGCCGATTGGCGAAGTAAGAAAGCAGGCCTCCACGACCAAAAAATTAAAACTCAAATTGCCAAATTAGACACAACAAAACTCAGGGATTATTTAAGTAAACGTGATTTTGCAAATACTTCTGAGCCAATTCCTGAAATTGAAAAAGTAGATAAACATCGGTATTGTATCCAGCTTCATGATGCCACCAATTTGCATTATGATCTCCGATTGGAGCACGAAGGTGTGTTGCTTTCCTGGGCAATTCCCAAGTGTTTACCATTTGAAGCGAATCAAAAAAGAATGGCAATCCGCACAGAGGACCACCCTATAAAATATCTTGATTTTGAAGGGATTATTCCGAAAGGGCAGTATGGTGGAGGTTCAATGTGGTTAATGGAAAAAGGGACAATCAATTGGAAAGAAAAGGCAACAAAAAAATACAAATTCGAATTAAGCCATCGGAAAGGAATCATCTATCATATTTTTCAAACCAGAGACAATCAATGGTTGTTGGAAGCCAATAAGGAAATAACATTCGATGCAAATCCAAAGCCGATGCTCGCAGAGGCTGGTAAGCAGATTCCATCAGCGGATAAATATAGTTACGAAGTCAAATGGGACGGCATACGAGTGTTTATACGATTACAATCAGATAAAATTACAATTAGCAGCAGAAGTGGACGAGATATTACCAAGCATTTTCCAGAATTTCAGGATGTTGATCGCTTTAATTGTGAGCAAGGTTTATTTGATGGGGAGATAGTTGTGTTAAATTCAGAAGGTGTACCTATCTTTCCAGATGTTATCAGCAGAATGCACACGGCAGGTGATGCTGCCATCGAACGCTTGTCAAAATCAAAACCCGCTGTTTGTTATTTGTTTGATATGGTACAACTTGATGGAAAAGAAATTTACAAATACGGCAATGCGAGAAGAAGAGAATTATTGGATTGTATTTTAAAATCTGGAGAAACATTTCGATTTAGCCAGGACTTTCCAGATGGTAAAGCCCTTTTTGCTGCAATAGAAGCAAAGGGAATGGAAGGTATTATGGCAAAAGAAAAAGATGCTCCATACATGCCAGGTGCAAGGAGTCGTCATTGGCTTAAAATCAAATGCAGATCAAATGAAGAATGTTACATCATAGGTTATACCGAAGGGAAAGGTGATCGAGTTGCTGTCTTTGGTGCATTGCATTTAGCGATTTACAAAAACGACAAAATGGTGTACAAAGGGAAGGTAGGTACTGGCTTTGATATGTCGACACTCAGAAAATATTTTGATTTATTTTCAGTGGTACCAAAAACAGCCAAACCAATTGATGATGCAATAGAAGAATTAAACCGAACTGTCTGGATTGAACCAGTATATAGATGTGAAATCCAATATGCGTCTTTAACACCTAATGGCACATATCGAGAACCGGTTTTTGTGAAGTTGATTGATGGGTAATGTTTGGCTTGATCACCCAACTGACCTCTCTCAAGGGAGGCATTTACAGCACTAGCCCGAAGTCCAGTCTCTCTTGAGGGAGATGCAAGAGGGTGATTAATTAAAGCTATCTTAATCCTAAAAAGGTTTAAATCTATCACCTATTGAAAGTACTCAAACATCAAATCTGGCATCTCCTATCTCTGTCCTTGCTGCTGATAGCTTTATGGTATGTTACACATTTGGATACATCCATAGTCACTGGACAATGGAAAAGTATTAGCACTAGATTTTGGCTTTTAATTGCAATAGCAATACCAATTCTTCATCAAGTTTATGTGCTTATTTTTTGGAGACTGGAATTGCATTATCAACGTATTTCCAAAAGCTTCGGTCCAACTGGATTTAAACTATTCAAACTTGGATTTTTAATACTGTTTGTCTCCAGGTTAATCAGCATAATACTATTGGCCATTTCCAATAAACACACTTTAGATTTAAATAATAGTATTGTCATTATTGTCTCTGTGATTTTCGGAATGCTTTGCATTTACCTATTATATTCTGTACGTATATACTTTGGAATGGATAGGGCCATGGGCATTGATCATTTCGAGCCTGTTAAATATAGAAATGTTCCATTCATCAAAAAAGGAATATTTAAATACTCCTCAAATGCCATGTATGTGTTTGGATTTCTGATTTTATGGATTCCCGCTTTATTATTTAAATCGAAAGCTGCCTTGCTAGTTGCCGTATTTAATCATATTTATATTTGGGTTCATTATTATTTTACTGAGTTGCCTGATATTAAATTCATTTATAAAACAAAAACATAAGTCCAAGGTGCTTGAGCGCCTTGTATACAATTCAAATGGTAATTCAGGGTTAACCCTCTACCTATAACCAAACAATTGTCATATCATAGCATCATGAGATATACAATTATACTTTCATTACTAATTGTTTATTCTTGCAGTTACAGCCAAGATCTATCATTTGGGTTAATTGCCAATGATCTCAATCCACACCCCATGCAAGACTTACCAATGCCTGCATATTTGGGAACGGTTACTGATCCATCCTTTGGGACAACTATTCGCAGAATTACTGATGCTGGACCAGGTGAAAATATTCGTACCATGTATAGTACAATTCAAGCATGGAATGCAGATGAAACTAGAATGATCCTATATAAAAGGCCTGGTGCTAAACATATTTTGTTAGATGGGTTTAGTTATCAATTTATCAGAGAGTTAAATTTTAATCCTTCAGGTTTAGAAGAAGTGTTTTGGCATTTTAATGATCCAGATATTCTCTATTATATGGATGCAAGTACTAAAGAGTTGATCGAATATAATGTGGAGACAGATACCAAGACTGCACTTGCAAATCTTCGAAGTTTATCAGGATGTACTGAAGGTATGGTCTCTGGTAATGACGTTCAAATGATGTCTTGGGATTCTGATGTGTTTAGTTTCAGATGTGGAAATTCTTCGACTTGGGCATATAGAATTTCTACAAATTCCATTGAAGAAATAATGGTAAATACTTTACAATATACTTCTGCTACGCCATTTCCAAGTGGTCAACGATTTTTACATGGAAGAGATGTGTATAATTTTGATGGTTCTTTTTCATTGACATTGGATGCAAATAATGGCTCAGAACATTCTTGTATCGGTAGAGATGCTAACGGCAATGATTTTTATTTTGCAATTGCCTTTGCACAAAGTCCAGGTGGTGGGTGCTTAGGTGAAGTCATCGCATATGATCCAGTTACAGGTGATTGCAGAACAATAGTAGGTACTGATTTAGGTTATGCTTATCCTCAATCGGGGACACATCTTTCAGCTTTATCACATAAAAATTCGGAGGGTGGATGGCTAACTGCGTCGATGATGGGTTATGATCAAGACGGCCAGGACCTATTGGATCAGGAATTACTCATTGCTCAGGTAACACCAACTTCATCTAACGTTTACCGGATTGCACATCACCGATCAGATGAAGATGAATATAATTACTGGGGCGAACCACATCCGGTGATGAGTCCATCGGGGACACGTGTTTTATTTAATTCAGATTGGAGTGGCACCGAAGATGGAGTTTCAATAAATGCTTATGTGGTTGAATTACCGATTTACGAAATGACGACTAGCTTAAATGAAGAGATTGTGTTGGAAAATAATAGCATTACAGTTTATCCCAATCCTATGCAAGGCAAGGTTTATTTACAAGGTCTCTCCGGTCAGTATAATGTAAGAATCCTTAATGCATCTGGACAACTATATCAAACTTTAAATAATATCTCTGCGTATTCAATTGACCTATCGAGTCTGCCATCAGGTCTGTTTTATTTGGAAATTGAGCAGGTTGGAAATGGAGATTTGTATTTGAGGAAGATTATTAAAAATTAGCGCCCTTATTTGTACTCTATTTCTCTAATTAGTAATTCATCTATAATACCATGAATTGATGTCCTTT
>CAYNMW010000084.1:0-20053 GCA_964398295.1 uncultured Saprospiraceae bacterium | reverse complement strand
TCTGTCCTGATCTAGAGATTTTAATTCTTTACAATTTCAAAAAGTCCTAATTATTGAGTGACATACAAAGATTACATACTCAGTAAAAAGGCGTTTATTTGTACTTTAAATATAGAACTAGAAATATGGCTAAAATTCTTATCAACGACGGTATACATGCCACCGGATTAAAGAAACTTCAGGACGCAGGTTTTGAGGTTAGTACTGATAAAATTGATCAGGAAAATTTAATGGAGCAGTTACCAAATTATGATGCAATTTGTGTACGAAGTGCTACCAAAGTGCGTCAAGCGCTTATTGATAATTGTCCAAACCTTAAAGTAATTGGTAGAGGTGGAGTTGGTCTTGATAATATTGATGTAGACTATGCCAGATCAAAAGACATTCATGTAGTTAATACTCCGGCTGCATCTTCTAGATCTGTAGCTGAGCTTGTTTTCGCCCACTTATTTTCTGTTTCTAGATCTCTTTACCAAGCTAATAGACAAATGCCGGAAGATGGAGACAACAACTTCAAGGGATTAAAAAAAGCATACTCCAAAGGATTTGAATTAGAAGGCAAAACCTTAGGCGTTATTGGATTTGGAAGAATTGGACAACAAACAGCTAGGCTGGCTTTAGGTGTCGGTATGGACGTTGTGGCTTCAGATCCATTTGTTGAAACAGCAAAGATAGATTTAGGAAAATTTGGCGAGGTAAATGTACAAACTTCCTCGATGGATCAATTGCTTGCTGAAGCTGATGTCATCACACTTCATATTCCGTTTACAGGAAAGGCAGTATTGAGTACTGAAGAGTTTGCAAAAATGAAAGATGGTGTTGTATTGATTAATGCAGCTAGAGGAGGCACAGTTGATGAAGATGCATTACTAGAAGCGTTAGACAACGGTAAAGTTGCTGCTGCTGGATTGGATGTATTTGAAAACGAACCTTCACCAAGACAGGACCTGTTACAACATCCAAGGCTTTCGCTCTCTCCACATATTGGTGCATCTACGAATGAAGCTCAAGAAAAGATAGGTATCGAACTAGCTGATCAATTGATTGCTTTGTTGAATAAGTAATTTCATGAAATAGTGAGCTGAAATTGGAATACATCTCTACTGGAATACAACTGAGTATTCCTATAATTGCATAATAGACATTAGAGTGATCATTTCTGATTATGTTTACATCAGTGGTAACAATCAACATTCCCAAAACAGATAGCTATATATGAGATTATGGAAGACTCCTCTCTATTCAGTTGGCAATTCCATATTTCAGGTCAAGTTCAAGGTGTAGGATTTCGGCCTCATGTTTATAGAATCGCACGTCGCTTTCAGATAAAAGGTTCAGTCAGTAATGACATCCAAGGTGTTAACATAAAATTTACCAGTACAACCAAAATAGCTACTCGTTTTGTCTCTGAGATTGTTGACACTGCTCCTCGCCTGGCACGAATTTCAAATAGTCAGTTGAAGAAAATTGAATTCAAAAAATTTGATGCCTTTACGATTATTCAACTAGCCTCCACTTCGAGTACTAACATTGCCATTACACCTGACTTGGCTCTTTGTAGTGATTGTAAAACAGATTTGAAAGTATCAAGAAGAAAAAACTACCCCTTTACTTCTTGCACTCAGTGTGGTCCTAGATATTCAATCTTACAGAAATTGCCATTTGAGCGACATCACACAACTTTGCAAAAATTTGATCTTTGCAGTACATGTCTTGGAGAATATTCAAACCAAACGGATAGGCGATTTTATGCACAAACAATGTCTTGTCCAACATGTGAAATATGCTTGCAACTTTATAATAAAGATAATAGTTTAATAAGCACTGACTCAGCAGAAATACTATCACTTGCAAATTCTTTTTGGAATGAAGGAAAAATAATTGCCATCAAAGGAGTAGGTGGCTTCCTATTAACCTGTGCAGCAAATCAAGGAAAAACAGTGCAAGAATTACGATTGCGGAAACAGCGACCAACAAAGCCTTTCGCCATCATGTTGCCTAGTATTGATTATTATCCAAATCTAAAACCCTCTATACACAAGGCACTTACTAGTCATGCGTCACCTATTGTTCTTTGTTCAAAAAAGAACATTCCTAATGAGTTAGAATCTGTTGCCGACAAGTTTGATAGACTAGGAATCATGATTCCATACTCTGCGTTATTTCAACTACTACTCCAATCATTTAATCAACCAATCATCGCCACCAGCGCAAATGTAACGAACAGTCCCCTTGCATATAAAAATGATGAAGCACTCAAAGAATTATCCTCAATAGCTGATTTCATTCTAACGCACAATAGAGACATCGTTATGCCACAGGATGATAGCGTAATAACATTCACGGAGCAATTAAATCAAAAAATAATACTTCGTAGATCCAGAGGTATGGCTCCAAATTATTTAAAAGGCTATCATGATGAAGGAGATAAATCAATTCTTTGCCTAGGAGCAGAAATAAAAAGCACCTTTTGTATTTCACATCAAAGCAACATTTTCATCAGCCAGTATCTTGGACATTTAACCAATTTCGAAACCCAAAAACGCTACTCGTATGCATTGGAACACTTTATGAATCTAATCAGCACGAAACCGGATCAAATTTGTGTAGATGCACATCCTGAATTTTTCACCAAACAAAAAGCAATTGAAATAGCCCAGAAGCTCGATATCCCTATTGCAACTATTCAACATCATAAAGCACACTTTGCTGCCATATTAGGCGAACACAAACTTTTGAAATCCAAAGATAGAATCCTAGGTATCGTCTGGGATGGTACTGGCCTTGGTGATGATGGAATGATTTGGGGAAGTGAGTTTTTTGTCTATCAGTCTTATACAATGACAAGATGTAGTCACCTTGAATATTATCCTCATTTTTTGAAGGATAAAATGGCAAAAGAACCTCGTATTTCTGCTTTAGCGATACTGGAAGTAGAGGAAATACACACTGATTTACTTAAGAAGAAATTCACTTCGGAAGAGTGGAGAATTTACAATACATTAATGACTAAAGAACTGCCGCTAAAAACCTCTAGCATGGGAAGGTTATTTGATGCAGCTGCCTCTATACTTAGCTTGATTGATATCCAAAGTTTTGAAGGTGAGGCCGCAATGTTATTAGAAGTTGTAGCTCGACGGTTCGTTTCGACTTCTGGTATCGACAAATTACATTTGTATAATGAAAACTCAGGACCAAATCAATTCGTTTCAGCTAAAGGTATTCTCCTAAAAATGATTGAAGACTTACAAGCTCAACAATCGATTGGTTTCATTGCTGCAAGCTTTCATTTGACTTTGGTCCAATGGATAATAGACGTTGCTAAAAAAGAGGAGTGTACATCTTTAGCTTTCAGCGGAGGTGTTTTCCAAAATGGTTTACTCGTTGATTTGATACACATCATTTGTGAAGATGATTATACCCTATACTTTCATCAGGACTTATCACCGAATGATGAGAACATCTCTTATGGACAATATATTTATTTCAAGATGACGGAGAAACTGGTGGAAAAGAACTAATTTAAAGGACATCATTCCGCAGTCTATGAAATTTGTATCAGAATACAGAGATGGAGATCTAGCCCACAAATTGCTCGACGAATTAAAAAATGTTATTACCAAGACTTGGCATATCATGGAGGTATGCGGTGGTCAAACCCATAGCCTTGTTAAGAATGGAATCTTAGACTTGTTGCCTTCTGAGCTTCAGATGATACATGGTCCTGGTTGCCCGGTTTGTGTCACTCCTATTGAGCTAATCGATAAAGCGATTTTTCTTGCAGAAGAAAAAAATGTCATTCTTTGTTCATTTGGTGATATGCTCCGTGTGCCTGGTTCAAAGACAAGTTTATTGGACTCAAAAGCTAAAGGGGCTGATGTAAGAATTTTATATTCTCCTATAGAAGCGGTACAAATAGCACAAAAGAATCCAGAACGAGAAGTGGTCTTCTTTGCTGTTGGATTTGAAACAACAGCTCCAGCTAATGCAATGTCAGTGGTGCAGGCTCATCAATTGGGAATCAATAACTATTCGATTCTTACTTCACATGTTCTTGTTCCTCCAGCAATAGAAGCTGTCATGACGGATGAGGAAAGCCACATTGATGGCTTTTTAGCAGCAGGCCATGTCTGTACCATTATGGGAATTTCAGAATATCAACCCTTAGTTGACGCATACAAGATACCAATAGTTGTAACGGGTTTTGAGCCTATAGATTTATTGCAAGGGATTTTAATGGTAGTTAAACAACTAGAGTCAGGAAAGCATGTCTTGGAAAATCAATATAGTCGTGTTGTCAAAACAGAAGGGAATACACATGCCATTCAATTAATTGAACAGGTATTTGATGTGCAAAATAGAGTATGGAGAGGCATTGGCTCAATACCAAAAAGTGGTTATGAACTCAAACCAAACTACCATAATTTTGATGCCAATCTAAAATTTCAAATATCGATAGAAGCTGCCCCAGAAAATGCAGATTGCATTGCTGGTCAGGTGTTAAAAGGAATTAAAAAACCTAAAGATTGTCCTCAGTTTGGGAAAAAATGCAAACCAGAATTTCCTCTTGGCGCACCAATGGTTAGTTCGGAAGGTGCTTGTGCTGCTTACTATCATTACGCTTTAGCTTCACAATCCGAATAGTCTATACACCAAATGAGTAAGCCCAAAATGAAATTGTCATGTCCTATGCCCAAACTAGATTATGACCGCATTAGCTTAGGGCATGGAGGTGGAGGTACGCTCACCAATAATTTATTAAACAAGGGCGTATTCGATCTGTTAGGAAATGAGCTTTTAGATAAACATCATGATGGGGCTATTTTTGATTGGAATGGAAGAACTGCCTTTACTACAGACAGCTTTGTGATATCACCTATCTTTTTTCCTGGAGGCGATATCGGTGAATTAGCGATCAATGGAACAGTGAATGATCTGGCAATGTGTGGAGCTATTCCCAAATATCTTTCCCTGAGTTTTATCATTGAAGAAGGATTGCTCATGGAGGAATTCTGGCGTATTCTTGTTTCAATCAAAACAGCATGCGAAGCAGCAAATGTCAAAATTATAACTGGAGATACTAAGGTTGTCGAAAATGGAAAAGGTGACAAAATATTCATCAACACGACAGGCATCGGTCAGGTGTTAGATGAGGCACAAATTGATATTAAACGGGTTTCCTCTGGAGACGCTATCATCGTATCAGATGTCATTGCAACTCATGGAATCGCTATCATGTCAGTACGAGAAGGACTTGAATTTGATAGTGATATCTTGAGTGATACCAGACCATTGGATAAGGTGACGACTTCATTGATTAAACACTTTGGACAAGACATCAAACTATTGAAAGACCCAACTCGTGGAGGTGTAGCAGCTGTACTAAACGAGATTGCCAGAGATTCACATAAAGGAATATTGTTGAAAGAATCACAAATTCCCATACAAGAACAAGTGAAAGCTGCATGTGAGATATTAGGACTAGACCCTTTGTATGTTGCAAACGAAGGCATCTGCATAGCAATCGTAGATGGAGAAAAAGCCGAAGCCATTGTCAGTCATATCGAGGAGCAAAATCCAGAATCAAACCCTTCAATCATTGGATACATTACTGATGACCACCCAAAGCAAGTGGTGATACGAAGTGGTATTGGAGGAAAGCGGATAGTCAATATGTTGGTCGGCCAGCAACTACCACGTATATGTTGAGATTGATAATGAGCATATGACGACAAAAGAAAAAATAATATCCAGTAGTATCCGCTTGTTCAATGAACATGGCTTGGTGAATGTTAGGCTACAACAGATTGCTGATGATGTTGGAATAAGTGTAGGAAATGTGGCCTATCATTTTTACAGCAAGGAGGCTATTATTGAAAAAATTGTTACTCAATTATCTGAAATTTTAAAACCAATTTTTGACGAGCATAAGGAATTTCCTGGCCTACTGGATTTTGATACCCAACTGGCACGTTATTATCATTCATTGTTACAGTATTCATTCTTCTTTACAGACCTAATTGAACTACAACGAAATTATCCAAAGCAATTTATAGACAGACAAACCGTGACTAATGAAATCATTCAACAGATTTATAATTGGCTGTCTCAAAATGAGAAGAACGGCATTTTAAAAAAAGAACTTCGTCCAAGGCATTATCAAATCATCGCACAGACCATATGGATGATCATTACATTTTATTTGATTCGTCCGATTGACGATACAGATAGTGATGACAAAGAACGGATGTTTAAGGAAATGGTATGGAGTCAGGTTTTGCCTCATTTTACGGAAAATGGACGAATGGAATTTGATGTATTGATTGAGAGTTTGTTGGATTCGTTTTTGAGATAAGTAAATGGCAAGAGGAACGGAGTCCTTTGCCTCAGTTAGATTTGTTCTGAATCGAAGGTCTACATACTTCTCGATTTTTTCAGGGCTGGGGATGCCGCTCTGGAAACAGCTCATCCAATTCATCTGTGCCTTGTAAAAAGTCCATTGTCTTTTTGGCTTCCTCTTCGTCTATGACACTAACGGCTACTCCTACATGTACAAGAACGTGATCACCGATTTTTGCCTCTGGTACTAGACCAAGATTGATGCGCTTTGTGATACCGCTGAAGGATACTTTACCAATTTGGAAAACGGCTTCTGTTTGTTCTTCTATCTCAACTATTTTACCTGGAATTGCTAAGCACATATTGTTTTAGTTGAGTGATTGAACAAACTTTTCCAATGCTTTAATCATCTTGGAATCTTTGTTATAGTCCATTATTGAAACACCTTTTAAATCTGCTGCGGCTACATTCTCGTCATAAGGAACCATTACAGCAATGGGTAATTTTATCTTTTCACAGTATTCTTCAATTGCTTTTTCTTCCTCTTCAGTTTTGACCTTATTGGCAATCGCTTCTACTTTTTCAATGCCTAATTGGCGAGCTAACTCTGCAAATCTTCCAGCAGCCTCTAAGGATCTATAATATGGTTCGACGACCATGTACATCTTATCAACATGCCTAGAAGTCCCACGCTTCATATGCTCCAAGGATGCTTCTGTATCCACAACCATTGAAGATTCTTGATCTGATGCTAAAGCAGAATGAATCAATTCTCTCACTACAGTATGCGAACCACACATACAACCAGTACCTGCTTGTTCAGGTGCGCCCACTATTAGTAAGGTCACATCATCTGGAGCATCTTGACCGAAAGTATCTAAAATTTCATCGAAGGGCATTTTAACTTGAAAACGCCAACTATCTCCGTCCTCCACGCGTTCGATGATATCTGTACTCAATGATTTTTGTGGTGGCAGGTCCTTGTCTATTCCTAAAACAACGGACAAATTTGGGTTAGGATCACCATCAATCGCCAAAACCTTTTCACCTTGTTGTGCCATCACTCTACACAGCATGCCACTGATTGTTGTCTTACCTACTCCACCCTTTCCTGCGATAGCTATTTTCATTTTCTTATTTGGTTATTTTATTAATCAGCTACGACCCAATCTAAACCTTCAGGTCTGCTAAAATGAGTTTCATCAATTTGATTATTGAATTCAACATCTGAGTAGACATATTCATCCATCAATTGTCCATTACCCCAGTACCTCGTCCAGCGATGACTGAAGGTGATACCATCTACTGTTTTATGATCCGACCAATAAATTTCTTCTGGTCTATAAGTGCCAAAGTCCGACTTATTATAGTATTCCATTTTATGAATCAGCTTCGTTTCTGGATTGACAAGAAATCTCCACTTGTCTTTCCCAACAGTCGGTTTGTAGGACACATCCAATACGAGCGGTTCATCAACGATATCAATATTCTCTAATGGATTCCAGTCTAACACACTAAAAGAAGTGACATTATTTACATCAGGTCTTACGCCGTTATCTTGTAATTTGAATGGCATTGAGAATCTAAAGAATGCCATTTGTGCGGCACAACTAGGTTCACAAAACTTGGAATCACACATCATGCCTAAATCCTTAGAAGTTTTTCGAGGATCCGATGGCTTAGAGTCTTTTGTTGCCCAAAAGCCTTCTTTGTCCTTACTGATCACCACCTTTTTTCCGTCCTTTGTTGTTGCTTCAACCATCAACTCCAAACCTTGTTCAGTCTTAAAAAAGTAAAATGTCTCCACTTGATTAGATAGTGGATCACCATTCTCTGCATATAGGTTTTGAGTACGTGTGAACTGTCCTGATTGAATACCATTCCATGCAGTAGCTCCACCAGCAGCATCAACCATTTCATTGACCAACTCTATGCCCGAAGGAGCTCTAAGAAAATTATCCCAAACATAATATCCAGCAAATGCAACAGCCATAGCCAGGATGCCGACTTGCAGAATTTGTATCCGTCGAATGGTTATTGGACTCGCAAGGTCTTTAACTTCTAAGCCAAACAACCACGGAATTTTCTCTGTTGTTTGGACCTCTTTTTTAGGCTGGACTGGAGTCTTTTTAATTTCCTTCATTGTAGCATTTTTTCATTTTTAAGTTAAATGTAACCACTCCTTTAATCGTTTTATGGCAATAGGAATGGCTTCTGTCACTTCAGGGCTCATCCCTAAAGCGAAGTCATCATGAGCTGCAGATTGGCACCCAAGGACAAACACATCTTTTGGCAATATTTTCAATGCTTTGGCCAACATCATGGCCCGCGTTGGATTAGTATAATGCATATCTGCCAAAAATTCTCGCTTCTTCATTAATGGCATCTTCTCGATATCTTTGATTTCTTCTACACGCTCCAAGGATATTGAACCAGGCTCTCTCTTATAATCAATGGCATCAACCAATACTAAGATATCATAAATACTGTGTAATTCCTGCACTAAATGAATTCCTGCAATCCCTACTTCCATGGTCTTCACGTGTGGATATGCTTTTACTTCATTTTCCCAGCGTCTGACAAACTCTACACCAAAGGCATCATCTTGCCTTAATTCGTTACCTACTCCTGCAATTAATATGTCCTTTTGAGCCTTCATTTCAGTTCAAATAGTGATCCATCAAATTGTTCGACGAATGCCATTTCTTCGTTTTCGTAAATCGTTTTGAGTTGCAAGATATCTCTATGTTTATTTGATGCATGACTATGTCTGAGCTTATGTATTCTGATACCATCGATATCTTCAAATGTTTTGTAAAGTGTCATCGATTGACCATTGCCATAGTCCATATAATTGGCTACTAAATCAAAGGTCTCTGCATCAAAATAATAGCACCATTTGTGCATGCCTCCACTACTTCCTGCCCAAGATTCGTAGTCTACAGAGACAGCATGAACAGGTCTATCAAATGTTGTTGAGTCAATCTTATCATAGTTAATGATGGTTCCCGGATCAGTTAATTTAAACGGCATCTGAATCACATAATTTGACCCAAAAGAAGAATTCCAAGCTTCTTTTTTTGACTTGTCATCTTCTAGCCAGATATCATTTTCATATTTGTTTGCTTTCTCACCGGTATTGATAATTTCAAAATTTGAATCATCCTTTTGCCAACTCATGCTCGCCATAAAATGAGGCTCCATCGAGTATTTATGCAACTGTCTTAGACGTCTGGTTACAGTACCCAAAGAGTCTAATGAGGTTATTTTTTTATAAAAGGAAAAATTCTTTTTTGATTCCCAAGCTTCCCAGCCTCCTGCATAAGCTATTGCCTTTCGCACAATTTCACCACCTTTATTGTCAGGAAGTCTGTCCATTGGATTGACTAGTTCCTCTTGAGTGGGTGTAGTGCAAGCCATGATACCCAACAGCACAAACCCAATCCATATCATCCTATTCATACGCAATTTCAACTTTCAACAATTTTCCATCTTCAATTTCTACAGGATATGTTTCTAATTTTTTATTTGATTCATCCACTGCGAATCCTGTGCGCAAATCATATTTGCAGCCATGCCAAGGACAAGTCAAGATGTGATTTTCAATTTTGCCTTGATCAATAGGTAAAAAGGAACCGTCGCACTGATTCTGAACGGCAAAAACATCGGCACCAACTTTCGAGATGAGGAAATTTACCTTTTGATAATTTTTAGGATAGATTTTATTTTGTTCCAATTCGGAGACATCACCTAATTCCAGCCAATCCTTTTTTTTGGGAATTGTCATCATCGTTACCTGATGTTCAGGTATAAAGGTGACTTGCTTTTCATCAGCGTTATCTACTTGAGCTTGTTCTTCTGCTAAATCATAAAGCGAGAGCAATTTTGTTACAGCCGGATCTGCTTCAATTTTCTGTTTTAACTCAGGGTTGGCAGCCAATGCATTTTGTATGCGAGCCAGCGGTTCTCTATGAATAGAATCAAATAATTGCAAAATTTGGTAGAGTAAAACTTTGTGATCAGCAACTGCTATTTGGTCAGCTTCCTGCATCAATTGATTCAATTGATTGAGAATATCATTGTATTCGCTATTGCTGAAATAGACTTCTTTCATTGTCGATCAATGACTTGCACAATTATGTACACAATTTTCTAATTTAACTCCATCAGGCCCATAGCAGAATTCACAATCAGGACCACATTCACCGTGACCTGCTTTTTGATATCCTTGAAATGCTTCTGAGAATCGCTTGCCGGCCTCTTTGCGAGATTCGCCAGATAAAGAGATAAGTGAATTCTCAACTACAGACTCTACATTCGCCTCTAAGACTTTGTTCTTGACCAACAGATCGATATGGTACAACAGATTTGGCATATTTGTATTGAGCAGGGCTTGAACTTGACTGACGGGGACTTCTTTTCCGAAGCCTTCACCATCCATCCAGTATAAGATTTGCAAGATCTCATCTTTCCAAAATAACGCCCGTAAATGTGATTTTTCAATCTGATCCATCAGACTCAAAATTTTATATCAGTTCATTTTTCAACAAATAATGTATCACCTCGAATTTTCTTTATCTCTTGTAACTCTGCTATCTGACCAATTGCTAATGATCTGACAACAGAAATAATCTCTGGAATTTTAGCTTCCATTTCATTGGTAAACTTCTCGCCGGCTATCTCTATTCCGGGTTCTACGTCTACTAAATATACTTCATCTTTCCATACTTTGAAATACTCGCCAATCACAAGAAGATTTTCAACAGAAATAACACCTGTTGCGGCATCTCCAACACAAGCTTGAATTTGCTGGTCATCCGGTAGACCTCCACTCCACTTCAGAATATCTATATCACCTATAGCTCGATTCTCCCGTTCGATTGCGCATAAGATGATGACTCGTTCAAATGATGGCTGTTCTGCTTCAAACATTTGTACGACTGCTACTGGACCCCAATTGAGTTCGTCAACTTTGACATAGTCAGGCAAGTCTAGTTTTTGAAGATGGGGAAACAACATAGGCGGCATCGAATGATTGCCCAATACATGATAACCCACCGTACCGATCAAGGTCTTCTTACTCAATTCCACAAGCACATGTCGTAACCTCTCGAGTGACTACATGGTCGGTATCCTTAGCCATGATATGAGTGGTACAAGGCATGCAAGGATCAAAACTTCTGATCGCTCTCAAAATATCGATGCCTTTGTAGTCTTCCGGGTTATCGTATTTTTCTAAAATTGGCGTATTCAATACAGCTTCCTCATATGGACCTGGAGCACCCCATGGTGCACGTGGTGCTGCATTCAATGTGGAAGGAGTGATGATTTGATAATTATCAATCAAACCATTTTCGACAATTAAATGGTGTGTCAAAAATCCTCTTCCTGCACCCCAGGCACCAAAGCCAATATGTCTACCTTTCTTTGGTATGTCGTATGGTGTGCTCACTGCCGTTTCTCCGTTTCTCAGCAATTGCAACGCCATCTGCCAGTTTTCTAAAGCCACCATTGCAGAATAAGGGATGCAATAGGCACGTGCACGATTTCGTTCAAACGCATTCCAATGTTCAGGAATTTTCCATTCCAGTTGTGCTTCAGGTAAATTGTATTTTGGGACATTGATGATCATGCTATGCCCTGTGTTCTCCAAAAATTGACTCTTGGGAGCACGTTGAGCTTTTGCAGTCAAATACATCCGACTATAGGCTCCAGCTTCCATTGGCATTCTATCCCATGTAGGACAGGTATCCCAACTGTATCTGTCTCTCCAACTTTGCTTTCCAGGTTTCGGTATTGTCTCTTTGTTCCATGGATGGTTTGGACTCAGTGGTATTCCTTTGGCATCCGTTTTATATGTTTGACCATCCCATTTTTCATAATAGGAATGCTCGACAAACTCTTCCAGTCCGGCATTGAGTTCACTTAGATTTGTGGTGACTACTTCACCGTCTACCAATATCCCTGGAGTTGACCATCTGTCATTTCCCCATTTATCACAATTCTCAAAAGTGCCATCATAGGAATCAGGTCGATCCCAAACGCCAGTGTCTGCCATAGTCGCTGGTCTAACACCACACTGAGAATACCGAGGATCTTCTTCTATAAAGAAATCGAAAATATCATCCCATATACCTGTTGTCTTCTGACCATAATCGAAAAATTTGATCAGTCTTGAGTAGACTTCATTTAGAGTTGAGATGGTAACGGTCACAGAAATACCCCCTGGAATAACAGATTGAGGGTGAGGATATTTTCCTCCGATTTGCACATATGCTTCTCTTGCAACTCTTGTCATGGAAAGTGCTTCCAAATACAATTTGCCTTTGAGCGGATTGAGGTCCTTCATGATATCCAAAATGGTATCATAACCGTGAACGGCTTTATTTTTAGCTTTTCTACCTTTTGCTTTCGCAATTAATTCTGGGTTTGTTGCGGCTACCAGTTCTTCTGAATAATCCGGTCCTGCCAATAAGAACAGATGAAGTGGGTGATCATATAAGTATTCGATCGCCAACAATATATTCCGCATGACAATGCCCAATGGCGGCGGCTTAATGCCCAAAGCCATTTCAATAGCTAAAGCAGATGTTGTTGCATGTACACCACCACAAACGCCACAAGCTCGACTACTGATGTATGCCGCATCTCTTGGATCTCTTCCTTTAAGGATAATCTCATAGCCCCTAAATAAGGTCGCCATCGAGTTGGTCGATAAGACTTTTTTATCTTTTAAATCTACCACACTATGGAAAGCAAGCGCACCTGCTACACGAGTTACGGGATCGTAATCGACACTGCGGATAAAGCCATTCTTTTCCATCAAGGATTTTAGCTTGTCCTGTTCGACACCTAGATCCACAACCTTATACTCATAAGGATTGGCGATATCTTCTTTGAGATAGGCATTGCCATCTTCATCGAATGCTATTGGTAAATTTTTAAAACACATATATTTTTATTCTATTGGAATATCGTAATTATTAAACAAGCTTCATCACTTTAGCAATGTCAACTAAATGGCCATCTACCGACGAGAGACCACCGTGGAGTTGAGTCAATGCACCATTTATCGTCGTTAATTTTCCTGTCAAGGGATCAGTATCATCAACAATTTTCTGAAGGCCTCCTGCCAAATTTTTAAGATGAGTACCTGCTCTTCGCAATGCGATGATGATAAGTACCAAATATATCACCAGTACAATCACTACGAGGGCAACGATGATTAATGTGGCTATATATAATGCGTATGCTGTCATGTCTAATTTACATTTAATTTAATTTGGCAGCTCTATCCGCAAGAGCACCTTTTAAAGTTTCTGCGTTTTTATTAATTCCTCCAGCAACATCCAACATGGTACTGGCTACTTGAATGGTATCATCAAGAGCTGTGATTGCATCTGTATTACCAGCGATGCCTACCCCAGCTTCAAGCATTTCTTTAAAATATCTTTCTATGCTTCGACTAGCTTTCCAGGTTCTGTGAAGAAGGCTAACAATCAATGGGAGTAACAATACTGTTACCACAAGTAGAATTGCCCAAAGTATAAGTACAGCTTGCGACATAGTTTATGGATTTTCTTGATTTAGTGCTGCAGTGATTGTTCCTGCAAGATTTTCGTTGACGACAACCAATCCAGTTGCAGTATCGCTTAATGCTCCATTCAGTTTGGTGACTTCTGTAGGCAAATGACCTGTCTCTGTTTCGATTGCTCGTAATCCCAATCTCAATTTAGCAAGATAACTATCGCCCTTCCCACCAATCGAATTTAATAACTTGATAATTGATCCTAAATAAGTAACCAATACAATAACCAGTAGTACAACTGCAAGGATGGTTAATATCATTAATATAATTTCCATAGTATACTTTCTCCTTAGTTGTGGGTTAATACACATTTTGGACAGCCGGGACATCCACCTGCATGTTGTTTGATTGCCTCTGAGCCTTTGATAATATTCACTGCTGATCCATATATACTTTTTACAACTTGATTTGTTTTAGATAAAAATATTGGAATCTGAATTGTATTATTTGCAGTCAATTTACCATGAGTCCAAATCTGGGCTGCTGCATCATCAATATCTTTGGCTGTAGATTTTATCAAGTGAAGCAAGAATGCAACTACTCCGATAACTACAAGTCCAATGACCAATGATAAAATCCAAAGTTTAATGTGTGTATCCATCTGGGTTATCGATTTTCGGTTTCGTGAAGAGCTTGTGCGACTAGGCCTGCGTGTGCTTCTATTGCTTGTGCTCCTTCTAAAATATCTCCTGCTACTGCATTGGTTTGTTCCAGTCCCCAAATACTATTTGTATTGGCACGTATTTGCTTGACAAGACCAAGGGCTGCCGTGGCCAAAGTCAATATTCGTTTCGCTTGAGCTCTTACTAAAAGTAAAAGAATAGCTGCAGCTAAAATGATCACAACTGCTATCGCTAGTCCGATGAAATAATATTTATATAGTGTTGCATCATCCATACTAATTAATTTGTTCCTGGCTTTGGACTATCTTTAAACTGCAATTTTTCATAGGCATAATGCATCACCTTTTTGAGTGTAGTAGGTTCTTCAACATGACCCCATCCTGAAGGCACCTCACCATCTTTATTCCATTTAACTGTTCGATTCTGATATTGCATTGTCATTTCACGTAAGTTACTGATTAAGCTGCCCGTAACTCTTGACAAGGTGGACGACACAATTGTACCTGGTGGTGTGGAGTAAAATGGCGCAAAACTATCTGGAAATCCGGGCATCGTGCAACCGATACATGGAGCACCTATATTCATACATCCACCTTGACCATTCAAAGCTCCTCTTTTATTGATGTTGCATTGCACAACTGGACCCCAACATCCTACTTCAACAAGACATTCTTTATCTCCATATTCCTCTGCAAATTTCCCCTCTTCATAAAACCCTGCTCTGGTACATCCTCTATGGACTGTCTCCCCAAACAACCATGATGGTCTTCCTAACTCGTCAAATTCCGGTAATGGACCAAGACCGTGCAGAAATAATAATACTGCAGCAATTGTCTCTGTAATGTTATCTCCTTGTGGTGCACAACCTGGCAAATTGACAACAGGAAGTCCAAGTGCACTTCGATAATCTTTACCTAAAAAATCCATCATTCCTACAGCATCTGTTGGATTGCCAGCTGCTGCTGGCACACCGCCCCATGTTGCACAAGTTCCTACAGCTATCATAGCTGCCGCGTGTTTACTCATTCGAGAAACCCAACTTGAAGAAGGAATGGGTTGTGGATTGCCATTCTCATCCTCATCAGCACCTAGACCTGACCAATATCCTCCAGTAGCAGCGGCAATGCGCTCATCCATAATCGATCCTTCACCTATCACAACAAAAGGAGCACCTAGCTCTCCATTAGCAGCTAATCGGAATGGTTTGATAAATTCTTCACCTGCAACAACAGCCAATACAGGATGATGTAAGACAACTTTTGGCATTCCGGGTAGTACCCCGCGAAGTAAATCTTCTACAGACGGTGAAGTAGCTCCAACAGCTGCAATCGAGCACCCATCACAACTTCCACCTGCTACCCAAAAAGCGTGGACTTCTTCTATATGGTCTGGAAGTAGGGATGTACGACCATTTTGTGAGGCTGACATACCGTTATTTGAGCTCATAATAGTATTTGACCATGATCAACAATGACCATATTAATTTGTAATATAAGTCGTATCTGGCTAAACCAAAATTTTGAAATAACTGAATATTAGAAAATATTTTCTAAATCTGGAATAAATGTTAAATTTAGAATATCACTTACTAAGGGTGATCCTTTAACACGCATGAAAAAATACATAATGATCACAAAATCTACACCTGTAATACAAGTGATGGTATTACTCCTAATTGTGAATTCAACTTTAACGGCACAAGTAGCAGACAGTCTTCTATCTGTTTTTTCGGATGAAGTCTTAGTCAGTGCAACGAGATCTGTTACCATTGCAGATCGACTCCCTCTCAATATTGATGTTGTTGGGCAAAGAGAAATTATTGAAAGTCAGCCGACTTCTCCAACGGAAGCATTGCAGTACGTACCTGGTGTTACCAGACAAAGTGATGGTGGTTTGGCAACAACGCCTATCATTAGAGGTTTGTCTCGTGAACGAGCACCTATACTTATTGACGGCAACCCTTTTGTTGGGGGTCGAATCCGATCCTATAGCCTCGTAGATCCATTTCAGATTGAACAAATTGAAGTCATAAAAGGGCCTGCCTCTGCGTTTTGGGGCAGTGATGCCATATCTGGTCTTGTCAATGTAGTAACAAGAAAAGCAGAGAATGGATTTGGAAAAGACTTTAAAATTGGTGCCAGTGTATATGGAGGCTACCATACTGTAAATAGCATGTATAGAGGTCGAGTAGAATTAGAAGGAAGAGGGAATGGTTTTGATTTTTTAGTTGGTGGAGGTCTGCGTGATGCAGGAAATACAGATACACCAGCTGGAGAAATAGAAAACAGTCAATTCGAATCTAATAATATAGATTTCAATCTTGGTTATTCCTGGGCACCGAATCATCGTCTGGAATTAAGTGGTAAATATTTTGAGAATGAAAATACAGGTTTCCCTGGCGGGCTTGGTGCACCTGGTCCTCCACGTGTAAACAGATTGTTTAATCCGGATCAACAACGTGCGCTTAACCTTAGTTATGAAGGATCAAATATTTCGGATAAAATAGAGACGATTGGGGCAAGGGTATTTTACAAAAGACAGGACCTGGAAATCAATCAATTGACCAATATCTTTTTCCCAATGACCACCAATGTCAACAGAGCGATACAAGTACAATTGGATGTAGACGTACCATTTTACGGAGGTAAGTTTTATACAACTATGAGACAAAGTCAAAAAGCGAAGTTGACTTTGGGTGTAGATTATCTGCGTGAAAATAGAATTGGTACTCATCGCGATTTGTTTATACGGATATTTAATCCCGCTGGTGCGGAAGTAAACGTCATTGACCCACCATTAGGTCAGATCCAACCAGACAGCCGTAGTACGAGTATTGGAGTATTTGCGATTGAAGAATTGCAATTGAGCGAAAAACTAAACTTGTTACTTGCAGCTCGGGTAGACAATGTCAGCACCAGTATCGATGACGGCCCATTTGATATAGAAGCGATACAATCGATTTACAATGAAGACAATACTTCTGATAGTGATTTTGCTGTGTCTGGAAATATAGGTTTGAAATATTCTGTTTCTGATGCATTTAGTGTAAAAGCAAATGTCGCCAACTCCTTTAGAGGCACTGATTTATTTTCTAAATATCACTTTACAGCAGTTGGCGCTGGTTTTCTGGTACCTAATCCTGACTTGGATCCAGAGCGAGGTGTCTTTTACGAATTAAGTGGCCATTACAAAACGAAGACCTTGACATTGGAGGCAAACTTCTATCAAAACTTCCTCAACAATTTATTTGTCGCAACAGATTTGACTTTTGCTGATGCACCATCAATCCAATTCCAAAATATTGGAGAAGCAACCCTTACTGGATTTGAATGGAATGCGAAAGTGAAAGTTGGTACATTGTCCTACGCCTTTTTGAGTGGAGCTACGATTAATGGTAACAATAACGTAACTGACAATCCATTGCCAGCAATACCTGCATTACAAACGTGGCTAGGATACCACTATAGGGATGCAAATGATAAGTTTTTCGTGCAACCAGAAGTGTTGTTAGTTGGAGAACAAAATAATGTGGCTCCAAATGAAATCGAAACACCAGGTTATGCCATCCTGAATATTAAAGCGGGATTAAATCTCCATAATTTAGGCAGTCAAATGCCGCATGCTAGGATAATTGCCAGTATTACCAATCTAGCTGATAATGAATATCGAAGTCATGTTTCCAGAGGAGCACCAGGAAATCAGAATGTATTTTTGGAAGCTGGGCGTAGTTTTAATGTTTCTTTTGTTGCAAGGTTTGGTGCAGCTGTTAGGTAGGTGGCAATGCGCCAATGATTCATATCGCACTGTTATGCTTCATCAAATTGCGTGTATAGCCGACAACGGCCATTTCTCGTCAAATAACTTGAACTAAACAAAAGTTGTGTTAAATTAACCTAATGATATCAAAAGCTAAACTGAAGGAGCAAATAGAAAACCTTCCAGAAAAATTTACCATTGAAGAGCTTGTTGAACGACTAGTTTTTATTGAAAAAGTAGATAACGGTCTAAATGATTCAATGGAAAACAACAAGGTAAGTGAGCAAGAACTTGAACAACAAATGAAACGTGGTTCGGATAAATTAGACAGAACAAGCAGTAAAAGATCTTAAGAATATCCATGACTATATCTCTTTAGATTCAAAATACTAAGCTAAAAGACAAGTCACAAAGATTAAACTTAGAACACATACACTGAAAGATTTCATAGAAATAGGTCGGATAGTTCCTGAATTTGATAAAAAGGAAATCCGAGAACTAATAGAAGGAAGATATCGAATTGTATATAGAATATTAAGTTCGAGTGAAATTGATATTCTGACAATACATCATTCTTCAAAAGAACACATAAAATTAAAATGACGAAGCATAACAAGCTATTACATCGCCATACAGCCGAAGCATGCGCTTAGTACCTCGTGTATAGCCATCACGTTCACAGAATACCATGAGTTTTTCTTTTCACGATATTCTGTGAACCCCAAAATTCATAAAGGGTATAGATTAGCACCATTAAATGGAAAAATCTATCATTATGAAAAACCTTATAATCATCCCCATCATTTTATTTTCTATTCAATTAGCACATGCGCAAAATTATGCAGCAGGGTCTGGCGCAAACGCAGGAACTGGAAATTTCAATACTGCGGTAGGTCAAAATGCAGGCAATGCTGGCATGACGGGTAGTGACAATACCATTATGGGAGGTAATGCAGGGAATATAGTGACTAGTGGAAATAGCAATTCATTTTTTGGAGCTAGGTGTGGAGAGAAAAACGATACAGGTGAAAATAATTCATTTTTTGGGCAGGCGGCAGGATTCAATAATAGAGACGGAGAAAACAATTCATTTTTTGGTGAGGATGCAGGTTTTAATAATGTGGATGGAGAGAGTAATTCATTTTTTGGTGGGGATGCAGGTTTTGGGAATGATGTAGGATGTGAAAACTCATTTTTTGGTCGACGATCTGGATTTAAAAATAAAGGATCCAATAATTGTTTTTTCGGTTCAGGTTCAGGATTCGAATCTATTACTGGAAACAGTAACTCCTTTTTCGGGTTTGGGACTGGCAGTTCTAATATAAGAGGCAATTATAATATTTTATTAGGACAGAATGCGGGACATAAAAATTCATTTGGCTCTGCAAATGTTGTTATTGGAGTAGGTGCAGGACCTACTTCAATAAATTCAGACATGAGGCTTTACATAGACATGGACACTACAAATTTTTTTAATGGAAGTGAAGAGCCACTCATTTACGGAGAATTTGACAATGACTTTGTCAGAATCAATGGCACATTTGAGGTCACTGCGGGGCTTGCTAATCCATCATCTGTCCATTTCAAAGACATTCATGCGGATATAAATAGCGAGGACATTCTTGACAAGTTATCCAAACTTGATATTTATAGCTGGACCTATAAGAACAGACCTGATGAACAACATATCGGGCCTACTGCAGAAGACTTTTATGCAACTTTTGGGACAGGAGATGATGACACCAAA
>CAYNMW010000083.1:0-20414 GCA_964398295.1 uncultured Saprospiraceae bacterium | reverse complement strand
CAGGTAAAAGACTGACCAACAGATAGCAACTTCCAGGCTGTATTGTATCATTTGTAAATTTGTTTTATTCTGTTGTTTTGCTCTACTTTTATTCTGTTGTTTTGATGCCTTTAAAAACCAACACTCCATTTTTTGCTTTACTGCCAAAACGTTTGATAGCCAACTCTTCTTCTATCTCAATGAATCTCGAAATTTGCAGTGGCGTTTGATTTAATATCTCCAAAAGTTCGCCATGATTAATTTCGTCATTGTTGTGAATGATCATTGGAAGTTCATCTTCTTCCCATCTATCTATCGCAATTGATTTGATGGCAGCGGGTATCCGTTGCTGTTGCATCCAACTGAGTATTTCAATATTTCGAATGCCTTTATTTTGAGAAGTCACTGAAAATTCTGAAGAGTTGTTGTCGTGTGTTATGGTGAATCCAAGATCTTCAGCTTCTTCCTGGAATCTTGTGGTGACATATCTTTGGTATTCGATCTGCTCGTATTTGTTTCTAAGGTTTTGATGCCAGTATGAGATAAATTCACCATCAGCGACTTTAAACAAATTACTATTGATAACGTAGTTTATTTGTTTGTAAAAACCTTCTGGTAAGCGCAATTGCTCTCCTGGTATCAACACGTAATTTACTTTGTTGCCATCATCACCTATCTCTATTTCTGAAGCGAACTTTCTTTTTATATTATCTTCTGTGATATAGTCAATTTCAATTTTGCCATTTGTCAACCGATGAATCCTCGAGTCAATGCCAAAATCAGTACCTGCTTTGTATACGGATATTGTAAAATTATAAGGAGGCCAATCGGCAGGATCTAATTCGATACGAATATTCTTTTCTGTTTTGTTATGTCGAGTAGTTACGAATTGCTCATACTCCTGATTAATCAACACATCAATTTCTCCTTCTCGATCAGAAGTGTAGTCAATTACAATCTTTCCTTTGGTACCATTCGTAATGCGTAGTGTTTTGTCATTTTCTCTTTTCTCACTTACTGCGTCCGTTTTATAATGATTGAACACAGGTCTTGAAGCTGCTCTTTCACCATAGGCTTCTGTTGCTGCAAGACCAGTAAGTATATGTAAGCCATTGTATTCTCTTTCTTTTACAATACTACTTGGTCGCTTGGATAGTGTGCCTTCATATAATACCAAGGGTAATCCTGAGACTAAATCTGTTTCATCCTCTGTGGTACAAGCACTAAATTCTGATTGTACGCCTGTACTGTAGCTAAATTCTGCTAAGCCGTATTTGGCATCTTTACCATAAATTTTTGCAGCTTCTTCACCATCGATGAATTGATAGACAAATGGTTTGGACCAATCGAAATTGCGGTCCATATCATGACCAACAATTTTATCATCAATTTTAATGAGTGGCGCATACCTTGTTCCAGAAAGTTCATACAGTTGCTTTAATCCTTCTGTAATTCTACTTTTTAGTACACCAGTTTCCATATCTCTGACTTCCCACAAATTGCATTTTGAAGAATATTCAAAATAGACATCCCTTTCTGGAGTGTTTACTGAAGCTGATTGTAGTAAAAAGTATCCCATGAGGAAAAGGAGAACAAATGGAAATAAAATTCTAAGAAGTATGTTTTTGTTGCTCATAGTTTTTGTTTTAGTGCATTAAATAGAGATAAGGTAAATGCATTGTCTATAGGATGCGCTATTACTAGACTTTCTTTGGTTCTTATTAACAATTCATTCATAAACTATTGATGTTGTTCGTTTTCTAATTTATTGACAACTTCTGCTAACTCTTGTAAACTCATGTCGTTTTCCTTTACAAGGAATGACACTAGTTCATTCATAGATCCTTCGAAATAAGTGGATACTAATTTCTTCAAAGAGAATTTACTATAATTTGCTTTTTCAATAATGGGTATATACTCATACGTTCTGCCATAAGCTTTATGATCCAGAAAGCCTTTTTTTTCTAAAATTCTGACTATAGAAGAAATAGTAGAATGGGGTGGATGAGGTTCTTCCATCTTACTGATGATGCCACTTACAGTGGATGGACCGTGTGCCCAAAATAAATGCATTACTTCTTCTTCAGCTTTTGTTAATTTTTGCATGATCTTTAATTACAAATCTGTTCCCGAATTATAACGGGTGTTTCAAATATATAACGTATATATCAGTTATGCAACTATTTTTGCCGTTTTGGATAAAATTAGCTACTGACGCTGTTACCCTTTGAAGATAATATAAAGGTTGCCCTCTACATCTCCTCCGACGAGTCTGATATGACTTTCTGAGTCGTCATGACCTCAAGGGAGACGTTGGCTCGGGCTAAAAAATGTAAATGCCTCCGGGAGGTCAGGTGGGTGAATTCCTTATGTTATTTAATTCACCGTATCACACATTAAGTTAGCTCAAAACTTAGAATCTCAATTTTTAAAAAACTTGCAATAACAAGACAAATGACGTATATTTATGGTCAATTGACTAATTATGTACGAACACTTTAACCAAGAACTAATAAAGTTTGTAAATGAATCAGCTGCCACCTATAGCAATAAGAAGGATGTTGATCTTCAAGAATTACTGGCAGATCGTTTCTTAATTGCAGAATTGATCGAGTCTGGTGTGCCCTATGCGCTCTTTCATCAGATAAAAGACTTGTTTCCATTCACACTTAGTGATTGGTCAGTTTATTTAGACATCTCTCCAAAGTCACTACAGCGTTATCACAATGAAGACCGAAGGTTTAAGCCAATTCATTCAGAGAAAATCATAGAGTTGTTAGAAGTCTTTGTATTTGGTATCGAAGTATTCGAGAAAGATGCTGATCAATTTACCTTATGGCTTAAGACTCCTGTTATGGCGCTTGCTGGCAAAAGACCTATCGACTTACTCAAAAATTCATATGGTCAGGCATTGGTTATGGATTCTCTTGCCGCACTAGAATATGGCATTTTTGCATAAGGATGATTGTCTATCGTTTAACCAAGGAGAAGTATAAAAATGATCTGAGTGGAAAAGGTGCTGCCTTCAGAGGTGGGAGATGGAACAGTCAAGGAACTGAAATTTTGTACTGTGCTGCTAATCGAGCGCTGGCAATGGCTGAAGTTGCTGTTCATGCTACTGTTCAAACCGTTCCTAAAGGATATTGGATGCTTACTATGCAGTTACCAAAACGACCTACAAAAATCAACATCAAGAATTTGCATCAAGACTGGAATCACTTTCCACATCTGAATTTTACTAAGACTATAGGTGATCAACTCATCACTCAAAATAAAAGACTTTCTTTATTGGTTCCATCAGCTGTTGTGGAAGGAGAATGGAATGTGCTGACTAATCCATTTCATACTTCATTTAAAAAAGTGAAAATTGTAGATGCTGTTCCGTTTAATTTTGATAGAAGGCTGTTTTGATGGAAATCATCAAGTGGTTAAAACCACTTGGACTTAATAATACTGTAATTCAATATTTTACAGAAAGAGCATTCAACTGTCCATGTTTCTTAATCGCCAGCTGAATCAGCTCATCTACCAACTCTTCAATGCTAATTCCAGAATGCTCCCACAAACTCGGATACATACTTATCTCTGTAAAACCTGGTAAGGTATTTACCTCATTGACAATAATCTCATCATTTTCTTTCAAGAAAACATCGACTCGACTCATACCTTCTAGTTCAAGACAAATGTATGTTTGCATGGCTATCTCTTGAATTGCTTCTGTTTGTTCTTTAGTCAACTTTGCAGGAATTTCTAAAGCTGCACCATGTTCATCAAGATACTTTCGCTCATAGGAATAAAAGCCATCAACTGGAATAATCTCGCCAGGAATGGAAACTTTAGGATGTTCATTGCCAAGAACACTACATTCGATTTCACGCCCAACAATCTGTTCTTCAATAATTACTTTATTATCAAATCGCAAAGCAAGTTCAATAGCTGGTTCAAATTCTTCTATTGATTGGACCTTTGATATCCCAACAGAAGAACCCATATTAGCTGGCTTGACAAATAGAGTAGTGCCTAATCTCTTTGACAACTCTTCATACGTATATGCACTTGGATTTGTAGAACGGACGGTCACAAAATCGGCAATTCCTATATCAGCATCTCTTAATAAGCGCTTCATGATATCCTTATCCATGCCTACTGCAGAACCGAGAATTCCAGGTCCTACGCATGGTAAATTCGCTAACTTTGCAAATCCTTGAATAGCGCCATCTTCACCATATGTACCATGCAAAACTGGAAAAATGACGTCCAACGAATTGACCAGTTCCCCCTTATTCGACACAATAGAATGCTGGTTAGCATTTTGAGATAGCATGACAGGCAATGCTGATTTCATTTCGATTTTCGAAGGATCATCTGCAAATAACAGTTGCATGGCATCACCATGATAATGCCATTGGCCATCATTGTCGATCCCGATTAAAACTGGCTCGTGTTTCTCTTTGTCCAATGCTGCAATTATATTCTTTGCAGATCGTAAAGAAACCTTGTGCTCAGCAGATTTACCACCGAAGATGACTGCAACCTTAATTCTTTGACTCATAACATATGATAAAAAATAAAGATATATAATTCGTTCCGAAATGACAATTCTGCTTATTGGTTGATACTGCAGTCAGCATTTTAAACAAAAGTACTGTGTGATGCGTTCTATAGCTAAAATCAATTAGATTTTTGTGGAAAGGCCATTTCTCATTATAAGCTACTCCAATATGAAATTGCAAATAAACCCTTACCTGTTCCTTCTATCAATAAGCTTGTTTTTTGTTCAATGCTCTCGAGATCAGCTTGAGAATTTATCTGGTGAGGTAATTGAAGAGACGATAATGTTTACCAAAGACAATGGAGCAAATCCAGCGCAAGAAGCTAATCAAGATAGGATAACGGATAATGTGTGGATTACGAGAGGTAATGAAGGTGGTCAAATTTTCAACGCAGTGTTAGAGTCTGAATTTGATAAACGAGACAGTCCATTAGGTACAGAGTGGGCACGTGGCACAACTGCCAATCTTGATGCGTTGTCCTTTGCTCCATTTCGCGCAACGATAATGCCTCAGGATGTTGAAGGTGTAGATTTGGTGATGCATCTCATTGAAGATGACATCTTTATTAATGTCAGATTTACATCTTGGTCTTCTAATCTAGGTGGAGGATTTGCGTATACACGTACACAGCTTTAATAGACAATCGCAGAATTCCTTATTTCAATTTAAGTTGATAAAGCCAATATCTTTTACCAAATATAGGCTTGAGTTCTTTTATTTTTTTGAAGCCTATACTTTCATAGATATGTCTGGCAGCATCCATGAACTCGGAGGTGTGTAAAGCGATAATTGTTTCTCCATTTTCAGTTGCAAAATCTATACAACTTTGCGTTAGTTTCTTTGAGATGCCATTGCCACGATACTTTGGATTTACCCCTACCATTCTTATATAACTCCAGTTCGTTTCAAAAATATCAGTTGGATTTCCACTCGGGACGACATAAGCTACTCCAATTAATTCATTTCCTAATTCGCAAACAAAGCATTTTGCAATTTTTAAAATATTTGTATAGGAGCTTTTTGCTTTCAGATTCTCATAAAAGGTATTCCAGTTTTCTAAAGTCAAAATATGTTGATATTGGCCATACGAGCTTATAGCAAGTTCTCTCAATTGCTCCATATCTTCAATACTTCCTTCTCTGAATTTTAATTCCATAGTTACCTCATTGCTAGCAAAATTGGTCATAGATTATTTTTGGTCTTGTCCTAACCGATCATCAATGTTATAGCTATTCCAGCCGCGGCACCCGATACAATGAGATTCCAATCTCTTTGTTGAGTTTTTAAGACATTAATAAAAATGTAACCTGCTATTAATGTAAATGCTACTATAACCAACTGTCCAAGTTCTACACCTAGGTTAAATGGTAAAAGTATATTGACAATATTTTCTTCTTTGCCTATGAGCGCCTTGAAGTAATTTGAAAATCCCAGTCCATGTATCAATCCAAAAAACAAAGCTAGTATATAGTTCCACCTAACTTTCTGTTCAGATGGAGCTCCTTTGACAATGTTGAATATTGCAGTTATTAAGATGGTTAGTGGGATCAAAAATTCTACCAACTCGGAAGAAATGGTGATTATTTTTAAGCCAGATAGAACAAGTGTCAAACAATGTCCAATGGTAAATGCTGTAACTAAGATGAGAATTTGTTTCCATTGGCTGATGGCATAAACTGCACATAATGCAATGATAAATAAAATATGATCGTAGCCATTCAAGTCTAATATATGGTCAAATCCGAGTTTAAAATAAGTACTAAACATTATATATTTATTGATATTTTTGAAGTCTTTAGTGATATCCAAAACGATAGGATAGCACTTTTCAAATTAATATTTATCTTATCGCCACAATGAAGATACTTGTTTCGATATTAGGTTTTTTATTAATTGTAGGATTCTGTGAAAACAACCAAAAACAGACATACGAATATCTGTTTTTTACACCTACAAATACAACTTTACATGATCAGGGTAAAGTGCCCTTAATCGTATTCTTACATGGAGCAGGGGAAAGAGGAGAAGACTTGTCAAAGGTACGAGTGCATGGCCCACCAAAATTGGTAGAACAACAAGAGGATTTTCCTTTCATGGTGCTATCACCGCTATGTCCAGCTGGAACCTGGTGGGATGAAAAAAAACTTGACCTTTTGTTAAATGACATTGTACAAAAACACCCGGTAGATACAGATAGGATATATTTGACTGGATTGAGTATGGGAGGTTTTGGCACTTGGAATTGGGCAATCTTACGACCAAATCGTTTTGCGGCTATTGTGCCCATTTGCGGAGGTAGTGAAGAAAACGCGTCTCAAGCGGATTTGATAAAACACATTCCAACCTGGGTGTTTCATGGAGCTAAGGATAAGGTGGTCCCGTTAGAAGCAAGCACTAGAATTGTTGATGCTTTAAAAGAAGTGGGGAGTAATGTAGAATTCACTGTCTATCCAGAAGCAGGGCACGATTCCTGGACAGAAACATATGCGAACCCAAAATTATACGATTGGTTTTTGAGCCATACACTCAATAAGTAACAATGAATAAAAGTTTGTTTGTCAGTTTATTTTTTTGTGTCTACAATGTAAATTTTGCACAAAATCTTTTATTGAAGAATGTCCATGTTGTTGACGTCGAAAACGGCAATTTGATTGAAAATAATGACATCTATATCAAGAATGGAATGATAAAAGCTGTCAATCCGTCTAGCGAAATTAATACGGATAGTACAGCTCAAATTATTGATGGTGCTGGTAGATTTGTAATGCCCGGGATGATTGACGCACATATCCATTTGTTCCAATCTGGTGGCTTGTACACTCGACCAGATTTTTTAGATGTCACTGAAATAAAAGATTATGAAACCGAAAGAATATGGGTTTATGATAACATGGAAGACTTGCTAAAAAGATATACAAGCAAAGGCATTACTTCAGTGGTAGATTTAGGAGGACCTATTTATCAAATTACGTCTAGAGACAGTTTGAATAAATCCAACCAGTCTGCTCACATCTATATTACTGGTCCACTTTTGTCAAACTATTTACCTAAAGAACTTAAAGTTGATTACCCACCAATTATGGAAATGGATTCTATTGCTCAAGCAGTGAATCTTGTCCAAAATCTGAAACGTGTGCGAGCAGACTATATTAAGGTTTGGTACATAGCAACTACACCACAGGATGCATTGGATTTTTATCCTATTGTAGAAGCAATGTGTCAAGAAGCTGCTAAATTATCTCTTCCAGTTGCTGTACATGCAACTACATTGGAAACAGCAAAATTATCATTAAAAGCAGGTGCCACTTTTTTGGTTCATAGTGTGAGAAACACAGTTATAGATGATGAGTTTATTGAGCTGCTAAAGTCATCTTCCGCAATATATTGTCCAACACTTCAAGTTGGCATTAATTCTTATAAAGTGTTTGAAGGCAACTATTCGATAACCGATAAGGATTTTGAAATAGCACAACCTGAAACCCTAGGTTCGTTAATGGATGTTAATCATATACAAAATAATTCTGATCTGAATTACTACAGAGAAAACGAAGAAGATTTTGCAATTAACTACCATAAAGTGGACAGCATCCAATCAATTAACTTAAAGAAAATTAGTGAAGCAGGATTACCGATTGCTTTAGGGACTGACGCAGGTAATATTGGCACACTCCATGTATCCTCCTTTTTTCATGAACTTGATTTATTTAAAAAGGCAGGATTGACAAATGTAGAAATACTCAAATCCTTGACCTTGCATCCTGCAATGGCTATCAATAAACAAAATGAATGCGGAGTCATCAAAAATGGCACCATTGCGAATCTTTTGCTATTAAAAGAAAATCCTTTGGACAACATTAGTGCGATTGAAGACATTGATTTGATTATTAAAAGTGGTGAGGTGATAGATCAAACCGAATTGGTACAATCAACCCCAGAGTTAGTAGTCCAGCAATCCTTGAATGCCTGCAATGCACATAATTTAGATGAATTTTTAAAACATTATGCGCACGATGTTCGAATCTATAATTTTCCAGATGAACTTTTATTTGAAGGCATAGATGTGATGAAAGAACAATACCAATTTATACAGAATGATACTGCTCTACATTGTCAGCTAGTAAACAGAATAGTCGACGGCAATACCGTAATTGATCTTGAAAGTGTTGTCTATGAAAAATCAGATCAACCGAGCAATGTTCTTATTATGTATAAAATAAGCAACAATAAAATCCAGGAAGTTTATTTTATGAAGTAAGACTATTTCTATTCAAATAGTTAGACTTGTCCTTTTTGATCCTTATTGAAAGCGCCAAGCATTAATTTTTAGTAGTATCAGCAATCCACCACTTCTCTTTAGGTTCATGCTTGTGCAAAATAACTGTCTCCCCAATCTTTGGCGTAATCAAATCCAATTGTAATTGGGAGCATGCATGCGCCATTCGTTCTATCGGGTCAGTCCAACTATGCGGTGCTAGTGTAAATGCGCCCCAATGGATGGGAATAATTTTCTTGCCGCCCAACTCCGTAAATGCTTGTACAGACTCTTCTGGAGTCATATGATTTTCTTTCCATAAATGGTGATACTGCCCACATTCCATAAAGCATAAATCAAATGGTCCATGTTTTTCGCCTATAATTCTAAAACCATCGTAGTACCCGGAGTCACCATTAAAAAAGATTTTATTGTGTTTGCCGTTAATTACCCATGAGCACCACAAGGTTCTATCTCTTCCTTGAAATGTTCTGCCACTGAAATGCTGATTTGGTGTACTCGTTAAGGTCAAGTGACCCAATGTTGTTTCTTCCCACCAATCTAATTCTGTAATGTTGTCTGGTTTTACTCCCCAGCGTTTCAAATGTGCAGCAACCCCTAACGGCGTGTACCAATGTTTTACTTTATTCTTTAGTTTCTTTACTGTGCCGTAATCCAAATGATCGTAATGGTCATGTGTATAAATGACAGCATCAAGCTCTGGAAAATCTTGTGCTTTCAAGGGAACCGATTTGTGAAATCTTCGTACAGCCAAAGGAATAGGAGAGGCAGCTTGTCCAAGCATAGGGTCGATAGCAAACCTTAGGCCTTCCATTTCAAATAATATGGCAGAATGACCAAACCAGGTAGCCCGCAACTGATCATTATGATGTTGTTCAAAATCTTCACGTTCTCTCTTTAACCAAGTTACAAGATGACTTGGCTTTCTGTTTATTTTTCTCTTGTTTGACTCTTGAATCAGTTGTGGCATTTTGGAAAAGGTCATGTCCGCGCGTTTGGCTCCAAAATTTCTGAATCGACCTTTAATGAATTGTGGAGATAGCTTTATTTTTTCTAGGGACTCACCTTCCGATTTCGCTCCAAATACTGGAGTCAGTAAGAAAAGTCGGACACCGACATATATAAGTATCGGAATGGCTAATATTGATAAAAGTATATTCACTTGCACCTAACGAAATAAGGGAAAGTATGTTTGTTGCAAGTTGTGAATTTTTGATAAAGAATTTAAGATGAAAAGTTATTTTGGATCAGCAGTACCATTCGTATCACCAACTTTATAACCAATTATCTCAAGTGGGCTTGCAGGTAACTCGTTCAATGTTATTGTTTTTGGAATAAACTCCCATGAGTTGAGTGTTTCGAAAGAGTCAGAAAGTCCAAGAATAACACGTAAGAGAAGAACAATGTCTAAACTAGAGACACTGCCATCATTATTGATGTCTGCCGCAAGTGGAGTCACATCATCCGTAAATGGTTCCAAGCCTAATATATGATTTGCTGTTCTTACCAAGTCGACGCTAGACACACCGTTTAGGATATCATCAGTTCGTACAAATGAAATGACAAGGCTGTTAACGACTTCACTATCTTCGAAACTAAAGTTACCAGAACTGTCAGTGAGTGTTTGTCGTCCGTTGTTTAAAGTGACTTGCACTTGGGAGATGCCTACTCCAAATCTATCTGTAACTGTACCAGATAAAACATCCACAGTTGTCACTGCATCAGAACCAGAACAATCTTCATCAATTCCATTATCAGGAATATCAGTTGCATTTGGATTTATATTTGGGTTAGTATCATCACAATCTTCTGGCACTTCAAAACCATCTTCGTCACCATCTAAAATGGGTTCTACTTCAAAGGCGAAAGTGCTTACAGATATACAACCGAATTCGTTGGCCACTTGTAATATATATGTTGTGCTTTCTGTTGGTGTAGCTATTGGTTGTGCTGCAGTGGGGTCACTTAATCCACTTTCTGGAATCCATAAATACGTCCATCCTTCTACTGCCGGGAATTGACCAATACGTATGCCTCCTGTGGAATCTGGAAACATGTTAACTGGTCTTGCATCAGATGGAGGTAGCGCCCCTATTTGAAAGTGAGTAATTGAATTGTTATTACTATTATTATCACTATCATTATCCGAAATAATGAATAATTGGTCATCATAAAATGCGAGTCCTTCAGGTTTGAATCCTTGATCTGTTCCTTGCATTAATTCTGATATATCTAATGTGCCTACAAAGTCTGGTCTTCTCAGATTTATATGTAGGAGTTCCTTCCTTTTTTCAGAAACAATAACCATCTCTTGATCTCTTGATGGATCAATAGCATTCAAGTGAAATACATCTGAAAAATCGACATTCTCACCATAATAGGGTTGATTCTCTATAGCATTCGGTACCTCCTCAATGATAACCAGAGCGTCATCTGGAAAATCTGCTATTTCTTTAAATGATAAAACACTTTTGTAGAGCTTAGGCTCATTTCTGGTTTCTACTTCTTCAACAAAATATAAAAAACCCTCGCCGTCAATCGTAACACCTTCAAGTCCATCACCTCTGTTAAATAGTAGTCGAGATCCATCCGGGAATGCAAATTCTAAACCCTCTGGAGTTTCAACTCTACAGTTACTGACATTAGACCCTGCGTCTACATCTGTGCTGATTAAGTGCAATCTATTCGGATCAGTTGCAGAAGATCCTTCATATAATACCGCGAAAAAAAAGCGAAAATTATCTTCAAATAAGTAGGTTATGCCTTCAAAATCATCACCAAAAGGAGTCAAACAGTTTGCAATTGTATTGGAACCAGCAATGCCCTCACCAAATGTATTCACGTTTTCAACTAGCAAGGTTCCGTCTTCAGCAAGTGAAATAACTTGTGCAGGCGTTGTTCCTGTATTTATCGCAACTGATGACAATTCAAAAGGAAAATTGACGATGTTCTCTGCATCTGGTATGTCGCATTGATATGACTCTATAAATTGACCATATACAACTGGACTCTTGACATTGCACATGATAGCAATCCAGATAGAACAAAGAAGGAGTTTTATGTGTCGCTGAGAGCTCATTATATAATAATTATTAATAATATAAGCTAAACAACATCTTAATCCCTAAAATCATGCCGAAGTTCCATTATGAAGTATCAATTCCGACAATTAAGACCGAATGCATTAACGATGTTCGACTGAGGACAAGTCTCTTTTTTCATCATTAACGGTATACGAAACATACCCAACAAGCATTTCATCGAATGTCTGATCACCAAAATAGAGTGTTTTACTCGGGTCTGGATTGAAGTCATTTTGTGCTGAATTGTCAAAGACAGCATTGACCATCATTTTTGAACCAGCAGGAACCGCAATAGGGGTTTCATAACTGTAGAAACGTTGCCAGTTAAAATTATAACCAGGGACATTAAGTACTTTTCTTTTCTTTCCATCAGGGTATTGCAGTACAAAATCCATACTCTTTCCTCTATAATGCATGTGCGGAAATGTTTGATATAGAGTTACATCTTCATCAAATTGATGGACTGCAGTAAAAGCGGCATTAGCCTCATGCGGTGGAATTTTAATTCTAAAATTTGCAGGCCCAATAGTAATGAACTCTTTCTCAGGAATGTCCTTGGTAAAATAAAGTCCAATCTTAGTCACATCAGATTCTTCTTTCCCACTTGTTGTATAATGATTTTGAAAATAGATGGTAGAACCAGCAGGAATTTTCTTGCCAGAATGTTCAGGAAACTCTTCTGGATTTCCTCCTGGCGCCCAACCAAACAATATGCCATCTAGCCAAGGGCTTTTACGGTCTTTGACTGGGAAAGTTTGACCGTTGGGATACTCTACATTTGCTAGAACATGATGCAAGACGTTGGGATTGCCTGGCAGCACTTGATAAGCGCTGAGATATACATCCTTATCAAATGGCAGTTGATGTGCCTGATATCTATAATCAATTATTCCTGTTGGAGGAATGTCTTCTTTTTTTAATTCCAATACGTAGTCTGGTTCGCCGAGTCTCCATTTTGTTGCAGAAGGTACAGCATTTGCCAGAACATCTTTTCCATCTCCTTTGTTCATTCCATTATCAATCCAGGAGATGATCTTTCTTTTCTGTTCAGTAGTAATGCTGAGGTCATCTTTGAATATTTCTACATGTGGATCTGCTTGCCATGGAGGCATACGTTGATCCAGCAATACTTGTTTGATGGTTGCGGACCAACCAAAGACAGCATTAAATCCTTCCATCGCCCAAGGCGCGATTCCGCCTTCCTGATGACACTCATAGCAATTGTCCAATAATATGGGTGCTATATCCTCAGTGTAAGTCAAGTTTTCGCCAGACTCATGTTTTGATTTACGTGCGATCGCGCATCCCTTTGTATTTACAAATGCCTGGTCAATTGGATTGCCAGTAAGGATTGCATTAATGGCATCATCTAAATAATTGACGCTTGCTGTATTTTTTTGACTTTCATATCCAATTCGATCACTTATTGGTCCTCTATAGGCAATTGACCAATCTGTTGGATTGAGCACAAATGCTTCGGCAGTAATATCCAAATCTAGTATATCCGCGACAAGTTGATCTTCATCTACTAATACTGGAATATCAACCTCATAAGCATTCATTTCATTGGCAATGCTCTCTCTATTATCCTGGACATTTGAATTGATCATAAAAAACTCAACTCCTTTGGAAGCATATTTTTGTTCAATCGATTTATAATCAGTAAAAGCATTTCTCACGATCGGACATTTATTGCCTTGCACAAACAGGACGACAGCCTTGGCGTTGTCATAGTAATGCAGACGATGAAAGCCACCGTGATTATCAAATAAACCGAAATTAGGGACTGCTACATCAACTACAGTTTTTGTCGACCGTTGAATATCCTGGTTGCAGGCAATGCCGAATACAAACAAGCAAACTGCGATCAATACTATAGGAATAGAATATCTTTTCATATAAAATGCTAAATAGAATAATAAAAGGGATATCCCTAAATTAAGATATATTAGAGAGAAATGTATTAGTTTTTGTTTAATTAAGACGACTTGCAGCTTACAATGGTTGCAGTTTATAATTTAAGCGTAATTAAAAATGAGAGTTCTTTTTGTCCTTTTGAGTCTTCTTTTTCTAGGATGTAATCAATCAGTAAAGTCAATCATTTCAGAAGAACAAACAGAACAAAGAATAGATAGCCCTCCAAATATCTTATGGATTGTAGCCGAAGATCTTAGCCATTATCTTCCCATGTTTGGTGACTCAACGATTCTAACACCCCATCTTTCCAGACTAGCTTCGGAGGGTGTTTGTTATGATCAATTTTTTAGTCCTGCAGCTGTATGTGCACCTGCCAGGTCTTCCATCACTATGGGCATGTATCCAACCCGATTGGGATCTAATCATATGCGTACAGGGCCTTGGTATACCTCAGGATTATCTCAAAAAATTATAGAAGAATATTCGAAGAAGGCCTTGCCACCAGGTATTAATGCTTATGAAGCCATCGCTCCAGATGGAGCAAAAATGATGAGCGAATATTTAAGAATGGCAGGCTATTATTGCAGCAACAATTCTAAAGAAGATTACCAATTCCAAAAAACAATTACCGCTTGGGATGATAGCAGTAGAGATGCTCATTGGAGAAACCGGAAAGATGGTCAAGCATTTTTTTCCATCTTTAATTTGGGTATCACACACGAATCTCAAATTTGGGCTCGGCAGAAAGATTCTCTATGGGTTGATGAACATTTATCGGTTGTTGTGCCGCCATACTTGCCAAATACAGAAGTTGGCAATAGAGATGTCCGACAGATGTATTCTAACATTAAGCAGATGGACCATCAGGTTGGTGAACTATTAGCTGAACTAGAAGAAGATGGCCTATTGGAAGAAACGATCATATTTTGGTACACAGATCATGGTGGACCTTTACCAAGACAAAAACGCCTGTTGTATGATTCAGGCATCCATGTGCCAATGATTATCCGTTTCCCAAATCAAATGAATGCTGGGACGAGGAATGATGATTTGCTTAGCTTCATTGATCTTGCGCCTACTGTTTTATCCTTAGCAGGTGTTGAATCAAAGAGCCATTTTGATGGCAAGGCATTCCTTGGTAAGTATAAACCTGAGCAAAAGGCGGATTATGTTTTCGCTGCTGCGGATCGTTTTGATGAAAGTTATGATGCGGTAAGAGCAGTCCGAGACAAACGATTCAAACTAATAGAATACTTAATACCAGAGAAGCCGATGTTTTTAAAAGTTGCTTATCGCGAACAAATGCCAATCATGGGCGAGTTGCAACGTTTACGAAAAGAAGGAAAGCTTACAGAGTCGCAGGCTTTATGGTTTAGAGATCACAAACCAAATTTTGAATTCTTTGATACATGGACAGACCCTCATGAAGTGAACGATTTATATGGTGAGGAAAAGTACAGCAAAAAAATCTCTGAATTAAAAACAGCGTTGCAGCAATGGAAACTGAAGACGCCCGATCCTCATTTGCAGGATGAAAACCGATATATCAAGCAACTTTGGCCAAACAATGAAATTCCAACTTGTATGCCACCTGTTGTTACCATTGAGAATGGAACGGTAAGTATACTGTCTGAAGAAAATGAATCTGTAGGATATCAAGTATTGAGGGAAGGAGAAGAACCAACTAAGCGATGGCAAATTTATAACGCACCCTTTTCTATAGAAGATGGGCACAAGGTCATTACTCAATCAGATCGAATTGGGTATGCAGCTAGTCCACTTGTGTGGTCAGAAAACTGAAGACACCAATAGTAGAATGCCGTTAACTTGGCATTATTTTCGTTTCTTTTTCGTTAGAAGGTTTAAACTTATATAATGGATAAATTATTTGCCAGATTTGGACTCCTGTCAGGGGTAGTGTTTAGCTGTTTGATTTTCATGTCTTCTGTCGATTCAACGCATGGTAATGAATCTGTGAATGTGATCAATCAATTGCCACAACAAATTTATCCAGCAATGGAGAATAAAGCGTACACATTTGCGGGTGAAGCCATGCCTGACAATTTTGATAATCGAGAGCGATTAAATAGGGAGTTGTCTGTCAATGCTTATTGGCAGTCAAATACAATGTTGAACATTAAAAAGGCGAATCGCTATTTTCCACTTATGGAAAGAATTTTAGCCGAAGAAGGTGTGCCCGATGATTTTAAATATCTGGCTGTAGCCGAAAGTGATTTGCGAAATGCTACCTCACATGCAAATGCTAAAGGGTTTTGGCAATTCAGAAAAGCAGCTGCAAAAGAAATGGGCCTGGAAGTAAATGATGAGGTCGATGAGCGATACCATGTGGAAAGAGCAACTCGCGGTGCTGCTAAATATTTGAAACGATTGCGTAAGCGATTTGGAACATGGACAAATGCTGCAGCGGCATATAATGTTGGACAAGGAAATTTTAATTCTTCAAGATCTAAGCAACAAGAGTTTTCTGTTTTTGATATGAATATGAATGTCGAAACAAGTCGCTATATTTTCAGGTTGATCGCCATTAAAGAAATCATGTCTAATCCCGAACGTTTTGGTTTTTATGTAGACCCAGCAGATAGATACCCACAACTCGACAATTTTTATGAAGTCACCGTCACATCTTCAGTACCAAGTTGGAGTGATTTTGCAAAAGAAAAGGGCGTTACCTATCGAATGCTAAAAGTGTACAATCCTTGGTTGATCGACAACAAATTGACGGTTAAGAAGAACACCTATCATATTAAGATTCCGAGATGACGCAAAGAGGTCAAACCTGTAAGCCTTTGGTTTAGACCTTTGCTCAGTTTATATTGTGATTAACTGAGTCGAAGGTGTTTCACCTCTCGGCAGATATATTAAAACAATTCTGTATTGTGATAGTTATTGTAATTACTTCAATGTAATAACACCTATTTAATGAAGTGTAAATTTTTATGACAGGAGAATCTGAAAATAAAGCAAGAAATGTATTTGGAAACCCCTTAATAATGTGCTGCCAGGACCCATTAACTGGTTTCTATAGAAATGGAATGTGTCAAACTGGAAAAGAGGATTTTGGGACTCATATTGTCTGTGCTAGGCTCACAGATGAATTTTTAGAATATAGTAAGTCTAAAGGAAATGACTTAATTACCCCAAGACCAGATTTAAATTTTCCAGGATTGAAAGCAGGAGATTATTGGTGTCTTTGTATCAGCAGGTGGATTGAAGCACAAAGAGAAGGAGTAGCACCACCTATTAAATTAGAATCAACACACGAAAAAGCCTTATCATATATGACCTTGGAGACACTAGAATTATATTCAATAGCTAAAGCTAATTAATATAATTCAGAATGTTAATTTCACCAGTAAGCTAAAATTGACAACCTGAGTCGAAGGTGTTTCACTCTCGACGTTTTTCACCTGAGGCAATGGTCTAAGCCAAAGGCTCACAGATCTTACCTCTTGCCGGATTTAAGTCTTACTTCACCCCGTGCATTAATCTTTTTAGTAATGGATGACAAAGTAGCGAAACAACTCCTAATGCTATTGGCACAATTGTAAAAATCAAAAAGAAAGTAGAGAGACTATATTCAGCCGTAATTTTTTCAATATCTCCACCAATATAGTGAGCAAGTTTGTTCCCTATCGCAATAGCTAAATAATAGACACCAAACATAAATGCAATCATTCGCGTAGGTATCAATTTACTCAAATAAGATAACCCCATTGGTGACAAACAAAGCTCACCTAAAGTATGGAACAAGTAGGCAAGTACTAACCAGACCATACTTAATTTAGCAGACTCAGCTCCAGAAGGCACACTCCAGGCTCCCATTGCAAGAAATCCAAATCCTACACCTAAAAGCGCAAGGCCCAAGAAATATTTCACTGATGCTGGCGGATTATATTTACTGTCCCACCACTTTGTAAATAAAGGTGCAAAAATAATGATGTACAGTGAATTTAAAATTGCGAACCAAGTCACTGGAACCTCAGTTCCTTCTGTTTGAAAATCTAAGTACAATTTGTAAGAAACAATTCCCCAGATAATGATAAAACTCGCGCCTAAAATAATGTTAGATAATGCAATCCTGTTAAACGTTTTTCGAAAGAGTGAAATCAATACGTATGTAATAATTCCAAGTGGAATTACTGTAACAAGTAAATCAACTATTTTAAATGTTGTCGATGCACCTCCTTCTAAAATTCTATTTGTAAAATCACGGGTATAGATGGGTAAGGATCCTGCTGCTTGCTCAAAAGCTGCCCAAAATACGATCGTAAATATGCAGAAAATCATAAAGGCTAACAATCGATCTCTTTCAATCTTAACATACCTAGGAATTCTGGTAGCAAGTAAGAGTACGAAAGAGATTAATGCCGCAATTGAAGTATATACATTATCGGTAAAGATGAAGGCGACTGCTGAAATTGCAAATACACCTGTCAAAATGTAATCGATTATTGTAAAGTGATTTAAGACAACTCCTTCCGTACTTAATTCTTCTTCTTTATCCTTTAGACTTTGTGTAGGTTTATCACCAATATGTCCAAACATGGATTGAGCAAAATAGAACTGCAACATACCTAGGAACATAAAAATACCTGCCAAGCCAAAACCGTATGACCAGCCAATTCGTTCTCCGACCCAACCACAAAGCATAATTCCTAAGAAAGCACCTGCGTTTACACCCATGTAAAAGATATTATATGCTCCATCTTTTTTCTCATTGTGTCCATCATACATTTTAGATATGATAGAGGTCATATTAGGTTTAAAAAATCCATTGCCGGCGATTAATAAGGCGATCCCAAAGTATAAAGAGATGGGTGTTTCTATGGCCATAGAAGCATGACCTAAGGTCATTAGAAGTGCTCCGATAACAACTGCTAATCGATAACCAATTTTATTATCCGCAAGCCAACCTCCGATTATCGGTGTTAAATAAACTAATGATGCATATATACCAAGTAGATGTAAAGCATCTTCACTAGACCAACCCCAGCCAGGATTATCGCCAGTAATGACTCCAGTTAGGAAAATAACTAAAATCGCTCTCATACCGTAGTATGAAAACCGCTCCCACATCTCAGTAAAAAACAAAATAAACAACTGAGATGGGTGCCCCATCACTTCTGCTTTGATCTCGAATCCTGTTGATTGACTCATATCTTTAAAACGTAGTTAAATGTAGTTTAATATATTATGCTAATTCGAATCCTTCTGCTTCGTCGTTGTCATCAAGAACAAGATCTTCTGCACCATGAGTTAAGCGTTTAAGAGGCTTCAATAATAGTAAAACAATGAACCCTACAATAATTGTAAATACAAAGATGCCTGTAAAAACAGCTTTCTCTCCCGCTCCTTCTGCAAATCCTCCTACCCAAGCTGCTAAATAATTACCGAAACCAGTAGCTGCAAAATAAGCGCCCATCATAAATGATGCATACTTTACTGGTGCCAATTTAGTAATGAATGATAAAGCCACTGGTGATGCACACAACTCACCAATTGTATGAAATAAATAAGCTAGAACTAACCAGTACATTGCTGACGAACCTGTTGCTTCAAATTCCAGAGCGGCAAAACGCATGAAAAGAAATCCAAATCCCATAATGATGATTCCAATAGCCATCTTGAAAAGAGATGATCCTTCTCTTCCTTTCACTTTCCATCTGTACCAAAATGCAGCAACTGTTGTACCTAATGTAATGATGAAAAATGCATTGACTGATTGAAACCACGAAGAAGGCACTTGCCATCCCATGAATCCCAAATCAGTTTTTTCTGTCGCATATAGATTCATCAATCCTCCTGCCTGTTCGAAGGCTCCCCAGAAGACAATGATCAAAAGAAAGGATAAAAACATAACGAGCATTCTGTCCTTTTCAATTTTAGTTAAGGGTCTATCTTTGTGTTCCCTATCTGGACTTTCTGCACTTCCAATATATTCTCCAACACCTTTCAAATATTTCATGCCCCACAAATAAACTGCCATACCTAATGCCATGCCTATTCCAGCTAATCCAAACCCATAATGCCATCCAATTCTTTGACCAACATAACCTACAATTAAGCTTGACAAAAAAGCGCCAATATTAATCCCTATATAAAAAATAATAAAACCTTTATCTCTTCTTTCATCGCCTTGTTTATAAAGACCACCTACCATTGTTGAGATATTAGGTTTCAACATGCCTACACCAGCTATAATAAGTCCTAATCCTGTATAAAAAGCCCAGTCTTGTGTGATAGCCAAAACAGTATGACCCGCAACTAATATTAATCCTCCAAACAAAACGGCTTTTTTCTGGCCTATCATCTTATCAGCAATCAATCCACCAGGAATGGAAGCCACATATACAAGCATGGTATACCAGCCATAAAGTGCTAAAGCCTCACCATTCGACCAACCCATTCCTGGATTGGCATCCATGGTTTTAGCAGTTATGTATAGAATTAAAATAGCCCGCATCCCGTAATACGAGAATCGCTCCCACATTTCTGTAAAAAAGAGGACATACAATCCAATTGGATGTCCCCATAATTGGGGCTGATTTTCAAGTGTTTTCGACATTAGTTATTTGTTTCTTGGTCGTG
>CAYNMW010000082.1:0-20414 GCA_964398295.1 uncultured Saprospiraceae bacterium | reverse complement strand
TGGTATCCATCATCATTGTGGTATCCATCATCATTGTGGTATCCATCATCATGCCTTCGACAAAAACGGGAAATGTCACATTCACTCTACATTGCTCTACGAATACATCATCATCCAATTCTTGAACAACTACTTCAAAATCGCCAAACTCCGAATCACAAAGCGTTAATAAGTTTTCGCAAATCACAAACCTAATGGTTTCATTATTATTAACTACAGTATCGCCAATTGCCTGACAATTGTTTGCTTGTCTGTAGGCGATCCGCCCCCCTATTCTAAGTGTATCTTCTCCAATCAATACAGGACCAGCATCAAAATCAATTCCTCTGATAATGCACAGATCGTTATTCTCTGCATCTGCAGTTGCCAATTCAGCTGCTTGCAAAAGAAAAAAGCCGCTGAATGCTTCCAAAGCATTTTCTGAGTCGATTGTAAAATCTTGAACGCATTCTATTTGCTGAACATTTGTCTGATTATTCAACAGTTGAATCACACCTACCAGAAGAGTCGCGGAAGTAATGGTAATAAGTGTGCTAACAATAATCTTTTTCATATCAGGGTGTACTCTAATGTTTTCGGTTTACATCGTGCAGGAAAGTCGAACCTGCTTGATTCAGATATGACTACTTAGGAATTAAAGCTTGAAGATAGCTAAAAATTCAATTAACTATCTAAGAATCAATATATTATCGCAGTATTGTTCAATCAATATTACTAGTAATTGACTTTCAATCTGATATTCATTATATCTAAATAATATATGAGCGCACAAATTAAATAAATATCCCTCTGTCAAAAAAATTTAAGTCATTCAAAGATTCATAAAAGACATCCTGAGTAGGAATTATAGTACTTTTGTCGTTAGCAAACAGGATACATATGGCGCATAAGATTCACTGCATTGATCTCGAATATAAAGGAGCAGATTTAGAAATAATCTCCTTTTTAATCGAATCCTCTGTTGGCCCGATTGTAGTAGAAACAGGGCCTCATTCAACGATTAAAACGCTGACGAAAGGTCTGGAAAATTTGGGCTACAAATTCGAGGATGTCAAACATGTCATCCTAACGCATATACATCTTGATCATGCCGGTGGTGCCTGGTGCTTTGCCGAACATGGGGCACAAGTATATTTAAATCCACTTGGATATAAGCATATGCATGATCCATCCAGGCTGCTTTCTTCAGCTCAAATGATTTATGGTGATATGATGGATTCTATGTGGGGCACGCTTAAACCGATCCCTGCTGATCAATTACATACAGTTGAAGATGGCGAAAAATTGCTCATAGGTGATAAGACATTTACGAGCTGGCATACACCTGGACATGCAAAACATCATACTACATGGCAACTGGATAACGTTTTGTTTGCAGGAGATTTAGCAGGCATAAAACGTAAAGAGGGTCCCGTTATTCCTCCTACTCCACCGCCAGACATTGATATTGAATTGTGGATAAATCAGATCGACAGAATGCTTAATATTGAAGAATTAGATACATATTATGTTACACATGGAGGTTTGGTCACTAATCCTGAAGATCAAATGATAAAAATGAAAGACGCCTTGACAAGTTTTTCTAATTTCATCAAACCATTTTATGAAAGTGGTAAATCTGCTAGTGATGCATTACAACCATTTATTGAGTACGCATCAGAACGTTTTAGAAACGAGGGCATGGATGAAGCATCATTGAAAACGTTTGTGAATGGTGGTGCTATGTTAGCAGACTTGCATGGTATTATGAGATATTGGTCAAAAAAATTAGCATAAGTGATTAGAAGTTTATTTTGTTTCCTATTCATCAGTTTGATTTATCTGCACTGTAAAGTCTCTGATGAAAACCACTATCAAGCAACAAGCATTTCTGAAGATCATCATCCATCAAAATTAGGTGTTTGTTGGGTTGGTGGAGACTCAATATCATATCATAATATTGATCAGCTAACTAATGTAAACAGCAATTGGATTTCGCAAACACCATTTGCCTGGCAGCCAGACATTTATAGCCCTGAATTACAACTCAATACAGACAGAGCATGGTGGGGAGAGGCAGACAGAGGACTCATTCACACCACTAAAATTGCTAAAGAGAAAGGGGTCAAGGTAATGTTGAAACCACACATTTGGATACTATCAGCAAATGGAAAATGGCGATCTGATCTCAAAATGAAGAACAAAGAAGATTGGAATAAATGGTTTGCTAATTATGAAACTATGATCATGCATTATGCGAATCTGGCTCAAGCTCATGACATCGAAGCATTGTGTATTGGCACAGAACTTCATTTGACCACCAAACTTCATCCTGAAAAATGGCGTGCTATCATTCGTAAAATTAGGAATATCTATGATGGAGAATTAACCTATGCTGCCAATTGGTATAAAGAGTTTGAAGACATTACATTTTGGGATGATCTTGACTATATCGGTATTCAAGCTTATTTTCCATTGAGTCACTCAGATAGCCCATCTAAAGCAGACCTTGTGAAAAGCTGGGAGAAGCACAAACAAGCGATGAAAAAGGTAGCCGATACCTACCAGAAAAAAATTGTACTTACAGAAATTGGGTACAAGAATACAGCTGATTCTGCAATCAAACCCTGGACCTGGCCTCAAAATCTAGAAATGGAAAGTGTGGTCCAGTCGAATCAAACACAAATCAATTTATACGAAGCTATGTTTGAATCCTTATATCATGAACCATGGATAGATGGATTTTTTATTTGGAAATGGTTTCATTCTACTCATAAATACAACGACTTTACAACATACTTTAAAGCAAGAGAAGCAAGATTCGATTCGCTGAGAAGAGTTCGAAAATGGGGCGAAAGACCAAAGGTTTATTTTACACCTCAGCGAACAGAAGCTATCCATGTGTTAAAAGACTGGTATGGGAAGCAGTACAGTGATTAAGAGTCAAGTGCAAGTGTCAAGTGCAAGATATCCTTTTAGTAAAATCACCCAATTTTAATGGTATACTGATAAGCACTTTTCTTCTCTTCCTTGGCAAGTTTTTTTGAAGGGACAATCGAGTATGAAATCGCGGTGGCAGACGTGATCATTGGCTTTTTCGAAACAATTTTTTTTGTGACCACTTTTTGCTTAGGAAGTTTGAAATTAATGGAAACCGTTTTCTGGAATAAGACCTTTACTTTTCGTGGACCTTTAGGCACTTCAAATTGTAATAGCTTGATAATTCTTGTTGCTTCTTCATCACAACCATAGCCCAACGAACGCAATACTTTTACATCCGTTACTTCTCCCTTGTAGTTGACCTCATATCTGAGTCTCACCTGACCTTCTATTTTATTCTGTAATGCTTCTTCAGGATAGTTGAGATTTGATGTAATAAACTTCCTGTAAGCTTCTTTCCCACCTGGATAAAATGGTTTTCTTACAAATCGTTTATCTCGTGAGTCTTTGTCCATGTGAAATCTTGTTCATCAAAATTAATGAATACAAACTAATAAAGCATGCATCGTCTCAAAATGCTTGACACACAAAACCTAAAATACTAATGGTTAAGTGCAGGAGATAATCTCTACTCCTTGCAAATAAATAATTACATTGCATAATTCTAAACTACGTTAATAACTAGTAAGACATTGAGTTAAATGAGGGCTTTGGTAATTTCAGGAGGAGGGTCAAAAGGTGCGTTTGCAGGAGGTGTTAGTCAATACTTGATCCAAGATTTAAATTACAACTACGACATTTTCGTTGGTACATCTACAGGAAGTTTATTGGTACCTCAACTGTCTATTGGAAATGTTGACAAGGTCAGAGAAACATATACGAATGTCAGACAAAAAGATATTTACAGCACTTGCCCATTCATAACAAAACACGATAAATACGGTAACAAAACAACATCAATCAATCATTTCAATACGATTAAGATGTTTCTCAAACGCAAAAAAACATTTGGAGAACATCTTGCTCTTAGAAAGACGATTGAAAATGCAATTTCCAAAGAAGACTTTGAACAAATTCAAAACTCGGGTAAACATATTGTTGTAACCGTCTCAAATCTTAGCACAAACAAAGTCGAATATAAATACGCCAAAGATTGTGAATACCACGACTTTTTGGATTGGTTATGGGCCTCTTCAAGTTTTGTTCCTTTTATGAGCATCGTTCAAAAAAATGGATATGAATATGCTGATGGTGGCTTCGGTAATTTCATTCCGATAGAAGAAGCAATCAATCTAGGAGCTACAGAAATTGATGTTATTGTACTGTCTCCACGACATGAACATGTCTTAAAGGCAAAAACTAAAAATGCCTTTGATGTATTACTTCGAGCCTTACTCTTCATGAATTATCAATTAGGCAGACACGATTTAATGATTGGGCATTTGGAGAGCATCTATAATGACGATGTGAAGGTTAATTTTATTTTTTCCCCTCGTTTATTGACTGAACATTCTTTCATCTTTGATCCTCGAGAAATGAAAGCCTGGTGGCACGAAGGATACGAGTATGCGAAAGTTAAGTATGCGAAGAAGAAAACGGGGTTTTAGATATTATTCCGGCAAGAAGTCGGGAGACATTTGCCTCAGATTTCACCAGCACAACATATCTACTAACAACTGTAATTCCTGGTCTAACAAATAGTGTTGGCTTCAATCTTTAAAATATTTTATTTACTTTTGATATGTGAAAATCGTTCTATCATACAGAACCAGTAGATGTAGGGCCGTCCTGGCCTAGATACTTTTCCTTTAAACCAAGGGTCTCCCTTGTATTTCACATTTTTTACTAATACACACACATGAATTTCGAAATACGTGCAGCTACGGAAGCTGACACACATTTAGCAGAAGAGATTTCTGAATTATACAAATTGTCCGCCAAAGAAAGAGGGATGGGAATTGCACTACGCAAACCAGATTATCTGCGCAAAAAAATGATGCAAAACAATGCAATCGTAGCCTCATATGAAGGAGATCTTGCAGGCTTCTGTTATGTTGAGACATTTAGTAGTGAAGAATATGTATCTAACTCAGGCTTAATCGTGAAGACTATTTTTCGCGGAAAAGGATTGGCAAAAAAAATAAAGAAGAAAGCAGTTGCGCTGGCAAGAAATAATTACCCAACTGCAAAATTATTCGGTATTACGACCAGTGATATTGTGATGAAGATTAATAGTGATCTTGGATATATTCCTGTCGCATTCAAACAATTGACTCAGGATGAAGAATTTTGGAATGGCTGTTCAAGTTGCAACAACTACGAAATACTTCAAAAGAATGAGCGTAAGATGTGCTTGTGTACGGCAATGCTAGCCCCTTCGAAAGAGGAAAAGAAAGAAAGAAAACGAAAGAAAAAGGAAGAGAAGAAAATCATTAAACAAGCCATCAAAGAGGCTAAGAGAAAACTAAAAGAAGATAATGAAACATAAAGTAGTTCTGGCGTACAGTGGTGGATTGGATACCTCTTTTTGTATACCCTATTTAATTGAGAAAGGTTATGAAGTAGATGCAGTCACGATTGACACAGGTGGTTTTTTGACTGACGAGAAAGAAGAGATCAAAGACCGTGCTTTTTCGTTAGGTGCTGCTCATTATGAGTGTATTGACATCAGTAAACAATACTACCAAAAGTGCCTGCGATACTTGCTATTTGGTAATGTCTTGCGAAATCAAACCTATCCTTTATCAGTTAGTTCTGAACGTGCATTTCAGGCATTGGCTATTCTGGAATACTGTAAAAAAACGGGCGCTGAATATGTAGCACATGGCAGTACAGGTGCAGGTAATGACCAAATAAGATTTGACCTAATGTTTCAGAGTTTGGCTCCAAATATTGGCATCATTACTCCCATTCGAGACAACTCATTGAGTCGACAAGAAGAAGTAGATTACTTAGCCAAACATGGTGTCACCTGGAATGAGGAGAAAAAAAATTACTCCATCAATGTTGGTATCTGGGGGACCTCAGTAGGAGGTAAAGAAACATTGACCTCAGATCAAGCTTTACCTGAGTCGGCCTACCCTTCTCAACTGACTACTAAAAAACCAATAGACTTGGAGATAGGATTTGATAAAGGTGAAGTTGCTACACTTAATGGAAAAGAATTCTCCCACCCAATTGAACTCATCAAAGAATTAGAATCAATTGCATCTGCTTATGGTATTGGCAGAGACATCCATATCGGAGATACGATCATTGGGATAAAAGGTAGAGTTGGTTTTGAAGCTGCAGCCTCAATGATTTTAATCAAAGCACATCATCTTCTTGAAAAGCACGTTTTATCTAAATGGCAGAACCATTGGAAACAACAATTAGCAGATTGGTATGGTATGATGTTGCATGAGGGCCAATACCTTGATCCAGTTATGCGAAATTTAGAATGCTTTCTTGAAGACACTCAGCACACAGTTACTGGAAAAGTCTTTGTGAGTTTAAAGCCTTATCAGTTTCAATTGAATGGGATTGAGTCACCTCATGATTTGATGAGAAGTGAATTTGGCCAATACGGAGAAATGAATACAGGTTGGTCAGCAGATGAAGCAAAAGGATTCATCAAGATCTTAGCAAATCAATACAAAATTTATCATGGTGTCAATCAAACTAAAATAGAATTATGATACAAGCAGGAATCATAGGAGGTGGTGGATTCACTGCAGGTGAATTGCTTCGCATTTTAATCCATCATCCAGAAGTAAATCTACGGTATGTCATGAGTGATAGTCAGGCTGATAAGAAAGTTTCTGCGGTTCACAAAGATTTAATTGGCGAAACCGACTTGGTATTTTCTGATAAATTTGACCCAGCTGTTGATGTGCTTTTCTTGTGCAAAGGCCATGGACAATCAAAAGGCTTTATAGAGAGCCATACTATCCCAGATATGGCTGCGGTAATTGACTTGAGTAGAGACTTTCGTCTGAATGAAGAGGGTAACTCATTTATTTATGGTTTGCCCGAATTGAACAGAACTGAAATCAAGACAAACAATAGAATTGCAAATCCAGGTTGCTTTGCTTCTGCAATACAATTGGCCTTACTTCCTTTAGCTAAAGAGAACCATCTCCAGCACGATATTCACATTCAGGGTATCACAGGAGCAACTGGTGCCGGACAAGCAAAATTAGATACCACTCACTTCAGTTGGAGAACAAACAACGTCTCCGTGTATAAGGCATTTGTGCATCAACATTTGACGGAAGTCAGACAAACAATTGAACAATGTCAAGGAGACTGTAATATGGAAATCAATTTTATTCCGATGAGAGGAAATTTCACAAGAGGAATCTTGATTAGTGGATATACTAAAACATCCCTGAGTGAATCAGAACTTTTGGAGCTATATCAGGGTCACTATGCTGATGAGCCCTTTACTCATTTAGCAGATGAAAACATTGACTTAAAGCAAGTAGTGAACACCAACAAATGTCTCTTGCATGTCTCAAAGCAAGATGACAAGGCTTTCATAGTAGCAGCTATTGATAATTTATTGAAGGGAGCTTCAGGACAAGCAGTACAGAATATGAACATACATTTTGACCTTAAGGAATCTACTGGTCTTAACCTAAAATCTATGGCATACTGATGAATATGTATGATGTCTATACACTTTTTGATATAGAGCCTGTTCGGGCTAAAGGTAGCTATGTTTATACGGATGATGGACAACAATATCTAGATTTTTATGGTGGACATGCAGTTATTTCTATTGGTCATAGCCATCCTCATTTTGTGGGCAAAATAAAAGAACAAGCGGATAAAATGGTGTTCTATTCGAACTCTGTTCAAAATTCGCTGCAGCAAAAATTTTGTTCATCATTAGAAGATGTTAGTGGCATTAGTGACTATGGTTTATTCTTATGCAACTCTGGAGCAGAAGCAAATGAGAATGCGCTTAAGTTAGCTTCATTTCACAATAAACGAACTAAAGTGCTTTCGCTAAAAAGTGGATTTCACGGTAGGACATCAGCCGCAGTAAATGCAACCGATGGTAAACGAATTACTGCACCAATTAATAAAGGATTTGAAGTTATATACCATTCGCTTGACAACATAGCAGAGATGGTCAAAGATGTGCGTACTGAAGAATACTGTGCCGTCATTTTAGAAGCTGTTCAGGGTATAGGCGGCATTTATGAAGTACCAGATAAGTGTTTGCAAAAATTGAGCTTAGTTTGCGAAGAAACAAATACCGTATTTATAGCAGATGAGGTACAATGTGGATATGGCAGAACTGGAGAATTTTTTGGGTTTCAACGAAGCGGCATCAAGCCAGATGTTGTATCAATGGCAAAGGGAATGGGCAATGGATTCCCTCTTGGAGGTGTGTTGATTAAGCAGCAGAAAATTCCATCGTGGAAAGGAATGTTGGGTTCAACTTTTGGAGGCAATCACCTTGCATGTGCTGCAGGGAAAGCTGTATTGGATACCATCAAAAATGAAAATCTTGTTTCGAACGCAAAACAGATTGGGGATTATCTAATCGAAAACTTAAAATTTATTTCAAAAATTAAAGAAGTCAGAGGTAGAGGATTAATGATCGGAATTGAATTCGATTTCCCTATAGCGGAATTGAGACAAAAGCTATTATTTGAACATCAGGTTTTTACCGGAAGTTCTTCAAATAAACATGTTATTCGATTGTTGCCACCTTTAAACATTACAAAAATGGAAGCTGACGAATTTTTACAAAAATTAAATGCTGGTTTAGCTCATGAATAAAGTTCCACATTTTTATTCAGCAAACAGTGTCGATGATGTACAGTCATTCGTGCAACATGCACTCGACATAAAAGCGTCGACGGATGACTACAACAACCGACTAGCTGGAAAGCGAATGACTCTAATCTTTTTTAATCCTTCATTGCGAACAAGATTAAGTACAGAATTTGCTGCACAGGAACTTGGGATTCATACGGTGAGTATGAATGCAATTGAAGGCTGGAAATGGGAAATAGATACTGGTGTCATCATGAATCTTGACAAGGCAGAACACATCAAGGATGCGGCAAATGTTGTAAGTCAATATTCTGACATCATCGCGATACGTTCTTTCCCGGGACTGCAAAACAGAGAAGATGATTATCGTGACGAATTGATCCAAAACTTTATGGAACATTCCACTGTGCCAGTCATCAATATGGAATCTTCCATTTACCATCCCTTACAATCCTTGACAGACATGATGACCATTAAGGAAGAATTTGGTGATCAGAAATTGAAGGTTGTTCTAAGTTGGGCTCCTCATCCCAAAGCTTTACCACAAGCAGTATCCAATTCATTCTTGCAATGGATGCAACACAGCAAAAATGACATTGTCATCACTCATCCAAAAGGATACGAGTTGGCAGATAAGTTTACGAAAAATTGCAGCATCGAATACAATCAAGAGGAGGCATTAAAGGAAGCAGATGTTGTGTACACCAAAAACTGGTCATCCTATCAGGAGTATGGAAAAATACTTTCAGAAGATCAAAGCTGGATGATTAATAAGAAAAAAATGTCTCTGACGAACGACGCAATTTTCATGCATTGTTTACCCGTGCGAAGGAATGTTGTTGTCACAGATGGAGTGATGGACAGTGCAAGATCTGTCATTTATGCACAAGCAAATAATCGATTACACGCAGCTAAAGCTGTGATTCATCATCTTTTGAAAACGTAATTATGCCAAGAAATTTAGTTGTATTTGACATTGATGGAACACTGGTTAACAGTGAATTTCAGCACCTTGAATCCATAGAATATGCATTTCAAAAAATGGGGTGTGTAGAGATCAATCGCGATTGGTATAGCTATGATCATGTAACGGACAATCACATTTTTTCAAAAATATTTGCTCACAATAGCGGAAGGCCAACCACTGCAAAAGACATTAAAGATTTTGAAAGCCATGCATTAGACAAACTCTTGGAGTTAGCCAAAATGGAGGAAATTCCAGGTGCAGTAAAACTAATTCAAAAGGTGTGGGATAGTGACGATTGGGATCTTGCTTTTGCCACTGGATCGCTATACAGGACAGCATTGAAAAAATTGAGTGACACAGGATTAAAATTTAAACCAGGACTTGTCGTCGCATCTAATCAAATTGAATCGAGAGAAGAGTTGATCCGTCAGGCTGAAGAAGCTGCCAAACGCATGTTTCAAGTAAGTAACTATGATAAACTATTATCCTGTGGAGATGCTCTGTGGGATGTCAGGACTGCTAAAAATCTAAACATCCCGCTATTGGGTGTGGGTATAGAACACAAAGAAAAACTATTGAGTGAAGGTGTTAAGCACCACATCGATGATTGGACCCAAGTGGATATTTCATTTTTAAATGCAATCGTTAAAGATGAATAGTGAATTACAAGTCATTAAGATTGGTGGCAATATCATCAACGACTCTGCCCTACTCAAGCAATTTCTCTATTCGTTCAAGCAGATAAAAGGAAAGAAAATACTGATCCATGGCGGTGGTAGAGCAGCAACTGCTTTTAGCGAAAGATTAGGAATGGAGGTGATAATGATCGATGGCAGAAGGGTTACTGATAAGCAGACATTGGACATTGCAGTCATGACTTATGCTGGATTAATCAATAAACAAATCGTAACCCAGATGCAAGAGCTAGGCATCAATACAATCGGCTTGAGTGGCGCTGATGGTAATGTCATTCGCTCTGAGATAAGAAGCAAGCAGCTAATCGATTATGGCTACGTAGGCGATATCAAAGAAGTGAATCACGAAATGATTGAAGCTTTGCTTAAGCTTTCATATGTTCCCGTTTTTTGTCCTATAACCCATTCGAATGAAGGACAATTATTAAACACGAATGCTGACTCTATAGCCTCTGCAGTAGCAAGATCAATGTGTCGAGGATATAAGGTTATTCTAAAATATTGCTTTGAATATAATGGCGTCTTACAAGATCTGGCAGATCCAGAATCAATTATCGAAACGGTAACAAAAGCGTCTGCTGCAACATTTATAGCCAATGGCGTTTTTAGTGATGGCATGATACCTAAAGTTGAAAACGCATTCCATGCCATAGATGGCGGATTGCATTCAGTTCATATTTGTGGTATCAATCATGTGCACGAACAAGATCCTGGGACGACATTTTTAGCCACTAAACTATGAGCCTAGAAGCAAGCATACAATTATTGAAGAAGCTGATTGCTACAGAATCTTTTTCTAAGCAAGAAAATAAGACAGCAGATATTCTGGAAACATACCTCAAAGAGAATGGGCATGTTCCGCAACGAATTCAAAACAATTTAATTTGCTATTCTAAGATTGATAAAACCAAGCCCATTATCGTCCTCAATAGTCATCATGACACAGTTAAGATTTCTGAAGGGTGGACCAAGGATCCATTTGGAGCATTTGACGACGGGAAGACTATTTGGGGATTGGGAAGCAATGATGCAGGTGCAAGTTTGGTGTGTTTGTTACATACCTATTTATCATTAAGTATCAATCCTTCTCTATCCTATAATGTCGTATTTATTGCTTCGGCAGAGGAAGAAATTTCTGGGAAACAAGGACTTGAATTGGCATTGGAAAGCATAGACATCAAGCCAGATCTGGCGGTCGTCGGTGAACCCACTAGTTGTACCATGGCCATCGCAGAAAAGGGATTAATGGTTATTGATGCAGAAGCTAATGGCGTAGCTGGACATGCCGCAAATCAATGGGGCGACAATGCCATATATGCTGCAATGAAGGATATTCAGATAATAGAGAAGCTTGTGTTTGAAAAGCAAAGTGCATTACTTGACAAAGTGAAATTAACAGTTACTCAGATCGACGCTGGCTATCAGCACAACATTGTTCCTGACAAGTGCTCATTCGTGATTGATTGTCGGGTCAATGATGCTTATAGCTTAGAAGAAGTCTTACAAAAATTGAAAGAAAATTGCACTTCCACTTTAACTCCGCGTTCTATTCGATTGCACCCATCGACCATCAATATGGATCACCCTATCGTTCGTAAAGCCATGTCTTTAGGCATTCACTGCTATGGTTCGAATACACTTTCTGATCAGGTCTTTTTCACCTGCCCAAGTATCAAAATAGGTCCTGGTGACACCAACCGTTCGCACAAGGCAGATGAATATATTACCCATAATGAAATACAACAAGGCTTAGACGTATATAACCAACTATTACACCAGTTAACTATTTAAAAATCAAAACGAATGAAACTTTGGAATTCAACTGATTCTATTGACGCTATCATTGAACGATTTACGATAGGTAATGACAATGTGTTGGATTTGGAATTAGCCTTACATGATGTCATTGGATCTATTGCACATGCTAAAATGTTGCACTGTATCGACATCATTAGTGAGGAGGAATTGACCGCAATTGTAAGAGAACTTGAGGCGATTAAAACACAAATAAATGAAGGCAACTTTAAGATCGAGGAAGGTGTGGAAGATATTCATTCACAGGTAGAATTTATACTTACTGAAAAGTTGGGAGAGACTGGAAAAAAAATCCATACAGGTCGATCAAGGAACGATCAGGTATTGCTCGACCTCAAATTGTATTACCGAGAAAAATTAAGTGAGTTAGACAAGCAACTTGTCACTGTAGCCAAGTCATTTATTAATCAGAGTGACCAGAACGAAAATGTGTTGATGCCAGGCTTCACCCATACTCAGGTCGGGATGATCTCTTCGTTTGGATTGTGGTTTGGCTCCTTTGCAGAAGCAATAGTTGATGATATTCGAATACTGAGGAGTACCGCTGATGTTATCGACCAAAATCCACTTGGTTCTGCTGCAGGATATGGCAATTCATTCCCACTTGATCGAAAAATGACTACTGAATTATTGGGATTTAAACATCTATGTTACAATTCAATGTATGCACAATTAACCAGAGGAAAATCCGAATTGCTTTTGGCAAATGGTATTGCTGCAATTGGATATACCATCAATAAATTCTCAACAGATGTTTGTTTGTTTTGCAACCAGGATTTTGGTCTCATCTCTTTACCTGATTCATTGACAACAGGTTCTTCAATCATGCCGCACAAAAAGAATCCCGATGTCTTTGAATTGTTGCGAGCAAAATCAAATCAACTGATGACATTGCCAAATCAAGTCTTGATGATTAGCAACAATTTAATCTCTGGTTACCACCGTGATTTCCAACAACTGAAGGAATTGATCATGCCAGCTTTGTCTATGTTGGAAAACTGTGTAACTGTATTGCTTCATTGCATTCCGTTGATTCAAGTAAAGGAAGATGCAATAGAGAAAAGCAGTTACGATAGTTTGTATAGTGTTGAAGCCGTAAATCAATTGGTAAAAGAAGGAACCTCATTCAGAGAAGCTTACTTGATCGTAAAAAAGCAAATCGAATCAGGAAAGTTTGTTCCAAATAAGTCGATTAATCATACGCATATTGGAAGTATAGGCCAGTTGTGTAATGAGGAAATATTGGAGAAACTGAATGAATAAGTTCAAAATATTGCATCTCATTTTAAGGTTTTGATACAGTGCTAAGAAAGTGCTTTACTACTCTAGAAAGCATATTTCACACATTATCGACATCTACTTCGTCTGTAAAGTGAGTCATTTAGTATACAGTATTGGCATCCTTGTCACAATTAAGAGATTGATAACATCAGGTCTTTTATATATTTGAGCCTCTAAAGAGAAATGAGATACATATGAGCATACTAATATTCCTTGTTATTTCTTATCTATTGCTAAGTATAGCTTTATACTTTGTTTTTCCAAAATGTGGAAAACCAGCAATCAATGGATTGATACCAGTTGTCAATTTTATGGATTGGTGCGACATCATTGGTAGACCAAGATGGTATGCATTTCTCTTGTTTATTCCCATTGTCAACCTATTCATTTTTGTTGGAATGGCAGTAGATCTTGGAAGGTCCTTCGGCAAATTAGGCTTCAAACATACAGCAGCGGCGACAGTCTTTGCTCCTGCTTTCTTAGGGTACCTTGGTTTGAAGGAAGATGAAACATATATTGGTCCCAATCTTGTAGCTGAAAAAGAATATCAACAGCAAATCATTGATGCGAAAGAATCTGGGAAAGAACGCAGCTACAAGAAATTGGTTGAGAACAATCCTTACAAGAAATCTGCTGCTCGAGAATGGTTTGAGTCTATTTTCTTTGCGGTCTTTGCAGCTGCCTTTATTCGGATGTTTTTGATTGAAGCATATGTTATCCCTACTCCATCGATGGAAGGCAGCTTAAATGTAGGTGATTTCTTATTTGTGAGTAAGACCTCTTATGGCATGCGAACACCAATGACCATCGCGATGCTACCACTACTACATAATCGTATTCCAATATTAAATAAAGAATCATATTTAAAAAAACCATCACTGCCTTATAAGCGATTACCGGCTATACGATCAATTAAACGCAATTCTCCTTTTGTGTTCAATTGGCCAGTTGGTGATTCTGTATATGTGACTGCAAAACGACCCTATAGCGTCGAACAAGTCAATCGAGAAAAAGGATTCGCACAACAGGATAAAGCCTTGGCTAGGTTGATGCAAAACCAGGATTATATCACTAGACCAATTGATAAAAAAGACCACTACATCAAACGATGTGTTGCTCTACCTGGTGATAGCTTACAAATTATCAATAAACAAATTCACATTAATGGAGCACCATCTGAAAATGCAGATCATATGCAATTTCAATATCATGTCAACCTACCTTCAGGTATTAATAAAGGCAAGCTCGATGACTGGGGAATCGATTATGGAGATAGATGGCAAGGAGGTTATTACCTAGACAATAAACAAGTAGAACAACTCAAAAGCATGGGACAAGGAGTAAGTGTACGCCCAGTAGTACACCAACCAGAACCTGGCAAATTGTTTCCTCATGATGCTGCAAATTATGCTAGTTGGACAGTTGATAATTATGGACCAATCTGGATTCCTAAAAAAGGAGAAACAGTCCAGTTGAATGCTAAAAACATGAGCATCTACAAACGTGCCATTGATGTGTTTGAAGACAATGATGTAGAAATGAGAAATGGTACAATGTATATCAATGGGAATGCAGCTCAATCATACACCTTTAAACAAGACTATTACTGGGCAATGGGAGACAACCGCCACAATTCTGAAGATTCTCGAATGTGGGGATTTGTACCACATGATCATATTGTAGGTAGACCTTTATTTATCTGGTTCTCCACTAAGGAAGGCAACATCCGAAATGGGATCAATTGGGACCGGTTGTTTAAGTCGGCGAATAATTAAACTAATTATTGTGTTATCTTGGTAAACGCAGAGAGGTACGGAGACCTTCTGCTCAAAACAATAAAGATAAACCCTGAGGCAAAAGTCTCCGTACCTCTTGCCGGGTAATTTTAATTTCGTACTTGTGACACTTAAATTCTACATTTCATTCCTATTTCTTTGTTGTAATTATGTGAGTTATGCCCAATTGCCTGCTACACAATTGTACATCTTTGATGTACAACCAAAAGATGAAGGATTCACTTTATCAAATGCTAAATACTTGTCTGCCTTCAATGAAAATGGCTACAACAATCAGCCTTCATTTATCAATAGCAATGAGGTCTTAATAACTTCCAATTATTTTGATTCTTTCCAAACTGACATTCTAAGACTTCATTTAGCCAAACGCACCATTACCAGAGTTACTGCAACACCTGAAGGAGAATACTCTCCTACCCTAATGATGGATAGACGGCACTTTTCTGTTATAAGAGAAATCACTGGCGGAGAAATCAATCAGGTACTTTGGCAGTATCCATTAAGCCAGGCCCATGAAGGGAATTTAATTCTTGAAAACGAATATCGGGTAGGCTATCATTGTTGGCTATCGGGTTCTGAGGTGGCTACATTCCTGGTTGATGATCCTGTACAATTAGTGATCCATGATATAACAGATGGTAGTCGAGCTAGAATTGCCGATGAGCCTGGAAGGTCTTTACTGAATATTGATGATACACTTTACTATGTGGACAGATCATCAACAGAACAGTGGATCATAAGAAGTTACGATCCATCTACAAATCAATTATCAGCAATAGCTACAACACTTCCCCAGTCCGAAGACATGGTATTTGTGGAGCCAGCTTATTTGTTGATGGGAAAAGAAAGCAAATTGTACAGGCTTGATCTAAGAGAACCAAGCAATTGGACCGAAGTTGCCGATTTAGAACAATATGGAATCAATAAAATTTCTCGTTTGGCATACAAACGTAATCGATTAATAGTGGTTAATGCGAAGTAATATACTCCTGATTTTGATGGTTTTGTTAGCGGCGTGCAAAGTGCCAAGCATTCCAAAATCTGCCTATGTCATCGAGATGGAAGAATACAGACAAGCTGAACAAATAAAACTGAGTTCAGCAGGAGGTCCTTTAACAGAATCAAGTGTGGATGGCATTGCTTATTATACTCCGGATGAAACATATAAGGTAACTGCAAAATTTCAAAAAATTAAGGCTGATTCGGTTACAGTTATACCAACTTATTCTGGCAAGAATAAAGACTATATTGAGTTTGCCAATCTGAGCTTTAGTATAGCTGGACAACAACAACAATTGAAAGCTTTTAAAGGCCTACAAGCCATGCGCATGCCGCAATACAAGAACAAACTCTTTATTATGTTCAAGGATTTGACAAATGGAGAATCCAGTTATGGAGGAGGAAGGTATATCTATATCGATGAATCGAAAATTGAAGGCAATACGCTTGAGATAGATTTCAATAAGAGTTTCAATCCGTATTGTGCATATACTGATGGATATAATTGCCCTATACCACCACCGGAAAATCACTTGCCTATTGTAATAAAAGCTGGAGAAAAAGCTTTCAATAGACATTAGACCCAACTATTCCTCAAATCTTAACATAATTTAAGATTAACATCGTTATGTTACTGCATTCAAAACATTATATTAAATTAAAGATTTATTTAATATGACAATGGACGAAAACCTTCAATTTAAATGCTCAAAATTGGTAAAGATGACTCCATCCTTTTTTTCCTGTTTACTTGGATTATTCATACTGCTGCTTGCAACAAATTTAAACTCTCAAGCGATCATTGAAAATAGTTTTATCATTCAAACAGATGATACAGAAGCTGGTATAATAAAGAATGTTTGTCGTTCACTCAACATTGATAATTCTCGGGTCAACTTGAAAAAAATATTTGGAGAAGATGTGTATAAATTAACAATCGAAAGCTCGAAAAAAGAAAACCACATCAATCTAGAAAATGTAGCTAGAGTTAAAGGCATACACCTTTGTCAGCATGATTCACCTGTTGAATGGAGAAGAGAACCCAATGATCCAGAGTTTTCTGCTCAAGCTAGTCTTCAATTGATAGACATTGAGAGAGCATGGGATTTTACGACTGGGGGCAGAACACCAAGTGGAACACAAATTGTTGTTGCAATCATGGATGAAGGATTCGATGTAGCTCACGAAGATTTGGCACCAAATATTTGGATAAATACTGGAGAAATTCCAAACAATGGCTTTGATGATGATAACAATGGCTTCATTGATGACCGTTTAGGTTTGAATACTAAAACTGGGGATGATCAACATAGAGTTCGATCTCATGGGACTGGTGTGGCTGGTATTTTGGGAGCAAGAGGTGATAATGGCATTGGAATATCTGGTGTCGCTTGGGATGCGCAACTACTATTGGTGAGTGGCATAACATCAGCAGCAGATATTATAGAAGCAAATAATTATATCCTTGAACAACGCAGAAGGTTTAATGAATCAGAGGGTGCGGAAGGTGCTTTCATCGTAGCATCAAATTACTCTGGCGGTATTCCTTCACAATTTGAAGCAGATCAACCGATCCTTTGTCAGAGCTATGAAGCACTTGGGCAAGTAGGCGTATTATCAATAGGCTCAGCGCCTAACAGAGATCAGGATATTGATGTCATCGGAGACATTCCAGCGCATTGTAGTAGTGAACATTTGATTATTGTCACAAATACAGCAGTAGACACAGATGAGTTATTTTCTAGTGCGGCTGTTGGAACATTAACCGTTGATTTAGGAGCACCTGGTCAAGGGAGTTTTACAACACAACCTGACAATGAGTATGGCGAATTTGGGGGCTCTTCGGCTTCTGCACCCCATATCTCTGGGACATTGGCTCTGCTGCATGGAGTTGCATGTGAAGAATTTGAATCATTGATTGCAACAGATCCAGCCACTGCTGCTTTGGAAATGAAAAGCTTCATATTGCAAAATGTGGATTCCAGACGAAGCCTGGATGGTTTATCGGTTAGCGGTGGCAGATTAAATGCCTTCGCAAGCATGACTGGATTAAGGGAAATCTGCGGCGTTAACGCGGAGTCACTAAATTTTGAGTTTGAAACAAATCCAGTTCAGGACCTTCGCAATATAAATGTAGCACTGGAGACTCCATTTCTGGTGGATCATGAAATATTTATCCATTCTGCTTCAGGTCAGCTGGTTTATTTTCAACAAATCACCCCTCCATTATTTGGCCAACTGCCTATTAGACTTGAAAATCAGCAATATGCTCCAGGTATATACTTTATGACTATTTCGAATAGTGAGGTATCAGAAACCAGATCATTTTTCTACTCTCCATTTTGATTCGTTTGCATTGTGTAAATTAGTGTAAACAATCTGATAACAATGTTTAAGAAATTACTTTCTTTGGACACATCAAGTATGCAAATTGATTTAGCGAGCTTGGTTTTGCGTTTAATAGGTGGAGGCTTTATGTTGACACATGGATGGCCAAAACTTCAAAAGGTACTAGCTGGAGATTTTGGCTTTGCAGATCCAATCGGTTTGGGAGCATCTACTTCACTCGTATTGACGACGGCAGCAGAATTTGGGGCTGCATTACTCCTCATTCTTGGGTTAGGTACTCGATTGGTTTCTATTCCACTGATGTTTACCATGTTGGTTGCAGCATTTTTGGTACATGGATCTGACCCTTTTGCTAAGCAGGAATTTCCTTTACTTTATTTTGTCATTTACTTAGCTCTATTTTTCATAGGAAGTGGCAAATTTTCTATTGATTCAATATTTAGAGCAAATAAGGCTTCATGAAAATCATAGATTTAACAAAACCCATACAATACAATGAGGGGGATCCCAAATTTATGAAAGTAAAAATCAAACATAAGCCCCACAATAAGGCAAAATGGATTCTTCGTCTTTTGGGACTCCCAAAAAAATTATTTCCAAAAAATTTTATTGGTTGGGCAGATGATTCGATTGTTCAGATGGGTGTCCATTCCACTACTCATATTGATGCACCTTGGCATTACGGTCCATTGTGTGAGGGCAAACCTGCAAAAACAATTGATGAAGTTCCGTTAGACTGGTGCTATGGAGAAGGTATTGTTATCGACATGAGCCATAAGGAGGATTTTGTGCCCATCACAGTTAATGACATTACACAATACTTAGACAAACAAAATCTATCCTTGGAAAAAGGAATGATCGTTTTAATCAGGACAGACAGAGATCAACATATGGGCTCACAGCACTTTTTTACACATGGTACTGGTATGAGTGCAGAAGCTACAGAATGGTTGATTGACCAAGGGATCAAAGTTATGGGCATTGACCAATGGGGGTGGGATCTTCCATTGCCACATCAAATCAAACAAGCTAAAGAGAAAAATGACAACAGCATTTTTTGGGAAGCACATCTTGTTGGCACCAGAAAAGAATACTGCCATATTGAACAACTGACAAACTTAAAAGCCTTGCCGATATCAGGATTCAAAATTTGTGTGTTTCCGATGAAGATTGTAGGTGCATCGGCAGCACCAGCAAGAGTTGTCGCTTTTGTAGATGAGGCCGAATGAGCTATACCAATTACAAATTATCCTTCATAGATAAGAGTAAGCTTTTTGCTGTGGTTAATACACCTTTTATATCGTAGGTATAGTTATCTGTATCCAAAAAGTCGGAAAAAACATTCTCAAGACCATTTGCAGAAAGATTCATGAGTGACATTGACCAACCCTCAAAACCTCGTTTCTCAATATCTCCTTTCCAAACTACATCTATTCTTGTATGTCTATTGTCCCGTTTAATTTTAGTAAACAAGTCAACAACGTCTTCTTGTGTTCCTTCTAATATTTGAATAAAGGTGAGATTATGATAGATTAAGCATCCAGTAATTTGATTATCGATGTTATATTCTCTAGACTTCAGCATGAGTTCGTAAAGCTGATCAACAGAAAAGCTATTAATGGAACGACTTTGATATACAATTTCGAATAGATTCATTTTCTTGATTCAAAGATAAGGAATGTTATTTTTCAAAATTTAATCGTTAATTAGTCTTTTATTATATAGGATAAAGCACTACCTTTGCAGACTATTTGGAAAAAATAGTGGGCTCCGTAGCTCAACTGGATAGAGTACCTGACTACGAATCAGGCGGTTGCAGGT
>CAYNMW010000081.1:0-20454 GCA_964398295.1 uncultured Saprospiraceae bacterium | reverse complement strand
TTGTTTGATTGTTTGATTGTTTGATTGTTTGATTGTTTGATTGTTTGATTGTTTGATTGTCGAATCTTTGGATTCATGAAGTTTAGTAAACCTGATTACTCATACCTATTGTGCCCAGCATTTGTGCCTATTGCTCCTTTTGTGGTTCAACAAGCTTTTTTGGTACTATATTGGTCAGTCTTTTGGTTTATGATTTTATTTAAATTTAGTATGTTCCACGGATGCAATTATGCACCTTGGAAGAGTAATATTCCTTGAGATCCTTTTTAAGTTGATAGCTTAACATTGGAAAGTCTGATGCTTTGACATTTGACACCACCTGATCTGGCCTACTCGCTCCTGGAATCACTGTTGTTACCGCTTCTTGGTCTAATATCCACCGTAAAGCAAAATCAACCATTGACATTTCCGAAGGACAAAAGCCTTTCAATTCTTCCGTTAACTTTATTCCTTTATCAAGAGGAAGTCCACTAAATGTTTCGCCAACATTAAAATGTTTTCCATCCTTATTAAAATTACGATGATCATTTGCAGGGAAGGTCGTTTTTGCATTGTACTTACCGGCTAATAAGCCACTTGCTAACGGTAGTCTTACGATAATACCAACTTCCTTTTCGAGAGCCATTGGAAATAATTTTTCTAATGGCTTTTGTCGTAATACGTTGAAAATGACTTGCAAGGATTGAAGTCCATCTTGTTGCATACAGAGTATCCCCTCTTCTATCGATTCCACACTTGCGCCAAAATGTTTGATGATGCCTTCATCCTGCAATTCTCTTAACCAATCAAATATGTTCCCATCTTGCATCACCGCCATAGGTATACAATGCAATTGAAGTAGATCTAATGAGTCCGTTTTTAAGCGCTCTAGTGAATCATAAACATATTTCTTTAAGACGTCCTTTGTATAGTTATCCGGATAGACTCCTGCCATTCGACCAAACTTGGTAGCCACTTTAATGTCCATCGATTGACCTTCCAAAAACTCTCCAATCAATCGTTCACTTCTACCGCTACCATATACATCAGCAGTATCAAAGAATGTAATTCCATTTTCTACAGCTGATCGTAATATTTGAAATGCTTGTTCTCCTGGCATCAACTCACCCCAGTCATTGCCAAGTTGCCAGCAGCCTAAGCCTACTTCACTGACCTCAAATCCTTGTTTACCTAATTGTCTTGAATTCATACTGTATGTAAAGTAGCGTAAATTTAAAAGGAATAAAAAAAGGCCTGCAATTGTAACAACTGCAGACCTTAGATTTATTCGGTATTAGAAGCTTACATTGCGGCCTTAGCCCATTTTGCAATGTTATCTTTATTGATCTTAATGTAATCATTGTTACCAGCAGCAGTTGCTAACTTCAATGATTTTTCAGCAGCTTCGATAGCTCCTTTATAATTTCCCATCTTAGCCATAACTTCAGCTTCTTGTCTTATTTGCCAAAAACCAGGCTTCTCAGCGCCAGTTCTTTTTTGAATGTATGACAACGCTTTTTCCATATCACCACCGTTATTCGCCATGTAGACGCCAGCAGCATAATAGTCATTGTTAGAAGGACCAGCTAATGTTTTCTCAATAGAAGCCATTGCTTGCTCATGTGAGTTAACACCAATCTCGATTGGCACTACCATATTAGACCAGATAATTTCCATATTAGCACCATTTGAAGTAAGTGCACCAAAATGAATCATCATTGTCTCTACTTGAAACGGTAATGCTTTAGGTGTCGTTGTCACAACTGCAGCAGCAGTAGCATCTCCGTAAGCACCAGCACTGTTAGCCGTGTGTGGGAAAAAATGCACATCCCAAGTAGTCGCACTTGGAGTAGTAAACATTGCGTATGAGCCAGCTTCTAAAGCTTTACCTCCAACAGTTACGTCGTCGCTAAATGTTACTTTAGTCGCAGCATTAGCACCAGTTCTCCAAACTTTACCGTAAGGTACTAGGCCATCAGCAGCAAAAATAGTTCTGCCTTTCATACTTGGTCTAGAATAGTCAACCTGTACTTCCGTTAGTCCAATTGTCTGAGTTACAGAACTTGCTGGACTTGGAGCAGGTGTTTTGATTTGTGCAGAGAGGTCAGTTGAGACCATTGCAAAAACACATAATGTTAGTGTTAAAACTAAATTTTTCATGAATGTATGTTTAATGAGTGATTTTATCAATTCGGCGCAAAAATACCATTCCATCATGGTAATTCATTGATTTGACAAGACTGTCAAACGTTAAAATATTACTAATTTTTGTCATATAGACTACCAATTCGATAGATGTAACTCAAAATTCATTCCACCTATATAAAGATGTATTGAAAGTTAAGTCAAATAAAAAAGGGACTTCAGAAGAAGATCTGAAATCCCTATTTATCGTAATACTTAGCTGATCATTAGTTGTCTTTAATGATAAACTCAACTCTCCTATTTAGCGCTCTTCCTTCAGCAGTATTATTATCAGCAACAGGGTATTCTTCCCCTAATCCACTTGTAGATAGGCGAGTAATACTAACCCCTTTTGAGACCAAATAATCTCTAACTGCATCAGCTCGGCTCTGTGATAATTGTCTATTCGATTCTGCTGCTCCCTGAGAATCAGTATGACCTTGAATCAAAATGTTGACTTCAGGAAACTGTTTAAGGACTTCAACAGCTTCATCCATTCGTGCAAATGACTCTTGTTTGAATGTTGATTGAGAAGAATTAAACTTCAATCCCTGAAGACTTGCTCTGAATCTTTTAGACATTTCTGCATTTCTGGTTTTCACAGCTGCAGCAGCTGCGCGCGCTTTTGCTTCTGCATCAGCTTTGGCTTTAGCCTCGGCCATTTCTTTAGCTTCGGCCTCTGCCTTAGCTTTCATTTCAGCCTCTTCTTTAGCTTTTTTAGCAGCTTCTGCCGCAGCACGCTGTCTTTCTTCAGCTTCCATTCTCGCTTTCTCTTCAGCTTCCATTCTTGCCTTTGCAGCTAAAGCATCTGCTTCTGCCTTGGCCTGAGCTTTAGCCTCGGCCTCAGCAGCCATATCTGCTTCACTCATTGGACAACCTTTGAATTTTCTGAGACCGGGAATATTGGGACAAACATCTTTACTGTCTCTGATGCCATCACCGTCTGAATCTGCTTTTCTATTCCTGTTAGCTGGGATATTTGTTCCAGGGCCTAATGTCGTCCCAGGGGCAACCACATTAGATACAGATTTGGCTCTTACTGGTGTACTACGTCCAAATAAATATCTAAGTCCTACTTGCATCTGCCATCTGGAACTTTGAATACCTGCATCATCAATTCCAATTGTTGTATCGTTATCTTCAACTCCTCCAAAAGTGAAGGTTGGCGTATTTGTCCCATCTATGAATCCTTCAAAATCCAATAGCTGGAAACTTTGACCCACGAATCTTCTTCTACCCCAATTCGAGTTTATCAGATTTGTGAAATTAAACACGTCCAATGAGAATTGGAATGTATGTTTCAATCCACCAGCATTCAAGTTAAAATCTTGCAAGAACTTCAAATCAACAACATGGCTAGCAGGTCCTCTTGATTCATTTCTAGCAGCATAACCTCCTCTAATTGTAGATAAATATGGGTCAGACTCAATAAATTGATCCAAATCTGCCCACTGCTCTTGTACTGATCTATCATCTGCTACCAGAACAATGTCATTTTGATCTACAGGAACATAGAGTAGTGATCGCTCTCTAGAATCTTCAACATTCAAGTTTCCATTGTCATTATAGATATAAGAAAATGGTCTTCCTGACTGTCCTTCATAGAACAAACTGATAGTCGTTCTAAGTGTTTCTCCCAACCAATTAGCCGCATATGTACCAATACCCAAAACTCTATGACCTTGAGAAAAATCAGATCTCGATAATGGCTGATCAATATTCCTACCGTTGACGGAATGTAATCCTCTCCATTGAGATGAATTCTGTGATGACGTGCCATCAAATACAGAGAATGCATCACCAAATGAGTAAGCTAAACTACCACTAAATCCATCTGTAAATTGCTTAGCTATCGACGCAGTCAAGTTATATGTATATCCTTCAGACGTATTCGAAGCCAATAGAATTCTACCATAAGTAGGATCGATTTCATCTCTTCTATTATATAGATTTCTGTCATCTCCTGTACCAGTCAATTGTTCAGTAGCTGGTTTTAAATTGACATTTTGATAAGAAACATTTTGTAGTGTCTTGTTATATATGGCATCAAAATTTGTGATGAATCCGTTGCCTAACTTATGATCTACTGCTGCATTTATTTTTAATACTTGTGGCAGCTTGAAATCGCTAGCAAATAAATCTACAGTACCATTTGGTGTAGGATTATTGACATCAACTTCTCCAGGTGGTTGCGAATTGATATCTGGATTAAACACTTGATCAAAACAACATGTAAACCCTGCATTAAAACCATAGTTATTATATGCTCCACCAGGCCAAACCAAAGGCACCCTACTGGTAAATACACCTATACCACCTCTTAGTTGAGTGGTTTGTGTACCTGTCAGGTCATAATTGAATCCAAGCCTAGGCGAAAATGCAAATTGTGTCCCTATAAAATCTCCTACTCTAGCTCCTTGTAAATCATATCCAAATGATTCAATCAATGGTGCCGTTTCATTATTAAATTGGTCATTGACAGGTGTATCACTGAATGATGGAATGTCTAATCTTATTCCAGCCGTCACTTTAAATCTATCACTTACTTGAATCTCATCCTGTGCATAGAAACCAAACTGCGCACCTGTAAATGAGGCAATAGCTTGAGAATCATCACCAACTTCATTGTCAACTAAAGAGAAAACACGTTGGTAAAAACCAGCAGGTTGATCAGTAATAAAATCACTTAAGCTGTTATAGTTGTATTCACCAAAATTAAAGGCTAGAAATAAGTTATCTACTCTATAAAACTCATTATGTGTGCCCAAAGTAAATGTATGTTTACCGTTATATATCTCAAAATTATTCGTAAGCGTGAACACATCTTGGTTCAATAGGTTGGCTGTAGAAAAACGCTCTGAACCGAAGGTAATTTCGGCACCATTTCCATCATCGATTTGAACCCATGGAAATGGTTGTCCATTTGGATCTCTATCATCTCTAACCGCTGTAAATCCCACTATCAGGTTATTCGCAAACTTTGACCCTATGACAGAATTCAATTCAATAGAAGAATTGTTTGTAGTGGTCTTAAATGCTTCAGAGGCGTTACTATAAAAAATATCTCTTGAATTAGATTGATTACCCTCAATGTTATCAGCTGTAACAAATGAATGCTTCAAGGTTAATTTGTGTGCTTGACTCAAATTGAAATCAAGTCTAGCAGTAAACTTCTGACTTTCAAGTGAGGTTACATTATCTGTAAATGATCCTGGATCATAGCCAAATCCATTAAGCTTACTTTCAAGAGCTTGCAGATCAGCCAGTGAACTAGTACCATCATAATCTTGAAAATCAAATGGTAAAGGAATATTATCGTTTTGGAATTCACCATTGATAAAGAAAAATATTTTATCCTTTTTTAATGGCCCACCTAATCTGAATCCTGTGGTATTGGCAGAAAAATCTGCTAGCCTTTCTCTCTCTCTGGTATCATCGTCTGTGGGTGTTCTTCCCGCTAAATTTTGATTCCTGATAAAGGTATATACAGAACCTTCAAAATCATTTGATCCAGATCTGGTAATTGCATTGATCGCACCACCAGCAAATCCACCTTGTCTGACATCAAAAGGAGCCAGGGATATTTGGAATTGCTCTATGGCATCTACAGAAAATGGAGATACTCCTGTCTGACCACCATTTGTACCAGAACCTGCCAAACCAAATACATCATTGTTCACAGCACCATCTATATATATAGCATTGTACCTATTGTTCACACCATTCAATGAAATGGAAAAACCGTCATTGCCTTCTGTGACTGTAGCCTGAGGAGTGACCCGAGCAAAATCTCCAATTGCTCTTGCAACTGTAGGCAAAACAGCTATTTGTTTTTCTGATATTGTCGTCTCTGCTCCAGTTCTTGTCCCATCAAAAACATCACTCCGACTAGAAACAATGGCAATCTCATCCAAAGTCACCGCTTGTTCTGACATTTGGCTATTGATTTTATATGCCTGACCTAAAGTCAAGTATACATTATCTCTTACAATTTCTTCATAACCAGTATAAGAAATAGAAATGCGATAGGGTCCTCCTACACGCATATTTGCAATTCGAACATAGCCATCAAGGTCTGTCGTGTTTCCATAAAAACTACCGGTAGGCGCATGTACTGCGACAACATTTGCACCAATTAGCGGGTCTCCATTCAGGCTGGTAATTCTTCCATTTATGGACGAACTGGTGACTCCTTGTGCATACATACTTGATATACAGCATAGTATACCAAATACTAGAATTAGTTTCTTCATAATTATGATTGTAGTTATAAGTAATTAGAACTTTAGAATGCGTTGAATAATAATCGAAAATTGGGCTTAACGATTGCAGGTAGTTACTCTTAATGTGAGACCAGTGGAACTAACTAATTAATAGTCAAATATAATCACTACTTATCATATGTCCTTAAAATTCAACCATTTTTAACCTAAAGTTCAATTAAATATAATCTAAACAAAAAACCCTGATAACATACGTTACCAGGGTTTTAGTACTTTATATAATTACTTAACTATGGCTAAGCTTTATCGTCTACTTCTTCGAATTCAACATCTGTGACTTCATCTTCGGAAGAACCTTTGGCATCTCCTCCGCCAGCTCCAGGATCTTGAGCAGCTCCAGGATCTCCTCCACCAGCTTCTTGTTGAGCCGCATATATCTCAGCACTAGCTGCCTGCCATGCTTGATTCAAGGCTTCCATCGCAGGATCAAGCTTCTCCAAGTCTTCTGTCTTATGGGCTTCCTTCAAATCAGCTAAAGATTTCTCGATTGCTTCCTTTTTATCAGCTGGCACTTTATCACCAAATTCGGTGATCTGCTTTTCTGTTTGGAAGATCAAGGTATCGGCTGCATTAAATTTATCCGCTTTCTCTCTTGTCTGCTTGTCAGATTCTGCATTTTCAGCAGCCTCTGCTTTCATTTTTGCAATTTCTTCATCAGACAGACCAGTAGAAGCTTCGATACGAATATTTTGCTCTTTACCCGTGCCTTTATCCTTAGCAGATACACTCAAAATTCCATTGGCATCCATGTCGAATGTTACTTCAATCTGGGGCATCCCTCTTGGTGCTGGTGGAATTCCGTCAAGGATAAACCGACCTACTGAACGATTATCTCTTGCCATGGGTCTCTCCCCTTGCAAAATGTGAATCTCCACACTTGGTTGATTATCACCAGCTGTACTATAGGTCTTTTGTTTCTTGGTAGGAATGGTAGAATTTGACTCGATCACAACATCATATACACCACCCATTGTCTCTATACCAAGTGATAATGGCGTCACATCCAATAACAATACATCTTGTACATCTCCACTTAATACACCACCTTGGATAGAAGCGCCAACTGCAACTACTTCATCAGGATTCACACTTTTATTTGGCTTCTTACCAAAAAACTCCTCTACGGCTGCCTGTATTCTTGGAATTCTGGTAGAACCTCCAACAAGAATGATTTCGTCAATTTCTGATTTTGACATTCCAGCATCTTTTAATGCTTCAGCACAGGGCTTCAATGTTCGTTGTACCAAATCATCAGCTAACTGCTCAAATTTTGCTCTGCTTAACTTAAGTACAAGGTGTTTTGGAACACCATCAACCGCTGTTATATACGGCAAATTGATCTCCGTTTCTGTAGAAGATGATAACTCGATTTTAGCTTTTTCTGCAGCATCTTTCAAACGCTGCAATGCCATTGGATCTTTTCTTAAATCAATATTCTCTTGATCTTTGAATGAAGACGCTAACCAATCAATGATCACTTGATCAAAATCATCACCACCAAGGTGTGTATCTCCATTGGTGGATTTCACTTCAAATACACCATCTCCCAATTCTAATATTGAAATATCAAATGTTCCTCCACCTAAATCATAAACCGCAATGGTTTGATCTGCATTTTTCTTATCGAGACCATATGCCAATGCTGCTGCTGTAGGCTCATTGATGATCCTTTTGACAACAAGACCTGCTATTTCACCAGCTTCTTTCGTTGCTTGTCGTTGAGAATCATTAAAATACGCAGGAACAGTAATCACTGCTTCTTTTACTTCAGTACCTAGAAAGTCCTCTGCAGTCTTCTTCATTTTTTGAAGGACCATTGCGGAGAGTTCTTGCGGCGTATATTTTCTATCGTCAATTTCTACACGGACAGTGTCATTGTCTCCTTTTACTACCTTATATGCTGATTTTGAAATTTCATTTGCTGCTTCAGAAAAACGATCACCCATATATCGTTTGATTGAAGAAATTGTTCTAGTCGGATTCGTAATAGCCTGACGTTTAGCCGGATCCCCTACTTTCCGCTCTCCATTATCAAGGAATGCCACAACTGATGGTGTTGTCCGTCGACCTTCATCATTAGGAATGACAACTGGTTCATTACCTTCCATTACGGCAACACAGGAATTGGTAGTCCCCAGGTCAATGCCAATTATTTTACTCATGTCTATCTATTTTCTGATTAATAACTACACCAGTAATGTCAATCTATGTGCCATTTCAATTGAATATATAAATCATGTCAAAACGACTAATTTGACTGACAAGAGGTATAATTTAGACCAGTAAACGACTGTCAAAATGTCCGACTTAGGCAAGTATTAGTAAGATTCCATATCTTCCAAAATACTTTATATTAAAATAATGAACAGAATTACAACCATTTGCTTACTGCTATTTGCCATTTTTGATCAATCCTTGAATGGCCAAGTTATCCATGATGTAAAACTTAATGCCAATAGAATACTTAAGGATGTTTATATACCATCATATGAGGTCATTTTTGATGGAAAGTTAGGAGTAGCATTCAGTGCAGGTTTTGACCTAAGCAACGATGAATTCAATATATTTCCTATACAAAATGAAGAATCAACATCATTTTCAGCTTCCAAATTTATTCCTGAATTCGGTGGTAGATTCTATACAAACTCAAAACAGCAAGGTAAAGGATTTTTTATAGGCCCATATATTTCATGGGAAATCTTACTTAGCAGGGAAAGAGAGTTAACCGATCTTTTGGCAGTGATTTCATTTCAGACTACAAGTCCACAAGTAATTAATAGTGGTCTACTGGAATCGAATTTTGGCATTAACTTCGGTAACAAATGGGTGGTAAAGAAGAATTGGATCATTGAAATCTTTCCTACGTTCGTTTACAGTAGTCAACCATTTGAAGATAGTCCTAATGGTTTTGAATTTGATGTCGATTTGAAAATTGGGTATAGGTTGTAATCCCTAGAATCTCGAACACATACTATCATGATATTAGCTCTTATGTGTACCTTTCGATCCGATTAAATACCAATTAATGTCTACAGCAAAAAAGGAAGTCAAACGGGTAACTGTTCATACATTAAAAAACATGAAGAAAAAGGGTGAGAAAATCGCTATGCTCACCGCATATGATTTTTCTCTAGCCCAAATAATCGATGAAGCAGGTATAGATATCATTTTGGTAGGTGACTCTGCTTCCAATGTAATGGCTGGTCACGAAACGACATTGCCGATTACGCTGGACCATATGATTTACCATGCACAATCTGTCATCAAGGCAGTCAAACGATCTTTGGTTGTTGTTGACCTTCCCTTTGGTTCATATCAAGGTAATTCTTTGAAAGCGTTGGATTCAGCTATACGTATAATGAAAGAATCCGGAGCACATGCTGTCAAGCTAGAAGGTGGAGAGGAAATCCTTGAATCGATTACCAGAATATTATCTGCTGGCATACCCGTCATGGGTCATCTAGGGTTAACTCCTCAATCGATCTATAAATTTGGCACCTATAAAGTTCGGGCAAAAGAAGATGAAGAAGCTGCGAAACTTATGAAGGACGCAAAACTATTAGATGAGATTGGTTGCTTCGGTTTGGTGCTAGAAAAGATCCCAGCTATGTTGTCAAAAGAAGTATCAGAGTCCATAGAAATGCCGACGATTGGCATTGGAGGAGGGCCTCATTGCGACGGGCAAGTATTGGTACTCCATGACGTTCTAGGTCTGACAAAGGAGTTTAACCCAAGATTCTTGCGACGGTATTTAAATTTATATGAAGAGATCAAAGGGGCAACAGAACGCTATATAGAAGACGTTAAGTCTAGAGACTTTCCAAATGAAAGCGAACAGTATTAATGAAGCGTATTCTTTCCTTCTTGTTTTTCTTTTTGCTGATCATCGGGTTAATTATTGGTTTTACCTTCTACCGATCTATTTATACACCTAACATCAATCAGGACAAGGAAGACCTACAATTGGTTATACCATCCAAATCTTCATTCCAAGATGTGTATACGCAATTGCGAAATGGAAACTATTTGCTTGATAGTACTTCATTTTTTAGGATCGCTTCATTAATGAAATACAACAAAGCAGAAGTCCCAGCAGGTCGCTATCAAATACAGCCCAATTGGAATAATAGACAACTTATTGGTCATTTGCGATCTGGCAATCAAGCTCCTACTAAGGTCACCTTTAATAATGTCAGAACAGTTGAAGAATTATCAGGTAAGCTTACCTCCTATCTTGAAACTGACTCTTTACAATTTTTGCAAAAACTTACTGCACCAAGTACATTGACTGAATTGGGATTAACAAGAGAAAATGTATTGAGTTTATTTATTCCTAACACCTACAATTTTTTCTGGGATACCGAAGCAGAAGAATTGATAAGTCGGATGAAATCGGAACACAAGAAATTTTGGGAGAGTAATGATAGAATTAGTAAAGCCGAAGCACTTGGCTTAACAAAAGAGGAAGTCTATACCCTTGCCTCTATTGTCGAAAAAGAATCCATACGAAATAATGAAAAACCAATCATTGCAGGTGTCTATTTGAATCGCCTTCGAAAAGGAATGATGCTACAGGCAGATCCTACTGTTGTTTTTGCTGTTGGAGATTTTACCATAAGGCGTGTCCTCAATAAACATCTTGCAGTAGAGTCCCCCTATAATACCTATCGTAATGTCGGTCTTCCTCCAGGTCCAATTTATATGCCTTCGATTAAAAGTATTGACGCTGTGCTTAATCCTGAAAACCACGACTACATTTACTTTTGCGCGAAGCCAGGTTATAATTCTGAGCATGCATTTGCAAAGACAGTCAGTGCACATGAGAGGAATGCCAATAAATATCGCAATTGGTTGAATTCGGAAAGGATAAAAGGATAATTGACCGCTTCGCTTCATTGACCTTTTATTTTATTTAGCATCTTCATTTTGAATCTAATTCCATTATGCAACATCCAAATCTTAAATGAAACAAGGCAACTTTTTTACTTCTCCTAAACATTGGCCTTTCTTTTATGGATGGGTTATTTTAATTGCCGGATCAATCGGCTTATTGATGAGCGCACCTGGTCAAACAATTGGTGTATCCGCATTTACCGACAGTTTGCTTGAGGTTCTTTCGTTGAGCAGAAACCAACTCAGCTTTGCATACATGTGTGGCACGATGACGAGTGCCATTCTTCTTACAAAAGCAGGTAAATTTTTTGATCATTTTGGTGCCATGAAAACAGCATTATCCGCATGTTTTGGTCTAGGGCTTTCACTCCTTTATTTGAGTCAAATAGATGATTTAACACATCTTATTGGTGATCATAGAATAAGTACAATGCTGTTGTTATTTATTGGTTTCGTTTGCATTCGTTTTTTTGGACAAGGTGTTTTGACTCTAAGTTGTCGAACGATGATTGTCAAGTGGTTTGAAGTGAGAAGAGGGCTTGCAGTTGGTATACTTGGTATTGTTTCGGCCTACGGCTTTTCGATGGCACCTGTAGGTTTCGACTTCCTCATTTCAGCAAATGATTGGTCTAGAGCTTGGATTATACTTGCGATAATAGTTGCCATTATTTTTCCTCTTTTTGTTTTTCTATTCTTTAAAGATGCACCAGAGAAATACGGTCTGACTCCTGATGGCTTGTCTTCAACAAAAGGAAAAACTAAGGTTAATAAATTTCCTGTTCGCAAAGAATTTACCTTAAGTGAAACTCGGAAAAATTATAGCTTCTGGGTTCTTTGCAGTTTGCCAGCTTTATTTGGTTTATATATGACTGGCTTCACTTTTCATGTGGTGTCTATATTTACAGAACTAGGATTAGACAGACCTGCAGCAATGCGCATCTTTCAACCGATCGCAATTGTAGCCATAATTTCAACAATTAGCTGTAGTCTAATTAGTGATCATGTCAAAATAAAATACCTGGCTTTTTACTTTGGCATATCTTTTTTAATTGGGATTATAGGTGTCAGTTCACTTAATGAAAAAGGAATTGGTTATTGGTTGTTAATTATTGGCTATGGAGCTGCATCTGGTATTGCCTCTATGTTCATCTCTCTATTGTTACCTAGATTTTTTGGTCGTCAACATTTGGGTTCAATTACAGGTCAGGCGATGACTTTAATTGTTTTCTCGAGTGCCATTGGGCCTATTTTATTTAGTCAGTCTTTATCCCTTTCGGGGAATTATGATATGGCTTCTTATGTGATTGGTATTGTTGTATTTACTTTATTAATTGCGACTTTTTTTACAAAAAATCCGCAGCAAGCTATTATAGCAAAATAATAAGTATATTGCTATTCTGAAATTATAATTAAGTAGAACAAAAGATCAGACAATAAAGAATTAATAATGTTACAGATTAGTATTAACAGTTTCAAAATAAATTTCAGATCTGTTCTAACCATACTGATCCTAAACTTAACAACTTTGTATTTAAATGCACAGCCTGAAGCCCGCATGCCTTCAGAACCAGGAAAGTGCTTTGCTAAATGTTTAATCCAGGATAAATTTTTAACCATCACAGATTCATTCCCTATCTATTCGAATATTGAAAATATTGATTATGATATTGAGCTTATTGAACTTCATCCCTCTTGTCAAAAGTGGGTAACAAAAAAAGCAGATAAAGATTGTGAGAGCGATGATCCAAATGATTGTTTGGTATGGTGCCTGATTGATGTGGAAGAGCTAACGAAAGAAGTAAAAATACCTATAAATCCAAGTCTGGCTGGAGAGCTATCATATGAAGTTTATGAATCAAAAAAACTTATTTCAAAAGGTGGGTGGACTGAATGGCGAGAAGTTGTTTGTGGAAAAGATGTAACAAAAGATTTGGTGAAAAAAGTCCAATTCGCATTGGTTGAAAAAGGTTACCTAGGAGAAACAGGAATTAACAACATTTTGGGGAAAGAGACCAAAGCTGCGTTGGTACTTTTTCAAAAAGAAAACGAATTGCCAGTAGGACAGTTGGATTTTGAAACCTTGGCAAGTTTAGGAATTATTTCAAAGAAATAAATATTACCAACACTTCCTTCCTGTCACCAACTCCACTGCGACGCACTCAGAATGATAATGATTTATACTTAATTTTTAAACTTTAACATTTTCAACTTTACAACACAATTTAAATAACAACAACTTATGACTGCGATCGATGACATGGCAATTCCATTGCGTCCTAATTTATCTTATCACATTTTTAATCGAGGCATCAATAGACAGGCAATCTTTTTTACTGAGGATAACTATCGATATTTCATTCAAAAATATTTTGACTATATGCGTAACTATTGGAAGACTTACGCATGGGTATTGATGGATAATCATTTTCACCTTGTTATTAAAGTTAATGACGAAGAGACAATAGCTAAGAGAGCAAAATTGGATTTTAAAAAGATTGATCAGTTGTTTCTTAGGAAGCATAGTGAGTTGATTGATAAAGTTAGTAAAGAGGTAAGTGCTGCCAGCGCTGCAGATTTGACAGGTTTTAAAAACCCCAGCGCGTCAGATTTGACAGGTTTTAAAAACCCCAGCGCGTCAGATTTGACAGGTTTTGGAAACCTGTTAAATCTAGCAGAGCTGCACAGCCAAGAGCTTTACCACCACCTCCTCACTTGGGCAATCAGTGAACGATTCAGACGTTTCTTACTTGGATACGCAAAAGCGATCAACAAGCAACAATATCGAACTGGTAGTCTTTTTCAAAAGTCATTTAGGCGAAAATTACTTGATACAGATTTTTATCTCAAAACAGCGATCTGCTATGTACATCACAATCCGATTCATCATGGATATGTTGTTGATTATGATCAGTATACTTGGAGTTCTTACAGAGAGAGAATGAAATGGCAACACACTGACCCGAATGGCTTATTAGAAGTTTTTGAGTCTCAAGAGGAATTTCATCTCCGCCATGAAGTTTATAAGTATTCGGCAGATTCATCAGAATTTTAAACACCCTAACGCTGCGCTGCAGATTTGACAGGTTTCCAAAACCTGTTAAATCTAGCGCGAGCGTCGTATTTTTCTGACCAGAAAAATACCAACTATCAAAACTAAAAACCCAATCAACCAAGGTCTTATTGATTGTCGTAATTGTGCCAGAAATTTACTCTGAATTTCATTAAGTGGTTCATAGTTAATACCCATTTCTAATACACCATACTCTTTTGTGTATTCATCGTAGTCTACTATTAGCTCACTGAATTTATCCTGTTGCGTTTCAGCTATATTATTCGATTCTCCTGGATCACTTTTAATATTGTATAGTTTCCAAATACCATCGCCATATGGCCTGCCATTGCGCACCAATTTATATTCCCCTTTGTATAATGCTCCATGACCAGCAGCTTCAATTCCGATTGGTTCATTGTCCTCATATATTTCCTCCTTTTCGTTTGTCAGAAGTGGATAAATACTTCGACCCGTCATTGGTCCTGCCGCTGCTAATTGAGGTTTATCAATTCCCGCCAAGGATAAAATAGTTGGCGTGATGTCTGTGACTCTACAAAAAGCAGACTCTGTTTCTCCTTGAGGAATGCCAACTCCAGACATAATGAGTGGCACTCTCAGCCCTCCTTCCCCAGCATAAAATTTAAAAAATGAACTAGGCCCAGCACAGGCGCTTGCAAACTCAGGTCCGATATAATTAAACGAACCTTCTTCACCCAATCGATCAAAATCGGTATGATAACCTGCGACGTACTTCATCCAAAGCTGCATAGATTTAACATCTCCAACAGCACTAGCTTCAGGACCATTATCTGAGGTGATAATAAAAGTCGTATTGTCAAATTTACTTTGAGCCTTTAAATAATTAATTAAACGACCAATGTGATGATCCATTGACTCAAGCATGCCTGCGTTAACTGCCATCGCTTTTGCCATGTATCGTTTTTTTTCAGGATCCAAGTCGTTCCAATTTCTCAGACCCTCTGGCATACTGCCCATGACAGATTCGCTTGGGATAAGTTGTAAGTCCTTAGCATTTTTAAACCTTTTCTTTTTAATGACATCCCATCCTTGTTCGTATGTTTTGATGTATTTTTCAGTGTACTCTTTTGGTGCTTGAACAGGAATGTGAATGGCTTGAAAAGCTAGATAAGCAAAAAATGGATTTTCTTTTTTCTCTTCTTCATCCATAAATTGAATCATCTCATCAACAAGGTTTTTTGAAGAATAAAAATCATCTGGGAGATCAATTCGCTCACCGTCTTTAAACCATGGCGGCTTAGATTCCTGCGTCGGTAGATACGGTCTTTGTTCATAGTTATCTGCACCAGAAGCATCTAGGATGTATGTGCGATCAAATCCACGCTTGCTAGGCAGAGTGTTTTCCGTATGTCCTAAGTGCCACTTACCTGTCGTATAAGTTCGATAGTTATATCGCTTTAATCGAGTGGCAATAGTCTCCACCTCATTATTCAAAATACCTTTATATCCAGGTTTGTCAGCATAATCTGGCGGTGTGAATATTGGAAGATTAGGTACACCAGTCAGATGGCTATCATAGCCAGTCACTAACATCGCTCGAGACGGCGCACACATAAGCGTTGCACGATACTGCGTAAATAAAGTGCCATTATTAGCTAGCATATCAATATTAGGCGTTGCAGCTTCACCACCATAAATTCCAAAATCCTGAAGGGCTGCATCGTCAACAAGTATCAAGACTATATTTGGTTGGACTTCATTTTCTTGTCCTACACAATCCTGCACGATGCTTAATAGTATTAAACAGCTGACGAGAAGATTTTGCATGTAATTTATAACAGTCATTTTTTTCAACATTTAAACTAATCTGTTTCTCGCTGCCAGCTTATTTGTTTTTTAAAAAACCCTGCAGATACCGTAATATCTAGCACATCCTTTTTAGGAACGATAATAGCATCCATCATTTTATTTCTCTTTGCAGCAAACAACTTTCCTGTCCACTCTCCATCTACAAGTTTAAATTCATGCAGGATATCTTTTCCAATTTTAGCTTTTCGATTATCAGAAGAAATAATTTTCCCATACCACATTCCATCTTTTTGATAGGTTTCAATCTTGGTATTTTCTTCACCAGTCAACCAAATGGCTTCGGTTAATTCCTGAGCAGACATTATCATTGTCATGAAGGACATTATAACGATTAAAATTAATTTATTCATACTATAATTTAAAGTTTTCGGCTAAAGACAGATAAGCCTTTGGCTTAAAGTGTCAAATTCAAGCGGGCCAATAATCTGGTCTTGGCAATCCCGGAAATGTAATTCTAAATGTCTCGGCTCCAGCAAAATTAGGAGCCAATAATCTTTCTCTTGTAAATTCTCCAGATGCACCAGCATACTTTCCTGTCCCTCCTAGAATGATTCCATTAAAGACCTGACCTTGCACGCCCCATTCAAAAAACATGATACCATGGATGGAGTCAGTAATCGGTTCATGCCATTCTTTGGGATTCTTTGAAGATCGGAAAGCGAAGGTTGCTGTTTGTTCCAAAATAATTTTTCGATCAAGCTTGTCACATTCTACAACACTATTCAAATAAGCTTGAACTCGTTGTCTATTATTTTTTTGAGGAATAACTTTACGGTCGATTAAGGAGCCTAAAAAGTCTCGGGAAACATTTGTAAGAAATCGATTGGATGCTGTAAAATTGCCAATGATTTTATCAGGATATGCCGGTTCGAATTCATCATCAGAAATCATATTCAAACCACCGGATGTCTTCTTAATAAAATCGGGATCATCAGGGTCTAGTTGTAATGGATGGAGACAACATTTATCTTCTTCAATTGTGCCACCTGGATGGATTGGTCCACCTCCATGCGCTAGCAAACCATTCACTGGCAATTTCTTTCCAACATATGTCAAATAGCTTAGAGGCACAAATGAGGAAATGATTGGCAATCTTGCAAGAATAGCCTTTCTCTTAATACCAGACACCGCCATTTGAAATTTCCAATTATTCGTTTGACCAAATTTATTGGCATCTGAAATAGTGTCTATAATTAAATCCTGCATTGCAATAATTGGGTTATAATTAATTTAATACTGGTTTTCCAGAACGTTGATATAGTATTGCCATTATTTTTTGTGCCGTCTCGTGTCCAGAATTTTGATTTTGCCCTGTCACGAATCGGCCTTCATCATCAATTACAGTAATTGTCTCCAGCATATCGTTATTACCGGTATTGCTTTTATAGATCACTCCCCTTTTACGAAGTTCTGTCTCCGGATGTAAAGGTGTTAGTGATATACCCAAATCTAGTATTTGTTTGTCTGTAACTCCAGTCATTTCCCTTCCAGTTATGAGAAAATTACCAAGGGTGTCCTTTGCCTGTATCAATCCTAAAGCACCATGACATACACTTCCAATTATAGGTTCTTCAGCATAATACGCTTCCTCTATTTTTGCACCCAATACTTCAGACTGTCCCAGATCATATGCAGCACCCCATCCTCCTGCAAGCCACACGACATCATAGTGTGTAAAATCTACATCATCAATCTTCAGAGAGTGTTTAACTTTTTCCTTAAACTCATCATCTTTTAAATAGCGGTTATCAGCTTTTGATTTGATCATGAATAAAAATGATTGCGGATCAACAGGTATTTCTCCTCCTTTAATGCTTGCCACATCTACAGTCATACCAGCGTCTTGAAATTCATAATAAGGAACGGTCATTTCAGATCCAAAAACACCTGTTGGGTCACCAGTCGTTTCTCCAGGTGCATTTAACACACCGTGACTCGTCGTTATGATTAATGCTTTTTTTCCATCCAAATTATATGTTTTCGAGTTTTTATAATCTGGATGTAATCCTGCTTGATGCAAAATATTAGGCAGAAGAGAAACTAATGTCATGATAGTAGCCAAACTTATTGCTCCTCCAGCCAATAATTTTTTTCCTTTTGATAGATGTCCCAAATTATGTCTAATGAAAAAGTAAGCAGAGAAAATTCCCAATACTAAATGCAAAATTGCTCCTCCTGGGTTAGCGAATACACCAGCTAAAAAGCTAGACAAAATTCCTATAAATGCAGCAAGATTAAACACTAAAAAGGATGCCAAGAATATTTTTACTAGATCTGCATTCTCACTGCGTCTCCAAGTATAGAAAGCTAAAACCCCTAAACCTAAAGCCGCTGCCCCATACATTCTTGCCATGGCTAAATGACTAGATTCGCCAGCAGATAAATCAGGTACAATTTGAGGGGCAAAAAATAAAATTAGGCCTGCGACTAATTCGATGATGGCGGAAATAAAAATGAATTTTTTCATGGCATTTTCTTTGTTTTATAAACAGATAAAAAGAACATCACCAAACAAACAAACGGCAAGACCATATTGCCAATTCCACCAGGTGCTTGCCCAGACGTTTCGATGGGCTTCCAAATTCCAATGAGTAATCGTCCTGTCCACTCAAGGATCAGAAGCAAGTACATTAATGGAATTAACGATTTATATTTAAGTGAAACGATGAATTGAATAATGCCAAACATTAATTGACTCAATCCCCAATACGAGAAAATAAGAATGACAGTTGCCGCACCAGCATCAGTGTACCTGTCTAGAGGAATCGTAGCAATACTTTGAGCGCCACCATCATCCTTCAACATATGTATCAAACTACGAACTATTGTCACTGCAGTAATTAAATAGTAAAACCACAAGGCTATTTTGTGACCTCGATAATTATTATCTACAATTCGTGGTAGTATTCGATTGATCATATTATTTAATTATTCTGATTGCTGTATATGTATGTATAAGTACAGTATATACTGACTAAAGTGATTTTGATCATTTTACGTCAAGTATAATACATGAGCTATAGCTGCAATTAACGCTAATGCAAGTCCAACGACAACTGTCAACCCACCTAATTGAAACCAAGGATCTACAGGATATGCAATACTCTTACTTAAAGCCGCAAATTTCAATTCGTGCTTTTCGTGAAATGTGGGATGGGTTAATATCTCCATTAAATCCCTTCGACTTCTGAATCTATTGATCCCTGAAATCTTCCACTCCTCTGCATTCTCAATTCCAATCACATCTACAGACTTACCTGCTACCCTACCTTGAAAGATACCAATCCCTCCCCTCTTAAACATCATCTTCATAAAAGGCTTATGATAGGCAATCAGTGTCTTTAAAGACGAATCTCCTTCTTTAACTCCCTCTATTTGATCAGGTTTTCCTTTCAATAAAATACTATTCACCATGACAAAACTTTTACCTGTGTCATTTTCTAAGAACTCTCTTATGTCTTTTAATTCTTGTGAGGAATTGTTGTTGTATTTTTTTAATTCGTTTATATAGTGATCGATTTCGGTTTTTGATAGGGGTTTTCGGATGCCGACGTACCATAGCAAGAAGATGGCGTAGATTAGGAAGGCAGTTGACCATATGATGAACACTATTGACATTTAAAATTATTTTCTCTTACAATGCCGCCAAGAGGGCAAAGCCCTTTGGCTCAAGGCTTCTTACTAAATAAAGCCCTTTGGCTCAAAGCTATTTACTAAACAAAGCACTTGAGCTCAATGCTATTTACTCAAGAGTATGTATTGAGCCTGCCTGCCGGCAGGCAGGTAAAAGGGCTTTGCCCTCTTTACGTTGGTTCAAATCGGATTCTTCTTAATAAACAAATCCACCCTTTCCGCCATAACCTCCCCCAAATCCTCTTGTATAAAATGATTCGCATTGTCAAACTGATCGTGATCCTGGCCTTTCGCTCCAGGAACAGAATTAATCCATTTATCCTGAATTCTTGGCTTACCTAATAGTGTATCCTTTAATCCTATAAATGAGATAAAGGGCTTGTCGAATGTTTTAAGTCTTTCCCATGCTGGTAATTGTTGACCAACTAAACCAACATTCATAGACGGTAAAGTCCGAGGTCCAGCCATATATATAAATGAAGGAAATGGCGCATCATATGCAGCTAATTCTTCTTTCGTTAAAGTAATGACTGTAGATTGCTGCATAATAGCTCCAATAAAATTTTTAGTGTTTTGGAGGCA
>CAYNMW010000080.1:0-20461 GCA_964398295.1 uncultured Saprospiraceae bacterium | reverse complement strand
GATATTTTGACCAAAATTAAATGAAACGGCATATGTATCTGAACTACCATTTCCTTCTCCAGCAATAGCACTAAATTGATTGTCAAAACCCGCAGTCTCATTATCTGTAACAGAAGAAATTGCCCAACCTTCCCAAGCTGTAAAGCCATCTCCAACAGTGAATATATTTGGTAAGGTGACTAAATCAGTAACAAATGCGCCATTGGCATCCTGACCATCCAAAAATGTATCGACTTCTATTCCAAATGTTTCAAAGTCAACCGTTTCTTGTGCATAGAAGGATTGTGCTAATAAAAGAAAAGCAAAAAGTATACATGTCTTCATTAAAGTATGTTTAATTGGATGCCAAATCGAAAATGTCTTCCCGGCATTGGTCTACGTTCAATAATAAAATAAGATTGATTAAATAGATTATTTATTTGTCCAAATAGTTCAAGTTTGTAATCGGTTTGTGCTTTTAAAAAACGATAGCGTATACTGCTATTGGATATGACAGAAGCGCCAATAGATTCATTGATGCCTTTCGCGGCACCATTGGCAACTGTTTCTAGATTGATCGATAATCGATCGTTAGCATACTGCAAGTTTATATTTCCTTGATGTACTGGTGTATACAACAATTGTTCACCCTCATCTATACGTGGTAAATCAAGAGCAACTTGATTCGTTGATTTTGTGTAATCATAATTGAATGAGAATTTCAATATGCCTTTTGGCAAACTGTAACTGTAAGCAGAAGAAAGTTCTATACCACTACTTTTTACACTAGCTATATTAAACGGAGAGAAAAAGGAAGATCCTTCTGCAATCGTCCAAAGGATCCAATTGGACATATTCCTGTTATAGACAGTTGCTGATGCAGAAACTTGCTGCTTTCCTTTTTTTGTATTGAACTTCAAACCAAGTTCCTGACTCCATCCAGATTCGGGCAGCAAGTTGGGATTCCCACCGGGCCTCCAAAAACGATCATTTAATGTTGGCAAGCGATAATTGCGATTTACACTGGCTATAATATGAATGTGGTTTGTTGCTTTCCAGTCGAAAGTAAGTGAAGGCATTATTGGAATCCGTTCGCCGTCTACTATCTCTTGCCTAATGCTGAATATTGTTGCTAAATCTTGTTTTTGGTACTTGGCTTGTAGTACTCCTGAGAGTCTATTTTCACTGATATCCTCTGCGAATGCATTGGCTGTTGCAGTCGCTAGCTCTGTATTGATGTTTGCTTTAAGGCTCAATGCTGTGTTGATCGCATTGCTATAAATAAATCTGCCAAAATATCGATTAAAGCTACTCGGCGAATCAATTGATGCCAAGGGATCAGTAAAATTTAATTCTTCAGTTGAATAAGACAAGATCAATTCTGTTTCGGAGTCTCTTCCTTTCTGTTTAATGGTACTCACAAAACGATGTGCTCTGTCCTCCTGCATTGCTTCGCTCACATTTTGAGTAGTTGTTGGAGGTATTTCTCTATCAACATGCTGAAACCAATAATTGAGCTTAACAGATAAGTTTGGTGAAAGACGAAAAAGTGACGTATGTGTTGCATTCCATTTCTGAAAAGCAGCATTCGTTTGTAATCGATTAGGTAAGTTGGGGCTGACGCTAAAACTAAAATTATTGATCGCTGTTTCTCTATCAATAACTGTTTTTGATGACCAATTCGAACTTCCGAGTTGGAATGTAGTTGTATAATTTCTATAGCCAAAAGAACCAATACTGCTGCTTAATTGTATGCCTGTATTTTGGTCTAATGGTACATTTTCCGTTAAGGAAATAAGACCAGCTACAGCTCCACTTCCCCAGACTGAAGACAAACCTCCTTTTACTATAGTAGCAGAATCGAATGCACTTCTATGCAGAAGGGACAAATCCAATAGACCCAATAATGGACTCTGTACAGGGACATTATTCCACAGAACCAAGGTGTGGCCAGAACTGCCACCTCTAATCGTACTCGTTGCCAAACTACCTAAGCCATAACTTTTGATATGAACACCTGGTAGTTGATTTAACAAATCAGGTAATTGACGATGCTCTAATTGTTGTTTTTTAATTGTCTCTTGTTGTTTCCCTGTCGAATAATCCAAGCTTGATTCCTGAATGAGAATTTCAGAAAACACAACACTCGTGTCCGCTTGACCCATCAAGGACAAACACACAAAACATGCAGCAAGACAACATAGAATCTTCATCATAATTGTGTTTGCTGAGTATAAAGGGAAACGGGTGCTACATATAGGCAACCTAAAGAGCTTGTCATTCGCAACTTTTCATCCGAAAGTACTCAGCGATTTTGCATTAGTAGGTCTTCTGACTCAATTCCATACTTTGCGCCTTCCCAAAATTCAGTGGCATCTGCAAAGCGTACAGAATTTTACAGCAGCGGTGACTGTTCCGGACTTTCACCGGATTCCCTGTTACATTGTAAACAATCACTAATGCACACCAAAAGTACGGCTAAAATTGCATTTGTAAGTTGATGTCTGATATTATAAGGGAATATTGATTGGATAAGATTGATTATTGCGATAGTTTAGAAACAGTAAACTCATCTATTTGTAAAGCCTGGTTTACTCTATCGTCACCAAGTCTGCTATCAAAACGGACGGTTTTCAAACTTCCAGGTAAAGCATCAAAATGAAAAACAAATTCATCATTGATGAATAATTTTTCCAGATTATCCTGTCTTCGAACAGTAAAAGTCACTTTTCTTGAATTAGCAAAATTGACAGCATTGATACCTCCAAATATAACCCATTCGGTATTTTCAGCATCAGATACCTCGAGATAGTACAGTCCGTTTTCTCTTGTTTGCAACTCATATTTTGCTAGATCAGATTCCCATGATAATGCTGTCAAACTCGCGGGTAACTGATCAAAGAAAAATCTAGTTTGAATTTCATAATCCTCGATGTCTTCATTAAACACCTTGATAAAGCGATTGATGTCCGTTTCCTCAATGATGCTTTCTTTTTGTTGATCATCGACCTCATCAATTCCAAAGGAGATGTTAGCCCACTCAGGATCTGCTATTGACTCATCAAATAATTCTGCATCGTAATATTCTTTTCTGAAACCATAATAAGGTGTCGCAGTGCGTTGCTCTACATCGGTCAGAGGACTCCCACGCATACTACTCTTCCATATGCCATTATTGAATTTATCGTTTCTATGGCCACGGCCTAGAATGCAATGCCCAAGTTCGTGAAACATCAAACGTCTTTTGAAGTCTTCAAAACCAGATTGCCAGACATCTTTGTTGATTTCGATACGACGTTGACCAGGTCCAGTAGTGCATCGACCAGAAGCATCCACTTGTCTTACATCGCTCAGCTCGATCGTGATTCCTTCTTCTTCTAGATTAATGTCCAATCCATTTTTCCTGGCTTCTTCTTCAAACGCATCTACGAATGGTTCGAAAATTGGATCTACATTATATTCTATTTCCCCGCAGGAGTAGATGAAAAGTGAAATTACGAAGATGATCAATACACGTTTCATATAATATAGGTTATAAGGGCTTAGGTTTTGAGGTTCTGAAGTGTGGCTTGATTGTTTGATTGTTTTTGATTGTTTGCTTAACTATAGCTGAGGCAAAGGTCTTTCGACCTCTTGCCGTGATTCTGGTAATTTAATATACGAATTCAATCGAAGAGTTGTTGTTTAGAATGTGGAGATAAGGCAAGCTGTGACAAGTATATTTCCCAAAGTAAACCATTATCGGTATAGCACAAGTAGAAAATTTGTTTAGATTTGCTTCACTCTAAACCAATGCTGAATAAGAATGGTCTTCTTAGAATTCGAAAAACCACTAGAGAAATTATACGAACAACTGAATAAGTTGCAGGAGGTGGACAAGGATGGTGAAATTGATACAACTGATAAGCAAAAGGAGATTGAAGATAAAATCAAGGTAAAAACAAAGGAAATCTTTGCCAACTTGACAGGATGGCAAAAAGTGCAGCTATCCAGGCATCCGAACCGTCCCTATACCATGTACTACTTAGAGAATATGTGCAAGCGCTTCGTTGAATTGCATGGAGACAGAAAATTTAAAGATGATAAAGCTATTGTTGGAGGTATTGGGAAAATAAATGGAGATCCTATAGTCTTCATCGGCCATCAAAAAGGCATCAATACTAAAATGAGGCAATACCGCAATTTTGGAATGGCAAATCCAGAAGGGTACCGGAAGGCATTGCGATTAATGAAACTAGCAGAACGATTTAATTATCCGGTAGTGTGCCTGATCGATACACCTGGTGCATATCCAGGACTGGAAGCAGAAGAAAGAGGACAGGCTGAAGCGATTGCCAGAAATTTATTTGAAATGGCACAATTGAAGGTGCCAATTTTGTGCTATATCATCGGAGAAGGAGCATCAGGGGGAGCACTTGGAATTGGTCTTGGAGATCGTGTATTTATGCTTGAAAATACCTGGTATTCTGTCATCTCACCTGAATCTTGTTCGTCTATACTATGGAGAAATTGGGACCATAAAGAAGACGCAGCAGAAGCACTCAAATTGACAGCTGATCATATGAAAGGCTTTGGTCTGATTGATGAGATTATAAAAGAACCGATCGGAGGTGCACATATTGATCCACCTAAAATGGTAAGAACACTAAAAACACATATCAAAAAACAGATTGAAGAATTGAGTGAACTCACTCCAAAACAACTGATCGATCACCGGTTGAAGAAATATGCTAAGATGGGAGATTTTCATCTGATCAAAAGTGCTTCTTAATTCAAAATACCAATGCTATTTTAACCAGTTAAAATAGATTGAGTACAATACTCTAAAAAAACTCCTTTGATTGTTTAAATTCCCAAACCACTTCCGTCTTTTTCGATATAGATCCTTAATTTTGAGCTATGGCAAATACATTTAAAGGCACAGGTGTTGCTCTTATCACACCATTCCATGATAATACAGAAGTGGATTTTGAAGCATATGGTAAGATCATAGAATATGTGATTGAAGGAGGAGTTGATTATTTAGTCCCGCTTGGTTCGACTGGAGAGACAGCAACACTTAATGATGTTGAAGCAAGAAAGATCTTAGATTTTGTCATTGAGAAAAATGCCAAACGTAGACCTATTGTAGCAGGAAATTTTGGTGTAACAAATACACAAGAACTTGTCAAGAAAATAAAGAACTATAATTTTGATGGTATTGACGCCATTCTTAGTTCCAGCCCTGCTTATGTCAAACCTTCACAGGAGGGCATTTATGCACATTATATGGCAATGGCCGAGGTCAGCCCTGTCCCAATTATTATCTATAATGTACCAGGAAGGACCCGTTCTAATATTGAGTGGTACACAACGGTACGACTAGCAAAAGCAAGTGATAAATTCATTGGCATTAAAGAAGCTACTGGTGATCTCATTCAGGCCACCAGAATAATCAAGAATAAACCAGATCATTTCTTTGTAACCTCAGGTGATGACGAAGTTGCCTTACCAATGGTTGCAGCAGGAGGGGATGGTGTCATTTCGGTGATTGCCAATGCCTATCCAAAAGAATTTTCTGAAATGATTAATGCTGCAATCAATCAGGATTATGTCACCGCAAGAGATTGGAATTTTAAAACCTATGATCTGCATAAGTGGTTGTACATTGAAGGAAATCCTGTAGGAATAAAATCAGCAATGAAGGTGAAAGGTTTATGTGGAAATCAGGTACGACTCCCATTGCACAGGTTATCGAAAGAAAATTATCTGGAATTGGAATCTTCGATGAGAGAGATAGCATAAATTAGTTTGTAATTCTAGCTGATCGTCCTTTTGCATCAAAGCCATTATTCAATATTATATTCACGTAACACCTCAATTATAGCATCATGCATTTGCCCATTTGAAGCAACAACTTCAGCGCCCATTCCAAATTCTATTCCCCCTTTGTAATCGCTTAGCTTTCCACCTGCTTCTTCAACAATGAGTATGCCTGCAGCAACATCCCAAACATTTAATGTTGATTCATAATAACAATCTAACCTGCCTGCAGCAACAAAACACAGGTCTAAAGCAGCGGCTCCAAAGCGTCTGATACCTCTCGCATTTTTCATCCAGTATTCTAGAATATGCAACAGCGGTTTAAAGTTCAGTGAATTTGAATACGGGAAACCAGTTGCAAGCATAAATTCATCTATACTTTTTTTGTCGCTGACATGAATTGCTGAACCGTCACAAAAAGCACCGCCACCTTTTACGGCATGAAAACATTGTTCTCTCATGACATCATATACAACTCCAATTTGTAATTGTCCTGATACTCTTAATGCAATGCTTACCGCAAAATGAGGAATATGTTGCAAGAAATTAGTTGTACCATCCAAAGGGTCAATAATCCAAACTTGATCGCTCTCTGTTTGCTCCACAGTTTCTTCTTCGGTTATAAAGGATGAATCAGGTAAGAGTTCTGTCAAGCGTTTGACAATCATCCGTTCTGCAGTTTGATCCACATAAGTTACCAGACTATTGTGATCTTTTGTTTTGATATCTCCAGAAGTTACTTTTTCTAATTCCTCTCTGATGAATAACGCAGCTTCTGCACTTAGTGCTTTTACCTCTTCACATAATTCTGAATATTCCATGCTATATCATTTCTTTTTTAGCTTAATGAACAAACTGATTGAAATAGAAAAGGAGTGATTTTTATACCACTCCTCTTTTTATTTTTTAAAAATAAACTAATTCAGCTCTTTATTTTACTTATTCAATCATAAGCAGACGCCAAGATTAGCCCATTTCACTAACCACTTCTTTTACCTCAGGAACCATTCGTCTTAGCATTCCTTCGATGCCTGATTTTAAGGTGACTGTTGATGATGGACAACCACTGCATGAGCCCTGCAAGACAACTGTTACAATTCCTTCTTTCCAGGACTTGAATTCGATATTGCCTCCATCCATTTCTACTGCAGGCTTTACATAGGTGTCAATTAAATCTTTGATTTTGACCACCAATTCAGCTTCATCTCCAGTATATTCATAGCCTACACCATTTTCCTTTTCCATTTCGATCATCGCCTCCGCAAAACCTTCTTTAAGAATTTCCTTATCAGCTTCTACGTAGCCTTTGATGTATTCTTTGAGCTTCATCATTAAGTCTTCCCACTTATAATTAAGCTCTTTCGTTATTGTCACAAAGTTGTTACATATGTAAACTCCTTTCACGTAAGGGAAGTCAAATAAGGCTGCAGCCAAAGGGGACCATTCATCTGCCAATGGTCGTTCTCTAAAGTCTGCCGTACCTCTATACAGCATTTTATTTGTCACAAATTTCAATGATTCCGGATTTGGTGTTTGCTCTGTATAGAGCATTACCGGATTTGATGTTGTGGTAGTGGTGTCCATAGTTTCCTATTTAGATTGATTCTACAAAGATAACACCTTTTTGCTTGAACTTGTTCTAATAATGTGTCCCTTTAATTGTCAGTAGGAACCGAATGCCAAGAAAGAGTAAAGACACGAGCGCAATTTTCTTTAAACAGAAGCGATGATGGGAGAGAAGAGGTCTAGTTTTTCAAAGCGTTCATGTAGAATGTCTTTGCTTTCAACTTCAAGCCAATCTTCTAATATAGTTGCATAAATTCGACGGAAGTCAATGTCGAAAGGAATATCGCCTTCATCCAGACTGCTAAGGTCATGTAAGGCATTGAATATGCCAGGATTTCTCAATTGATTGCAAATAACGTAACAATTGCTGGCCGCTCCATGATCTGTTCCCTTGCTGTTATTTTCTTTTACTCTTCTTCCAAATTCTGAAAAGATAAGAATACATAGCTCATCCAGTTTGTCATATTTTTCTAAAGCAGCAATAAATTCTAAAAGGGTATGATCAAGTGTTTTCAATAATCGAGGGTGTTTATTCTGTTGGCCAACATGTGTGTCGAAAGAACCATATGGAACATAAAAGAATTGTGTTTCTACTTCTGACACAATTAGATCTGCAACAAGTTTTAAATCTTTTGCAAGTTGCGCCTTAGAGAATTGAATAGTAGGTTCATGTGTGTTGTATTGAGAACACAAATAGTCAATACCTGAATGGCCATCTTGAATGACCCTATAAATGTAGGACAATTCATTTGTTGAGTCAGATTCCAAATGCGGTATTCGAGAAATAATATTTTCGTATAACGGCCTATCAAACTCCTCTTGCATTGCAAGAAAATCATTTACACATACGCCATTTTCAATAGCTCCTTTCAAAACGGTGGATAAAATAGTACTGGTCTCAATTGCAGCTATTTTTGTGTTGAATTGATCCTTGTGAATATCAAGATATCTTCCAAGCCATCCAGTTGTGTTTTTGTGGTCATGAAGGAGAGCTGACTGCCATACATCCATAGAATGAAAGTGAGAACGATTCGCATCTGGATAACCTACATTATTGATTATACTCAAAGAGCCATCCAAGTAAAGTTTATGCATAAATGACAAACTAGAATTAAATCCGTGTAAGTCATCAAGTGACAATAGTTCGTTTTTTCTTATTCCTATTTTAGGCCTGAGGTTGTAGTAAATGTCATTTTCAAATGGGACAAATGTATTAAGTCCATCATTACCTCCAGACAATTGGATCACCAATAATTTTTTGTTTTTATTCATTAATTAAGTTGGTATTCAGGTTGACTGAGGAGTAATTTGACAATTTCATCAAATGTAATTTCTTCTTTTTGATAATGATGAGCCAATAAATTAAATAGAGAGTTTAAATGACTATATTCTTTATTATATAATAATAGCATCATTCGACTTGCTGCTCCAGATATATTTAATTCAAAGAATTCTTTTAATCTTTCAACATTAAGATTGAATGTTGGATTCTTTTTTGGCCGATTGATTTCTTCATCCCCTTCCAGACTTAGCAAAGCTTTTTTCGAATGCAGAGGTTTTGTCTCCATTAAATAGTTAATTAATTCTAATCTGGTAGATATGGTGTTCATATCAATCCAGCTTTTACCTGAATTCCAACCTTCAACACTTGGTGGATACATAATGATTTGTCCAAGGCTTTCCTGAAGCCTGTACATAAATCCGGGATTTTTTATACTAATTTGACAAAGCCTCATTTCATCAATAATTAATTCAGTTGGAGATTTAATGCGGACACCAATATTTTTTTCTTCATAAAATTCCACTGAGCGAAACATCTCTTTTAGTAATACGGATATGTCATATTTATACTCAAAAAATAGAGATGATAGTTTGTCAAGTAATTGCTTGTCGATATCGTTTCCTGTAAAGTATTTCCATATTTTTTGTGTGATATAAACACTTGTTTGCTTTGTATTTAATAAGATGCCTAATACATCATCTCCATTAAATTTTCCAGTTTGATTTAAAATTGTTTTCTCTCCTTTGTCATGGAATCTTTTTCTAAATGCAAATTTTCCATCCTTTAAATAAAACCAACCAGTGAAAGCTCTTGCGGCTTCCATTATATCCTTTTCTGTATAATGACCGATGCCAAGCGTAAACAATTCCATAACCTCACGGGCAAAGTTTTCATTTGGATGACCCTTGACGTTTTTATTTGCATTGAGATAGGAAATCATGGCGGGCTCCTTGGAAACTGCAAATAATAAATCACCAAAATTACCGAGTGCATGTTGTCTAATGGTATTTACATATTTTAATGTAAATACAGGATGCTCAATATTGACAGGAAAATGGTCATGCCAGAATAAAGCCATTTTTTCTCTCAACTGTTCTTTACAAGTGGCTATGTGTTGTAGCCATCTCATTGCGATCACCCTTTTTGCAAGTCTTGCTTTGACACGCTTTCCTTTATTTAACTTGTTTATTTTTTCTTCATGTTGACCCTTATATATAATGGGAATCGTTGATTGAGATTGGTCAAAAATATATGTTATTGCATCTTCTATTGTGCTGTCATTAGCAAATTCAAATTCGTCAGCAGTTACACCAAAACCAGTTCTGTGAAGCAAATGAATTGTCTGTTGATTCATATTTGTTACATGTCGTTTTGTACATATTACCCAAGCAGAGAATTGCTGGAGCTTTGACCTTTCTATTGCCTATTCAGAAAAAATCTGGAAACAACAGTTGCAACCAGTGCGATTACTGACATTATTATACCACCACCATCAACGATCTGATGCGCAGCTGTTGCTAGAACAGCATCAAAGAAAAATCCTGCGTATGCCCATTCGGTTAATAGTTTGGACTGTTTGCTCAGTACTGCTATAATGCCTAAGATTTTGGCAATAGCCAGAGGATAGATGATCCAGATCGGAAAACCCAAATGTTCGAAGAATCCTTGTACCATCTCATATCTGGTTAAGTACATGCCAGCCGAAAAGGCAAAAATGGCTACCATTATAATCGTTGAGATCCAATACAGTATTTTATTTGTCTTCATAGGGTAAATAGTTAATTAGAGAAAGATTTTAATGTAATTTTTGATGCATATTTATTACATTAAAATTATATGAATAAAAGTCAAGTCCTACTAATTCTCATTGTATTATTTTCTAATGTTAGCTTGTCGACAATAATAAGTCAATCCTGTTCTGACGGAAGCTATAGCTATGATGATGACATTCTTCCAATTTTGGTTCAAAAATGTGCTGGTTGCCATGGTGGAGTAAGTGGATTTACTGTGACAACGTATGCAAGTTTATTAGCAGGTGGTAATAATTGTGGCCCTGGAGTTACACCAGGTGACCCATCAGCTGCTGGAAGTTCCCTAATTGATAAAACGCAATGGGTAACAAACGCTCCAAATGCATCTTGTGGAAGTAACATGCCGTTAGCAGGAACCCCATTAACCATAGCAGAATTTAATGCTATACAAACATGGATTGGGGACGGTGCTCCTGAAATGTGTACTCAGTCACCATGTCCTCCAGATTTTTCCTTTTCTGGCGCGGGAGGACTGACAGGGTCAGAAACTGGCACTGTATCTTATGAAACTGATGGACTCATCGAGTCTACTCAATTGATTGCCTCATCTGCGAATGTTGACTATGACTCAGGCACAGCAGTACATTTATTCTCTGGTTTTGAAGTAGTCCAAGGTGCTCAATTTGAAGCGTTTATTGATGGTTGTTTGTAAGCAAAATATCCTTCTACGGGGACATAAATCTTAGCTACTAGCGATTTGTATAAATCCTTAATATCTTTGAACTGTTTAAATACGTTTAAAAGGTATGTGGTCAAAGATCCTGAATGTTCTATTATTAGTAGCTGTTGCCCTTCTCGTCTACAATGTGTTCCTGAAAACGCCTAACGTTGAGCATGGTGTAAAAGCACCATCAATCGAAGCGGAACTCATCGATGGGACTTCATTTTCTATTGACAATTTGAAAGGAAATTATGTTTTAGTGGATTTTTGGGCTTCATGGTGTGGGCCTTGTATACAAGATAGTCCTAAGGTTGTCGGGCTGTACAATAAATTTCATGGCAAGTCATTTAAGGATGCTCAAAATTTTGAGGTTGTCAGTGTTGCGTTAGAGAAGAAGCCTGATCGATGGCAGAAGATGGCAAAAAGATTTGGCTTTGCATGGAAATATCAAGTTGTTGATGTTGTACAATTTGTGCGTTTGTCAGCTTTAGCAAGTGCATACGATGTAACCAATATTCCAAGTAAGTTTTTAATTAATCCAGAAGGGAATATTATTGGTGTGGATTTATCAGCAGAAGAGATGGATCGATTACTGACAAGCAGATTGAATTGAAATAAGTAAAAACCGCAAAGAGGTGAAACACCTTTTGCTCAAGAGCACTGGGATTTTGGGGATTAGTATTTAGTTGACTGAAGCTCATATCTTTCTAACAACTTGAAACCCATCACACATTGGCAGGACAACATTCTCAACCCGTGTGTCATTCATAATGAATTCGTTGAATGCTCGCATAGCCTTTGTGCGCGGATCCATATCTCCCGCAATGATTTTACCTTTCCAAAGGATATTATCAATTAGTATATATCCTCCTTGATGTAGTAAATCGAAAGCTAATTTGTAATAATGCTCATATTCTCGCTTTGCGCCGTCCATAAAGATTAGGTCAAAGCCTGGCTCGAGACGAGACATGACTTCACTAGCATTTCCATATTTGACTTGAATCTGATCTTTCCAACGAGAAGCCTCAATATGCTTTTGAATAAGAAAGGCAACTTCTTCATTGATCTCTATGGTTATCAATTCACCATCTTCTTGTAAGCCTTCTGCCAAACATAATGTTCCAAATGCAGTAAATGTCCCCACTTCAAGGATTTTCTTTGGATTGATCATTTTGGAAAACATACTCAGAATTCTGCCTTGCAGATGACCAGAATAATTAAATGGATCAACAGTATGCAAAAAGGTATTCTTTTCAATGTCTTGCAATAATTGACTGTTTGGGCTAGATAGATTTGAGCAATACTGATGTGATGGATCAATGGGGTACTTCACTAAATTTTCTCTTGATAATTGGATGTAAAAATACAGTTATAAGAATAATGAAAACACCTATATAAAAGGAAGCATTCAAATCCTTATTGTCATTGAGAATGATAATGGCAAAAATAATCCCGTACACTGGTTCGAGATTCATTACCATTGATTGTGCAAATACAGTAATGTATCTCAGAGCTCGCACCAATATATAGAATGCCAAGCATGTACAACCCAATGCCAAGACCGCTAGATAAATCCAGTCTGTTCCTGCTGGGACTAACTTGTCATCAGGATTTATATAATACCAGACCGGTAAAAGAACAGATAAAAAAATTGTAGCAGCTATCATTTCAATACTGGTGATAACCAAAGGGTCAGCTTGAGAAATCAATTTTTTATTGAGCACCCCAAATAGAGCGGCTAGTAATGCAGAGACAATACCTATTGCGAAACCAAAATGCATAGAGGCATCAATACTCTGCACGATCATATACATAGCTGGGATTATAACAAGACCAAACATAGTGTCTAGGAGGCTAAAAGATGTCCGATTGATGATAGGCTCCAAAAAGGAAATAATGAATGAAAAACTAGCAAAAGTGATTAAGGCTATAGAAGCATTTGCAAATTTCACAGAACCGAAAAATGTCAACCAATGAAGTGCAATCAACACTGCAATGCCACTAAACTTGAAGACATCTTTCCGGCGAATCTTGAATGGAATCTTTAGTATATATAATAATAGGAACAAGCCCATTGATGCAAGAAAAACTCGCCACAGAGTGATCATAAACCAAGACATCTCAATCAATGCTGCAAGAATCGCCGAAAACCCCCAAAACAAGACCGCAATATGCAGCTCAATGTAAGATCGGCGTATGTGTTTGTCAGTCAGAGTCACTTTGTTTTATGTAAGAGAATATTGTCATGTTCAAAATACAAGATCATTTAGGTATGGCAAACAGAAAAAGTCAGGAGGATAACCTCAAAATTCCATATCTTTGCATCTTGTAATAATATAACATTATGGTAGTTAAAGTAGGAGATAAGGCACCGAATTTTACATTGAGAAACACAGGTAAAGAAGAGGTTTCACTAGCTGATTTCAGAGGTAAGAATGTATTGGTATTGTTTTTCCCATTGGCTTTTACTGGTGTTTGCACTGATGAACTGTGCACAATGCGTGATGAGAAAGCTGAATACGATAGCTTGAATGTTGAAATATTAGCGATTTCAGTAGATTCATTATTTACCCTAGAAAAATTCAAAGGAGAACAAGAGTATAATTTTCCTCTACTATCTGATTTCAACAAGGACGTATCCAGAGCATATGGTTCTTTGTATGAAGACTTTGTGCTAGATATGAAAGGAGTATCAAAAAGGGCCGCTTTTCTAGTTGATGCGAATGGAACAATTCGATACTCAGAAGTTTTAGAAAGCGCAGGTGATCTACCAAATTTCGATAAGATTAAAGAAACTTTAAAATCTTTATAAATCATGAGTTCTGTTTTTGATACTGATGTTTTAGAGGAAGTGTTGGAAGAGACCACCACTGAAGTCGGCACATTTGCACAATTAATAGTGTACAATGATGATGTCAATACATTTGATTGGGTGATACAATGTTTTATGGAAGTTTGTAGTCACACATTCGAACAATCCGAACAATTATCCCTGATTGTCCACTTTTCTGGAAAGGCATGCGTCAAAACGGCCTCTTTCGATATTCTCAAGCCGATGAAAGATTCTTTAGTAGATAGAGGTCTTTCAGCTGTTATCGAAACGGTCAAAGAAGAGTCCTAGTGTCACTTCAGGTTTTAGCGCCTGATGAGCACGTTTTTCCCCATCCATTTACATGTTTTGATGATGGTTTCTTATGCGTAGGAGGAGACTTACACCCTCAGCGTTTATTACTAGCATATCAGTTTGGCATCTTCCCATGGTATAGTGAAGGCGAACCTTTACTTTGGTGGACTCCATATCCTAGAATGGTATTGTATTTAGAAGAACTCAAACTATCCAAATCCCTTAAAGCAACTATTCGCAAAGATAAATTCCGCATAAGTTTTGACACACATTTTGCGCACATCATTGAACAGTGTAGTGCTGTGCCAAGACGAGGTCAAAATGGGACTTGGATTACCACCGAAATGAAAAAGGCTTATCAAGAATTGCATCAAATGGGCTTTGCCCACTCCGTAGAAGTGTGGCTGGGATCACAAATCGTTGGTGGTCTATATGGTATCGCATTAGGCAAAATATTTTACGGCGAATCTATGTTTTTCCATGAGGCCAATGCATCTAAGGTTGGCTTTGCTGCATTGTGCGAACGACTCATTCAACATCAATTCAAACTCGTCGATTGTCAACAAGAAACGCCTTATATGGCATCCTTTGGTGCACAAACAATTCCTGCACATGCATTCATGAATGAGTTGAGAAGAAACGCTCTTCTTGACAAGGGAGGAGGGAAGTGGAGGTGATAGCTAGCATGTGTTTAATGCTTAATATTAAATGTTGAAAGTTTGTCAGTGTTCAGAATGGCATTGATGTTTTTAGGTTTATAACCTAAAAGGCTATTGAGAGCTCGGAATGACAGAGTTTAAAGTAGAAACCCGTGTCATTTATTTGAATTTATAGTAGACAATTTTCAACTATACTCGAGATGACAATTTCACCTATACTCAAAACTTGAACTTGATATTTGCACTTAACAATCAAGCTTCCTTCTCAAAATACAAATAGATATACAGCGCCAAGCCAAAATTAGACGCATCTGTAGACATCAGTTGCCATCCATCAGCGACATAATCATCAATGATTTGCTGGACTTCTGTCATTGAACTTTTAATGATGTGATTTTTATCAAATGATGGCTTGCTGTAATAGGTTCTGGCTTCTACTTTGTATTGTTTCATGATATTTTGTTTTCATCATAAGGTATCCTTTTACTTCAAAAAAGTAAAGTCTTTGACCTCTTGCGTCGATAACTAATCCCTAAATCCTCTCAGATGAGCAAGAGGCGACTATCAGGAGCCGTCGGCTTTGAACACAAAGGAGACCATACTGTAGTATATAAGAAAGTTCTCGTGTTGGGTTGCAATCCTGAGCAAAAGGTGTTTCACCTCTTTGCGGCTTTTGAGGAAGAGGTGCAGAAACCTTCTCCAAATTATCTTGAATAGATTTGGCGCCAAACACATGCTAGCCATTTACTTTTTCGTTTATTCAAAAATGATCGGATACATGTATCGGCTTATATACTTTTTAGTGCTTAGTTGTTTGTTATTTATTAGTTGTGAGGAGCCGCGATCTGATGTAATACATAGTACGATTGATTTGGATGTTCATCGAACAGAGGACTTGGTGTTTAATCAGTCAGTTATTGATCTTCCAGAAAAGCATCCAGCTTTTGGCAAACTATTCTACAGTCAAATTGTCCCAATCAAACAAGATGACGTAAAAGTAGCAGAGGAAGAATTACAGGCATTTACAACAGATCCTTTCATCGTTGAGTTGAAATTGAAAACAGATTCTGTGTTTGCAGATTTATCGAATGTTGAGCGCACTTTAGGACATGGTTTGGCAAATGCTCTTGAAGCAGATATTATAGCCCAAATACCAAATGTATATAGCTTTATTTCCGGCTTATCTTATCAGTGCTTTTTATTTGATGATATTGAGAATGAAGGTTTGGGTATAGGCTTGGATATGTTTCTTGGAAAAGCATTTCCCTATGAACAATTTGCACAACAAAATCCATCATTCTCCTCCTACCATAGTCGGACATTTACCAAAGAGCATATAGCTAAAAAGGCTTTAGAGACGGTTATTGCGGACAGACTTGGCGAAGTAAAAGGAAATGCAATGCTAGATCATATGATTCACAATGGCAAGTCCTTGTACATCCTTGATCAATTGTTACCGGGAGTTCCTGATAGCATTATACATGAATACACAAGTCAACAACTTGAATGGTGTGAAAATAGTCAACAACAAATGTGGGCTCATTTTCTGAGAGAAGATCTGTTTTATGAAACAGACTTTCGCCAATTCAATAAACTTGTTAATCCAAGTCCTAATTCACCAGGCATGCCCATTGAAGCACCAGGTCGAACAGCAAATTTCATCGGAAGTAAAATTGTAGAAGCATTTATGGACAGAAATACCGACCTAAGCTTAGTAGATCTTATTCAAGGACCAACGAATAAGGAGATATTAGACAAATCCAGATTTAAACCCAGATAAGGCAGAAATTAGGAGACTTTGCTTGATTTTATAGCTTAACCCACTGATAAATCAGTGAGAAATAATAGTAACTTTAGCTATTATGCCATACCTTTGGTAATCTTAAAACTGTAATAATGGAATTATTTGTTCTTCTCAATTTTCTTGGTCCTGAGATGATTATCATCTTCTTCGCTATTCTATTATTATTTGGAGGTAAAAAAATACCAGAGCTCATGCGTGGTATGGGAAAAGGAATCAAAGAGTTCAACAACGCTCGAGCTTCGATAGAGTCTGAACTCAAAGAAGGCATGAAGGAAGAAAAAAGCGACGCCTGATCGTTTGATTTTCGCCTAAATTCAACCTACCTGTTTTATTACCGTTTCGCAGTAGCTTATTGACAGTAAGCTAGTCTATTTCAGCATATTAAGGTCAACATGAATCATATACTGATATGATTGTTTAGTTATGTTAAGAATATATACCAAATTGACATAACCTGCGTTTGAAACTTGAACCGATAAATTCCATGTTTCGATTGAGAGTAATCTTTATTTTTTGTTCATTATTTCTGTTATCAAATTCTAGCTTTTCACAGAAGGGCTTTGAAATTGGTGGGTGGCTAGGATCGAGTGTTTATTTTGGAGATTTAAATACGAGTTTCAGTCTATCTGATCCAGGAATTGCTGGTGGTGTTTTAGGTCGCTATAATTTTGATGAACGAATATCTCTAAAAGGATCTTTGAATTATGCTACTATAAGTGCAGAAGATAGTGATTCACCAAATTCATTTGAAAGAGAACGGAATTTGGATTTCAAGAGTCAATTGATTGATGCAACAGCACACGTAGAATTTAACTTCTTCCCTTATATACATGGACACAAAGAATTAAACTTTACACCTTATCTAGTTGCTGGTGTTTCCTTGACAAGATTCAATCCACAAACGGAATTTTTTGATGTCGATCTACAAGAAAACATAACCGTAAACTTGCAACAATTGGGCACAGAAGGTCAACTACCAGGAGAAGAATACAGTCGATTCACACCTGGCTTCAGCATTGGGGGTGGTTTTAAGTTTGATCTATCTAGAGATTGGAGTATCAATATTGAAGTTGCTACTCGTAGAGTTACCAGTGATTTCTTAGATGATGTGAGTGGTGTTTATGGCGATCCTGATGCAATCGATGGCAATCGGGGTATCTTATTGGGAAGTGGTACTTTACCATCTGACATTGCAGATCGTTCTGAATTGAGGATCGGAGAAGAAGGTAAGCAACGAGGAAATGCCAGAGATAATGACAGTTATACTTTGGTTGGAATCAGCATTGTACGCTATTTTGGCTCTTTGCAATGCCCTAAACCTTCCACAATTTTTTAACGCCTTTCCGACTATAGATAGTTAACGAACAACTTGTATCTGCTGATGACCTCCTTAACAGCAAAAAAAAGCATAGATTTGAAATGAATTGAGTTTCTAAACTTATGATGAACCGATTAACAGACGTTGTCAAGCATTTATTGATCATTAATGTCATCATGTTTGTGTGTTTTCATTTTTTGTTTAGTCAATACAGAGAACAAACTTTTTTGTGGTTTCCAGGATCAGAGTACTTTAAGCCATACCAATTGGTGACGCACATGTTTATGCACGGCGGCGAATCACATATTTTGTTTAATATGTTGTCTTTATTTTTCCTCGGACCAATGGTAGAGCAAAATCTTGGTTCAAAGCGATTTCTAAGCTTTTATTTGATCTGCGGTTTTGCTGCAATGTTGTTACATTTAGGATTGGCATATGCAGGACTTATCCGACCCAGTCCGATTGTAGGTGCATCAGGGGCAATTATGGGTGTCTTTATAGCTTTCGCGTTGTTGTATCCTGATGTCAAACTGATGTTGCTTTTTCCGCCAATTCCAATAAAAGCCAAATACTTAATGGGAGCGTTAGTTCTCTTTGATTTGTTTAGTGGTGTTGGTGGGTTTAGAACTGGAATTGCACATTTCGCCCATTTGGGAGGAGCAATTGCTGGTTTCATCTTAATTACTACTTGGGGGAAAAATATTTTATTTAAACGCTGATATGTATCAATCCATCATAGATGATATAAAACGTACATTTCAATCTGGCAACATGGTCAGCAAACTGATCATTGTCAATGTTGTCGTATTTATCGTGGTGCTCATATTGAAAATTCTGTTGAATGGTCCCAATCCAGATTCAGAGTTGTATAGAACATTATTCGAAAATCTAGCTATTTCTTCCGAGGGCCTGAAAGCATTGTTTAAGCCATGGACTTTGATTACGCATATGTTCTTTCATGTAGGCTTGTGGCATCTCGTATGGAACATGCTCTTGTTGTTTTGGTTTGGACGCATCGTCGGAGATTTTCTTGGCGATAATCGAATCCTCCCGCTTTATATTATGGGTGGATTATTTGGTATTGGGTTTTATCTGTTGTTTGCAAAACTCACCTTAATTTCTACAGGATTTGCCTTGGGAGCATCTGCTGCAGTGATGGCAATTATTTCGAGTTCTGCATTTATTTCTCCTGATTATAATATGAGGTTAATATTATTGGGGAATGTCCCTTTAAAATATATCGTGTTGTTTTTAATCATTTGGGATTTGGTAGGCATTTCAGCAATGGACAATACGGGAGGTCACATTGCTCACCTTGGTGGGGTTATCTATGGAGGATTATTTGTTTACCTTCTTAGACAAGGCACAGATTTGGCAGATGGCTTTAATGGAATGATAGATGGATTCAAGAATATGTTTAATCGAGAAGAAAAACCTGCTGCAAAGAGAAGTCCGTTGACGGTAACACATAAATCTAAAACCTCAAATCTTGGAAGTAGAGCGCGAGGGAGTAATGCGAAAGATGAATCTTTACCTTACCAAGAACAATTAGATCGCATTCTCGAAAAAATTAAGGAGCAGGGTTACGATAATTTATCAGAAGAAGAAAAAGAATTTTTATTCCAGGCAAGTAAACGATAAACTTGAAACTTTATCAGAAACTCATTCTATTTTTGAACTTGGTCGTTGTAGCAGGAACACTCTTCTCTTATGCCTCCCCTCTTATTGCCCCAACAAAGACAGCATTTTTTGCCGTTTTCGGTCTTGCTTTTCCGTGGCTAGTTTTTGCGAATGTCCTATTTATTCTCGTCTGGGCCATCAACAAACCAATATATACGAGTCTTTCCATTATTTGCCTTGCTATCGGATTCAACAACGTTGATAAATTTTTTGGCACACATGGTATTCAAGACGACCGACCAAATAAAAACGAATTGACAGTAGCCACATTTAATATGCAGCTGTCCAAAAATATCGTTTACATAAAGGATGAACAAAAGAAAGAGAAAGCAATAAAACGATACATCAACTTCCTCAAGTCCTTTGACGAAGCTGATGTTTTTTGTGGACAAGAAATGGGTATATCCTCACACAAGTGGTTAACGAGAACCAATCTATTTAAATACATTCACAAAATTGAAGACAAGTCAACTGCTATCTATTCTAAATATCCGATTGTAAACGTTGGTGAAATTGATTTTGGTACCAATGTGAATTCTTGTGTTTGGGCGGATATTGATTTTAATGGTCAGGTGGTCAGGATATATAACGCACATCTACAATCCAACAGAATTAGTGGAAAAGAATCTGAAATCATCGAATCTGGAAAATGGGAAAAAGAAACGTTGTTTGGATTGAGAAATATGTTTGGTAAATACCAACAGCATTCCACAACAAGAGCAAATCAAGCAACTTTAATCAGAAAACATACAGATCAGTGTGGCAAGCCATTTGT
>CAYNMW010000079.1:0-20495 GCA_964398295.1 uncultured Saprospiraceae bacterium | reverse complement strand
TGGGAGCGAAATAGTTGATATATATACCATAGTTTTACAAAAAATATGACATAGCATTGTTCTCATTAAAATAATCATCTGAAAAAAATATCAAAATGAAAACTATACCTTTTAAGCAAGCTAGCTATCTAATGCTGGGTTTATTGGGTCTTGCCATTTTTGGATTTTGGAATTCTTATTTTTCAAAATTGTTTGATCCGTCAGTAGATTTCAATGGCTATTTTCATTTTCATGCAATAATGGCTAGTCTTTGGCTATTCATCTTGATCATACAACCTACATTAATTAAAAGTGGAAAATGGCAATTGCATAGAAGAGTAGGATATTTTGCTCACAGTCTGATGGCGTTGTTTTTTATTTCTGCCATACTACTCACCCATTCTCAACAGAACTTAGAAAAAGCTCCACATTATATTGGTGTGTTTATTCCGTTTAAAGACCTATTGGTTTTGACAGTAGCTTATAGTATTGCAATGAAATATCGAAAGGTAGCAGCTATACATGCAAGAGGTATGATTGCTACTGGTATTGTCTTTATTGAACCTGCTTTAATCAGAGCTATTGGTAATCTTTTTCCTTCACTTGCTAATCGCTATTTATGGACTATTGCGATTATTTATTTTATTATTCTAGCATTAATCAAATTGGGTCGAAAATATAAACCAGGACAATGGGTCTTTCCGTTAATTCTATTTTTATACATAATCATTCATAGTCTTATCATTTTTAGAATACCTATGCCTATATTCGATAGGGGTGCGGCGTGGTTTCTCAGTCTTCCTTTGACATAATATATTTTAATGAAATTTTATATTCTACTTATTCTAAATATTGTTGGTCAACTTGGTGTATTTGCGCAACATAAAGCTGCATACCGTATAGTTGATGTAAATGGAGAAGCAGTTGATTATCATCAAATGAAAGAAGAACTCGTCACAGCAGATGTCATTTTATTTGGAGAGATGCATGACAATCCTATCTGCCATTGGTTGGAATTTGAATTGCTTAAAGACATAGATGTAGACACCACATTACAAGTCTTGTTGGGTTTAGAAATGATAGAAACGGATAATAATGAGTTATTGCAACAATATGTAACCGGAGAATTGACACATGAAAAATTTGACAGCACGGCTAGATTATGGAACAATTATGATACTGATTATAAACCGATTATTGATTATGCAAAAGATAATGAAATACCTGTAGTAGGTACAAATGTTCCCAGAAAATATGCATCCGCTATTTATAAAGGAGGGTTTCGTTCATTAGACACCCTTACACTTGAAGAAAAAGAATGGTTGGCACCAATTCCAATTGAATATGACAAAGAACTACCTGGATATAAAAACATATTATCTCTATTCGAAGATTCCTCTCATGTCAATGAAAATCTACCTAAAGCGCAAGCAATTAAAGATGCAACGATGGCATATTTTATTAATGAAAATATTGAACAAGGACAAATCATGCTTCACCTGAATGGAAGTTATCATTCTGAAAACTTTGAAGGAATTGTCTGGTATTTAAAAAAATATAATCCGGCATTAACCATAAAAACAATTGCATCCAAAGAACAAATTCAAGTGCAAACAATAGATGAAGAAAGCAAAGGGATTGCTGATTTCATAATAATTGTTACTGAGTTGATGAGTAAGTCATATTAAAACTATTTATTAGATTTACATTAGCGGTTAACTTATCTGATAATTTTACATGCGTGAAAAAAATAATTTTTCTAGTTGCATTCATGCATTTTGCTTGTTCTTCAAATGGTCAATATTCTCTGTATGGAGAATTTTTAGGATCAGGTTTAATTATTAGTGCCAATCTTGAATTAGACTATTATGTTTCAGAATTTAGCGACTTTTCAACTGGACTTCGTATTGGTTATGGAGGAGCTTTATCTGCACGATCTATTCCCATAGATATTTTTGTTTCATATGGAAGAGAACATTCTATCCGAATCGGAGGAGGTGTAACAATATTCACAGACGAGGTAGAGTTTGCTGGTAATAATCCACTTGGAACTGGTTTTGTTGCTGCAAGATTTAGGTTCAGATATCAGTATAGACCAAAAATGAACGGGGTTTTACTTTTTATAGGCTTTGACAATTTTTTTACATCAGATCTAGAAGCTCCAATTTGGCCGGCAATTGGTATTGGACAACGATTTTGATTTAAACAATTGTGGAGAGAAAAAGAAAACTACATTCGGAAAGAATGTAGTTTTCAATAAGGTATAGAGAAGGTAGGTTTTTGGGAATTCGCAGTTAATTATAGGTGTGTATTTTTTGGACGCTTTCTTTTTACGATTTCAGTTTGAGTATCAGTTTTCTTTTGCCATACCGGCATAAAAGTAGATATCACAATAAGGATTAGACTAATTATCATTATATACTATCCAAATGTTTGAGAAAAAAGGAAGAATACACCCATAGCAAAAATGCCAATTAATTGGATGGTGTTAATGATATTTTCTAGATTAAGATTTTTGACTGAATTCATTTTAAAATTATTTAAGTGTAAATGATAAATTTTAAAATGACGCCCTCAGAAGTTGTAATGACACTACAAATATAGGACAGAATATCTATACAAGTCAAGTGGATTAAACCAATACGTATCAAAAATACTACAAAACCCTACAGATGATCTACAGATTTAGTAGTGAATTAAAAAGCTAATAAACAGACTATCAGATGATTATAAAATTCAATTAACAGCGGTTAATAAATGAAATAAAAATCGCTATTCAATTTAAGCAGAAGTAATCCGTCTACAGATCAACTACAAATTAGCTATTCAGTTACAATTGTAGCTAGTTTTGTTTTAGCAAACTGTTGGTCTTCAAATTTATCAGGAGACATATTTACATTAACAAAGTCAACTTTATTTCTGAGTTCTAGGGGTTTGTTGTCTTCATTTTTAAACCAGGACAAGGTTTTAGGTAACCTCAGGCCATTGACATCATGCCAATCTGCGTATCTAATCCATTTGATATTATCTGATTTTTCTTTTGTACGATATGTCACTGTATATCCAAGCCACTCCATATTATGTGTTTTTGGATTATAATGAATGAAGTATTCATCTTTAGGACTGACACCTATTCCAGCATTATATGATATTCGAATCCCAGGATAAGAAACACCTTCAAAGTCCAATGCAGGCACATTGTTATATATAATCCCTTCATCTGCTACAACAAATGGCATTGCATAAAAATAGAACATGAGGTTTTTGTAAAAGATAGGATTGCCTTTGTAGCTTGTATCTGCTTCCATCCAAAAATTAGATCCATCATATCCCATCGTCACATTTTCCCCTTCTATTCTTTCTCGCCTATCTTCCAGATCAATCCATTGTTTTTCGTTGGTGGCTTTTACAATTTCATAAGACATTGATTTTTGCTCCTTCCATTTTGCAAGTCCTCCATGGGCATCAAAAATCTTTGTGAGATTTGTAGGATAGTCTATTGCTGGTTTTGTTTGTAATGCTGTATCATTTTGGCTTTCCTTTGTTTGACATGCTATTAGTATACACACACAAAAGAACAAACTGATTTTAAAGGTGGCTGTCATCGCTATTTTTTTTTTGATTATTTAGATAAAAATAAAAACTGTTCTTACTTTGTAAGTATAAAATTGAATTAACAATGACTTTACGAACTATTATTACAGTATTTGTATGCCTCCTTACCATTTCAACTGTCTTTAGTCAAGGCCTACATTTAGACATTAATGATTATGTGACTCCAGATTTTACACTACAAGAGCTAGAATTCTTACCATCAATTAGTTTAACATCTTTATGGAGTAGTGAAGGTACTGACAACGATGATTCATCTTCTTTAAGAGGCAGTTTGGTTTATAACATTGATCAATTCAATCGCAAGGTCATTCGCAATATTTTTTTTCGTTTGAATGGTATAGGTGAAACTATCGATAATCAGAACAATCGAAATCTAACAATTACACTTAGTTCTAACCAGTCATTTTACCTTACTGAAAAATTATTTATAGAATTATCTCCCAGAGTATTCCATCTAAGAAGATCGGGCAACCAGGACATTAATAATTTAACGAATGCAAGATTGGAAACCGGTATTGGATTCGGAAGAAGAGAATTGATTACTCCCGTATGGAAGGCTAAGTACATTATCCAAGAGTTGCTTAAATCTCAGGGATTAGATAATATATATAGTAATGAAAATATTGTTGAAGTTGCTAATGAGTTATTGAAGTATCAAAAAACTAGGGTTTTTGATTCAAGATTCAAAAGTATTTATGAGATTGAAAATTTATCGTCGTTTATACTCGAGAAGTTTCCTGAGTTTGATCCATCACCGTCATTTTTTGTTTTACTCAATGATTGGTATCGTTTCGAAAACAATTCACAGAGATTGTCAGGCAATACTTGGACGCTTAGATATACAAATGAATTTGTTGAAAATGGTGATTTGAACGGATTCATCCATTCACTATCTGTTGTCCATACCAGATCAAAGGCAATAGGAGATAACAATCAAATTGATTTAAATGCTGCAATCATTGGATCATTTACTAATTTTTTCATAAGCCCTAATGAAGAGTTACTCCATCTTGATGTCGGTTTGTCTTATCGATATCTGTTCGATATCAGAACCAATCTTTCGATATCAACTGGCTTTACAACAGCAGATTTTGAGTTTTTCCTTCCAGTAATATTATCAGATTCTAATTTTCGATTTGATGTAGCATTCAACAAATTTTTCTCTGCAAGAAGTAGATTAAATGCATCATTTGGCTACAGAAACTTATTTTCTAGAGACACGAGGAGTTTCAGAACACCAAATACAATTTCGCGACTAAGCATAAGCATATCCTATTTGTATTCAATTTTCTAATCTGTATATATCACCAATTGTCTATCAGAGATTTGACTAATTATGTCTGCGTCCGTCAAGGACTTGATAAAGTATCCACTATTTTCTAAGCATATCCAATATCGCTCAGTGCCCGATCGAGTTGTGTCTGCGAATTGATCATCTTAGGAATGTTGTATATCGAATCAATGATTACTTTTAAAAATATCCCTCCACCAATAGAAGCAATTGAGATTGGAATGGAATGTAAAAAGTCAAGGTTCCAATTACCCAAAGTTCTGAACATGGACTTAGAGATAAATAGCAAGAAAAAAATAAAGGCAAGATTTATAATAAACGGAATAATAGCATAACGTCTAATAATTTTATTCGCATAACTCCTGTGTGCTTTCTTTCGTTTTCTAATCCGAATTCTGACAAAAAGATAGGCAACTAATGAGATAAATGCAGCGCCTTCAATATCTGGTGCGCCCCAAAATCCTGCATTAAAATAAATGACAAAAATTATGGCTGCAAAACTAAGCCAAACGAATATCGAATCTCCCCTGACAGAGTTGAGCATCATATGGAATAAATCGGTCTTCTTATGATCTTCCATTGTCCGTTTGGCATTACTCGCTAAGTCAAGAATCTCATACCTTGATGACTGAAGCACTTCTTTATGGTTGGTAAATCCATCCATTTCTATACGGTCGTTGATCAAACAGAGGATGTGATCTTTGGTTTCTTCTTGCAGATCCCTTTGCTCAATTTCTAAACTGCTGATAATGTGGTTGATATCTTTATGAAGTATTTCTTTGGAAAGCATATGGTTATGTATTTGGATTGACAATGAGTGATAAACTATTAAGGAAGGACTTCATTTCGGCAACTTCTTCTTTCACTGCCGTATTTCCCTTTGGAGATAGCTTGTAATATTTGCGTGTTCGATTGTCGACTCGCTTGTATTCGGTATCGAGATAACCCTTGCGTTCTAATTTGTGTAATGCAGGATAAAGTGAGCCCTCAGTAATGACAAATTTTCCGTTGGTCATCTCCTTTACCATTTTTGAAATTTGGTAGCCATACATTTTCCCTTCATCACGCAATAGCTTTAATACGATCGTATCAAGACTTCCTCTGAATAGTTTGGAATTCATAAGCTAAACATACATAATTATCCTATGCATGGCATCGATTTTCGATCAAATTTATAAATGCATGGACAAAGCTGATAGAAATAGCCTATCAATGAAAGAGGCGGCTATTTGTCAATCTTCTTACAAATTAGGATAGAATGTCCTGTGTCAACATTCAATTCGATACTTTTGCCCTCACTTTTTTAATTAAGTATATATGCCAGTTACCAATTACTTTGATCCGGACAACCTCAAAAAATTTGGGAAGATCACTGAATTCCAAAAGGAAATGGGTGAAAAGTTCTTCGATTACTATGGGACAGTATTCAAAGAAGGTGCATTGACCGAAAGAGAAAAGTCGTTGATTGCTCTAGCAGTCGCGCATACTGTCCAATGTCCATATTGTGTAGACTCGTATTCAAAAACATGCTTGGAAAAGGGAGCTGATGAAGAACAAATGATGGAAGCAGTGCATGTAGCTGCCGCAATAAAATCTGGAGCAACTCTTGTCAACAGTGTCCAGATGATGAATCACGTTAAGGATTTGACAATGTAACTATGGGAGTAAAACAAAAAAGTAAATCTCTTTCTGCAACAGACAATCAATTGGCTGATGGTTTTTTTCAGCTCAACGTACTCAACGGTAAAGAGTTAACAGATAAGCAATTTGATCCCTTTCACTTGAAAATTCAGGAACTGGGTCATCAATCGTTGAAGCCACGTGCATTAGAGATATTTCAATTGAATATCGGCAAGCTGTGCAACCAAACTTGTGCGCACTGTCATGTAGATGCTGGACCGGATAAAAAGAAAGAAAACATGTCCAGGGAAGATCTGGAAAAATGTTTAGACATCGTCTTAACACATAATATTCCAACAGTTGATATTACTGGTGGAGCCCCTGAAATGCATCCTCACTTTAGATGGTTTGTCGAGCAGTGTTCTGCGAATGGTGTTAAGGTTATGAACCGTTGCAATCTGACCATCATCATGGCCAATCCAAAGTATCGTGATTTGCCACAATTTTTTGCAGACAACAATGTCCAGGTCATTTCATCATTGCCTTATTTTACAAAATCAAGAACAGACAATCAACGAGGAGATGGTGTCTTTGAAGATTCGATTGCCGCATTAAAATTATTAAACGAAGCTGGATATGGAAAAGAAGGGACAGGCTTAATTCTCGATTTGGTCTATAATCCTTCTGGTGCATTTTTACCTTCATCACAAGAAACACTTCAAGCCGAATTCAAACGCCAGCTGAAAAAAAGATATGACATTGAGTTCAATCAATTATATGCCATTACAAACTTACCTGTAAGTCGATTCCTGGATTATCTGATCCAGTCTGGCAATTATGAAAGTTATATGCAAGCACTTGTGGAGGCTTATAATCCAGCTACTGTAGATGGCCTCATGTGCCGCCATACCTTATCCGTTAGTTGGGATGGTTACATTTATGACTGCGACTTTAATCAAATGCTTGATTTAAAAGTTGCTGCATCATCTACCCATATCAATGACTTTGACATTGACGCATTGAATGCGAGATCAATTGTACTCAACCAACATTGCTATGGTTGTACTGCAGGAGCTGGGAGTAGTTGTGGTGGGGAGATCGCATAGGATTATCAAAATGTGATTACTTTTAATATTGTATTCATTTCAATCACCACATTTTAAAATACAACATGGTGCTTCCCATTACAGAAAAAGAAATTTCTGAAACTACTCAGTCTCCAGTATTCTCACCAATACTTTGCGCCGATTTATCTTTTTTTGGCATACCTAAGGATGAATTCTTACCACAATTCTCTGAATCATTTCAGGCTATGGCTTGGGATTATTATGATGTCAAGCGCAAACAACTTGAATTATTAAAGGAACATAACATTGAGATACCATTTGACTCTTTTCGCAACTACTATCAAGCTACAGATCAAAACCAACAATCATTTTTAGCTTCATTGATAACAGATCAATCATTGATTGACAAATGCTTGACCATTAAACCATGGAGGCGTCGGTCCGTATGTTCCTTTGATGTAAAGTGTGATGAAGACATTAGCCTTTCGCGGATTCAACCATCTGCTTTTTCTCAAGAGGTTGATGCTGAAGACATCAGATCACTTCCGAGAGAATTTCAACAAACCGCAAATGAAGTTGCTGACAACATCCATTTCCATTCCTTTATCAAAAAGGTAGCTGCCTATGCACAACAGGTGACTCCGCATATTGACATTAAACAACTAACAATTACCGCACACTTTATGAGTGTCAAAGCAAGGCAGCATGTGCCAGGCAATAATTCCCCGGAAGGAGCGCATGAAGATGGAGCAGATTTTATCGTGTCGGCATTGGTAATCAACAGACAGAACATAACGGGCGCAAAAAGTCAAGTATTAGAAAAATTACCAGATGGCAAAATGATCAACATTTTTGAACGTGAATTGCAAGAAGGAGAGTTTTTATTTCAAGCCGACACCGGAGAAGAAAAACATTATGGCAACGACCTTTGGCATTATGTGACGCCATTCTATGTAACTGATCCTCTAAAAGAATCATGGCGAGATATTATTGGTCTGGACATTGTCATTACTCAACCCAAAATTTAGCCTCATCCAAATTGGTGCCATATGTATAGTCAATGTGTAGTACAACAGGAGTACCTTGCTTCACATTGACTTCGTTTTCGAGTTTACAGACAGTTGGTGGCATCAGACTATCGGTACCCGTAAAATTGCATCCTTCTGCAACCTGCACAAATGAATGCATATAAAGACAATTGACCTTACCTGACATAATTGGAACAATCTCTATTTTCTTTTGAATGCGCAATTCGTTCTCGGTATATAAATCAATGATATTAATTATTGATTGCAAGGACAACTGTTCAGGTAGATGTCTGGTAAAATTCAGTGGATAATGTTTGTATTCTTTAAATGCAGCAAAAGCAAGTTGGCCTACATTCACAATTCGCTCTGGTAATAATTTACCTTCTGGTTTTAAAAATTGTCGGAGGTGTTTGAAGATCTGCACTTGATATTCATTGCCACAGTAGATGCTCATTAATTCACCGACGATGTAATCAACTTTTTCTGGCAATTCTATTTTCATGGCATCTCCAAACAACAAGACTACTTTATCTTGCCAGCCATGCTTTTCTATTTTTTGTTGAATGAAATCTTTTAAATCAGGATTGTTTTCAATTAAATAAGCCTTCTTCACTTTGTCAAGGAAATGTTGGGTTAGCGCTAGTGTACCAATACCTGCTTCACAAACAATCTTATCTGTAAAATCATATGCGTTAAACGCTTGCTTATATGCATTCACACGAACTTCATCTGTCTCCATTATTTTATAGTAGATTGATGGAAATCCATAATGCTCCTGACTAAATGTTTGCGCCTTTAAAAGACTATATTTTAATTCGTTGTATTTATCTACTAATTCAGAGTGAAATTCAAATGACATATTACTTTGGTTGATTTTGAGCCTAATATACTTGAAAAGCAGTTAAATAAGATTTAAGAGAATAAAAGAATAACAATATTATATCTATTAAAAAATGTCATTTCATAGTTGAAAAAAATATTTTCATTATCGAATGTGGCGTAGCAGAATAACTGCGTCCAAAAGATAAAGCATAGCATCTAACAAACTACTCATTTTATTAAATAAATAATTAAAATTACAATGTCAATAAATCTACTATCCTTCGTAAAGGACCAAATCTCAGATGAAGCAATTTCTAGCATTGGATCTCTTATTGGTGAGAATTCATCAGTTACAAAAAATGCAATTTCATCAGCATTACCTACAATATTAAAAGGAATCATTAACCGTGGTGATACTACACAAAATGCTACTGCACTTCGCAAATATATTGGCGAACACAATTTAGGTACAAATGCGATTTCTGCATTGCTAGGTGCCAACACAAAAGACAAAAAGGAATCTTTTCTATCTAAAGGGTCTGGAATCATTGATTTCCTATTTGGTTCTGCCAAAAGCAGCCTATTAAATAACATGTCAAATGCTGTGGGCTTAGCAAGTGGAAAAAGCAATATGTTATCTCAAGCCATAGCGCCTATCGCACTGAGTGCTGTGTCAAAATTAGCTGCAACAGAAAATTTTTCTGACGAACAGTTAGGGAAATATCTAGATTCACAAAAAGGTATTTTTGCTGACCACACAGTAAGCAATACATCGCACACCAATAAGGAAGTCAAAACAGAACGAGTTGTTCATCACGAAGAATCAGGAACTGGGATGGGTTGGTTAAAGTGGTTGTTACCATTGTTGCTAATCGGCGGATTGATTTGGTGGTTTTTAGGTCGTGGATCTAATCCTACAGACACTGTAGAAAGAACACCAAAAGTGGAACAAGTAGTAAAGCAGCCAGTTGAACAAGTCACAACAAAAACTGTAGAATCCGTAAATAAAACCGTAGGCGAAACTGCAGCTGTGGAAAATAAATATGCTGGAAACGCAGACTTCAGATTTGATGCTAACGGCAATATCATCGATGCCAATGGCAATATCATTTCTAAGGCCGGGGAATTCTCAGAAATAAATGGTTACTATACAGATGCACAAGGAAGAAGAATCGGCTTAGTTTCTAAAATTGGTACAGCAATAAGTGGTGCCGCTGTAAAGACTGCGGATACATTCAAAAATGTATTCACAGGTTTATTTAAATCCAAGGAAAAAATTGGAAACAAATACACTTTATCAGAAATAGAATTTGATGATGAATCTCATAAAATTACAAACTTCTCTAAAAATGAAGTAGAAGGATTAGCAAGTGCTTTAAAGTCTTTGCCAGGTGCAAAGATTCAAGTCCAGGTACACTCAACGGACGGAGATAATAACAAACAAAATAAAGAGTTTACAAATTTGAGAGCCGAGGTCGTAAGAGATATGCTGGTAACTCTTGGTGTAGGTAAAAAGCAAATTTCGTTCAAAGGAATGGGCGATGAGAATCCGACAAAAGCTAGTGCTGAAAAAGTTGAAATAATGGTCGAGCAAACTGCTAATTAAGGCACGCAACCAATTAAAATCTAACTGACTTTTTTGTTTAGTAAGAAGGGGTGATGTATTTATGCATCGCCCTTTTTGTATGAATGTTATTTGTAGTAAGAACTAGGAGCTTGGTTGGTGAAACCATTTTCATTTGTCAGTTGCTTATATATACTTCTGTTGCACCTCCATCATTGATTACATGAAAGTGTTGCACCTTATCTATCCCTTTTAGTATGTGATGGACTTCCTCTTTTAATTGCCCTGTTCCTTTGCCGTGAATTATCTTGACGATATGTTTCTTTCGTTGAATAGCAGTTTGTACATACAATTCTACTTGCTTGATTTGGTATTGTAGAATGTGTAATGGATTTGTTTCTTGCATGTCTGGATTCAACACTTCCATATGTAAATCAATCTCCGTTTTAAAATGCTCAAAAGCTGTTGCCTTAACTTCTTCTTCAAATTGCAACTCTGGCTGTTCGTCCTTTGGAACATGTACATCCAAATCTTCGGCATTTACCAAGTGCATTTTGCCATCAATCTTAACAAAGGCATGATTCTGCGCTCCCCTCCCCTCAAATGTCCCAATCTTATTTTTTGATTTGATGACAAGATTTTCTCCTATCCATATATCTTTTAAGTTCATTACTTATTTTTTATTGATTTGATGACACGCTTACTTAATGCAATCAATTGTTTCTTATCTGAAATCACAGCAGACGGTATATCGAAATAGGGTATTTTCATATCGCGACCCACTATTTCATGTCGACAATACCCTTGGGTTTCAAACTCTTTGGCCAAGGTCCCATCTTTTACCCTAAGACAAAATTCATCATCCATTACTGCTGCAAATAAGACATCATCACTGTATATAGCCAATGCACCAAACATTTTTTTCGTTCTAATTGTCCCTAATGTGTCCAATAGCGGCAATAATTGATTTGCTCTTGTTTCTGAGTAAGCCATGTTGTACTTTGTAATGAGAATATCGTGATTAATGTTCCATCTTTTACTCTTTTTTTGGTTTCATTCTAGTTTACAAACTGGTCCTCAGGCAACACCTGCTGAAACAGACAGCTACACGGTATATATATTTTTGTCAGAAGACTGTCCGATCTGTCGGTATTATGTTCATGAAATCAATCGTCTGCATGAAAAATACCAGTCTGACAAGCTCGAATTTGTTGGCGTGTTTCCAAATTTCTCTTCGAAACAGGAAAAAATAAACACGTTCGTTTCAGATTATCATTTAAAAATTCCAACGCAAACAGATTACTTTAAGTCTCTTGCAAAGAAACTTGATGCTGAACTGACTCCAGAGGTATTTGTTGTCAATCAACAGGAGGAAATTGTATACCGCGGACGAATTGATAACTCCTATGCTTCTATTGGAAAACGTCGTCGTGTGGTTACAGAACGTGATTTAGATACTTATCTTAGTGAATTAACATCCGGTACAGTTAGTATATCTCATACAGAAGCTATCGGTTGCTATATACATTATTCTGATTTTAATTGATTGTCAAATGATTAGACTAAAACTATGTTTATTTCTTTGCTTGAGCATGTTGTACTTTGATACAACCGCACAGAGTTTTGAAGATGTATCAGAAATCATTTATAACAAGTGTAGTGTCTGCCACCGATCAGGAGAGATTGGCCCAATGCCATTTACCAATTATGAGGAAGTCAAAAGTTGGTCTGCTATGATCCAACGTGTGACCCAAGAGAAGTACATGCCTCCATGGCAACCTGATCCCAATTTTTCGAGATTTCAAACAGAATCTTTTCTTTCTGAAGATGAAATTCAAATGATCTCCGATTGGGTAGACAATGGTGCAGTCCAGGGTAACCCTGCGCGTGAAGCGGAATTCCCAGAGTTTCCAGATGGATCTGCACTAGGAGAACCTGATTTGGTTTTAAGTATGTCCCAGGCACATGTACACAAAGGGAACAATCAAGACGAGTATAGATGGTTTGTCCTACCTACAGGATTGACAGAAGACAAGGTGATAAAAGCTGTCGAATTCAGAGCAGGCAATCGGCAAATTGTTCATCATGCTCTAATTTTTGAAGACACCAAAGGCATAGCTAGAGCGCAAGATGCTCGGACCCCGGAATATGGCTATGAAGGTTTTGGAAGTTTTGCTGGTGATGATTCTGATAATATTGAACTGTTAACAGCAAAACAATTCCAAGGATATGCACCAGGTGCACAAGCCACGATTTATCCTGATGGTATCGGACAAGTATTAAAAGCTGGTGCTGATCTAGCTATACAACTACATTATGCACCATGGTCAAAGGATGAAGAAGATTTATCATCGGTAAACTTATTCTTTGCTGATGAAGAAGAACAAGTAGATAGAAGTCTTCAATCTCATATCATGGTTCCGCTTCCAGGTGTTTTAGTCAATCGACAATTCTTTATTTTACCAGAAGAAGAATTTGAGTTTCACGGCATTTGGGAAGTGCCCAATGACATCAGTATTGTTGGCATTGCTCCGCACATGCATTTGCTTGGAAAGGACTGGACAGTGTTTATGGAGTTGCCAGATGGCACCACAGAGAACTTAATCAGTATTCCAGAATGGGACTTTAATTGGCAAGGCTCTTATTTTTTCAATGAATACAAAGTTGCTCCTAAAGGCACAAAGGTACATGCATTTGCTACCTATGATAATACATCTGACAACCCAAACAATCCGAATAATCCTCCTCAATTCATGTCTTGGGGTGAGGGTACAGAAGATGAAATGTATTATCTACCAATTCTATTTGCAGATTATAAAGACGGTGATGAATTTGTATCCTTTGCGAGCTCTACGACTTCGGTAACAGAATTGGAACCAGATTCAAAGGGACAGTTATTTCCAATCTCTCCTAATCCAATACAAGATGATTTGTTTTTGGAATATCAATTGGAAAAAGGTTTACCTATCAGTATTCAATTACTGGACAATCAAGGTCGTTTAGTTAGAAATGTGCGACACAATGTATTTCACCAAAAAGGAAATCACGCCTTGAATATTCAAACAAGTAATCTTGAAAGTGGTGTATATTTCATTCGATTAATCGGAAATAATGTTTTGCATACTGCCAGCTTTGTCAAGATAAATTAACACAATTTGCTCTCATTGTTTAGTTTAATTTTGCGGGTCGAATGTTATCGTATATAATTCAGAATTATATTTTGAATGAAGGATAAAAAAAAGTAATTTTAAATTCTGCTTAACTTATTGTAATCACTACACAAACATATTTCATATGGCTAAGAAACGAATTGCTATCAACGGATTCGGAAGAATCGGACGACTTACATTTAGAAATTTATGGGAAATGGAAGACATTGATGTTGTCGCTATTAACGACTTAACAGACAATGCTACACTTGCTCATTTATTGAAATTTGATAGTGCGCATGGCAAATTTGACCATGACATCAGTGCTACAGATCAAAACATCATTATCAATGGTGATCGCATTGCTGCTTCTTCAGAAAGAGATCCATCTAAACTTCCATGGGCAGAATTGAACATAGATACGGTGATCGAAGCGACTGGTGTTTTTAGATCTGCAGAGAAAGCAAAAATGCATCTGGATGCAGGTGCTAAGAAAGTTGTTCTTTCCGCACCAGGACAGGGCGATGGAATTGAGACTATTGTTCTCGGCGTAAATTCTGATAATGTAAATGATGATTCTCCAATATATTCAAACGCAAGTTGTACGACCAATTGCCTTGCCCCAACAGTAATGGTTTTGGATACGGCATTTGGAATACAAAAAGGATCATTGACAACCACACACGCATACACTTCTGACCAGAACATACAGGATGCTCCACACAAAGATTTGAGAAGAGCGAGAGCAGCAGCATTCAACATCATCCCAACAACAACAGGTGCTGCAAATGCAGTAGGAAAAGTCTACCCAGCAATTAAAGATAAATTATTTGCAATCGCAATTCGAGTACCAGTCATAACTGGATCGATGATTGAATTTAATGTCATTGTAGATAAAGAAACGACTAAGGATGAAGTAAACGAAGCATTCAAAAAGGCTGCCGATGGGCCTCTTAAAGGCATACTGGAATATTCAACTGATCCTTTGGTGTCATCTGATATTGTTGGCAATAAGCATTCATGTATTTTTGATTCACTAATGACGAATACCATTGGGAATATGATCAAAGTTGTGGCTTGGTATGATAATGAAGCTGGCTATTCTGCAAGATTAGCAGAACTAGTAGCCAGAGTGTAACTGTGAATCGCACTTACTATATAAACTAAAAAATCAAGAGCCTGCGGTCCAACAAATCGTGGGCTCTTTACATAAAACACAAACCAATACTACTATGGATCAGTTTGACTTCAAAAATAAACGTGCACTCATTCGTGTTGACTTTAATGTTCCCTTAGATAAGAATCATCAAATTACAGATGATACAAGGATTAGGAAAGCGATCCCTACCATTAAACACATTATGGATGCTGGTGGATCTGTGATTTTAATGTCCCACTTGGGTAGACCACAAAAAAAGCTAAAAGCAGATGGAACGGTCGATGTAGACAAATTCACGCTTCGACATGTGGTATCTCATCTTTCTGATTTGCTAGATACAGAGGTACAATTTGCTAGCAACTGCTTTGGGGCAGAAGCAAAAAGCAAATCTTTTTTATTGAATCCTGGACAGGTGTTATTACTAGAAAATACTAGATTCCATCCAGAAGAATCTAAAGGAGAAGAAATATTTGCTGCCGGATTGGCACAATGTGGAGATATATTTTTGAATGATGCATTTGGTTCGGCCCATCGTTCTCATGCTTCAACAACAGTTGTAGCTAGCCACTTCAAAAAAGAAGCTAAAGGTTTTGGCTTTTTAATGAAGTCAGAATTAAAAAATGCAGATAAAGTATTGAATAGCCCTGATAGGCCATTAACTGCTATTCTGGGAGGAGCAAAGGTTTCGGATAAGATCAAACTTTTGGATAGACTCACAGAATTGTGTCAGAACATTATAGTAGGAGGTGGCATGGCGTATACCTTTGCGAAAGCAGCTGGAGGTAAAATCGGCAATTCATTATGCGAAGATGAGTTCCTTGATTTAGCAAATGAAATTGTAGCTAAGGCAAAATCAAATGGAGTAGATTTATATTTACCAACAGACACAGTAATTGCAGATGATTTCAATAAGGATGCAAATACTAAAATAGTACCTACTGGAGAAATTCCAGATGGCTGGGAAGGCTTGGATATTGGACCAGAAACAAGAAAACAATTTGCAGAAGTAATCAAACAATCTAAAACCATTTTGTGGAACGGTCCTCAAGGTGTTTTTGAATTTGATGCATTTGCGCATGGCACTACTGCTGTAGCAAAAGCTGTCGCTGAAGCTACCGATGCAGGAGGGTATAGCCTTATCGGTGGTGGAGATTCTGTTGCTGCAATCAACAAAGCTGGACTTGGTGATCAAGTAAGTTTTATTTCAACAGGAGGTGGTGCTATGTTGGAATATTTGGAAGGTAAAACACTTCCAGGAGTTAAAGCTATTATTTCTTAAAGGAGGTGTTCCCTATTTCTGCAAAATTACTGAAAACATTTTTTGTAATTTCCCCTTTAACTTGATCGTTTAATCTTTATGAGTGCAATCCAGTGCGCATATGTCATTCGCGTATTTATCAGCTCCTTATTGGTAGTCTCTGGATCAATGCTTGTCGCACAACAACCTGGCTTTCGCGGTTCTACTGGACCAGAGGTCAATCAACCACTGTCACTAAGCCCTCAACCAGAATTGGATACCACAAGTGTATATCTATTTAAACTGGATGATTTAGACAAACGCACACAGTTTTCAGATTCGCTTTTGCACGAATTTCATTTGTACAGTCCGATAGAAAAAGGATTTTTATTCGGGCAGTCTTTGGGCAATCTTGGTTCTTCATCCAGACCATTGTTGGATGAGATTGAAGTAGATCGGAAAGGCTTGAGATTGGGCTATCACCAATACGACCCCTATCGTTTAGACAGACAAGACTTCAATCTTGTAAACTCACAAAAATCGGTGACAAATTTATTTTTTTCGCCAGGATCTAATCAACGGAATTTTATCATTAAAGCACAATTTAGTCGGCCTTTTAAAAATGATGTCCAATTGACGGTTGACTACACAAGAGTTTTGCAAGAAGGATTTTATGCATCTCAAAACACCCGGCTCACCAACGTTGGAATGAGTATCAGTAAAAAGTACAAAAATCATACGTTGGTCTTTACAGCAATATCAAATGCAGATAACGAAAGTCAGAATGGAGGAGTAACTCAATTTGATGGCGGGATTCTTCCTGCAGCTGATCCATTATTTTTGCTAGAGGAATTCGAATTCAGGTCGACGATACCTACCAGTATTACAGAAGGACAAACACGACATGCTACCCAGGAATATGCGTTGAATAATTACTTCACGCTTAGCCGATATGAGAACATTCAATTTCGTCATGAAATTGCCTTGGAGCGTGGTTCCTTTAAATATTCTGATGAAAGTGTTTTAGGTGAAGAAGAGTTTTATGGTCTGTTTTTGAATGATGATCGAGGAGTTCGTTCATTTGTCGAATATTCAAGTTGGAAGAATTCTTTGTGGGCTTCCTTGAGCCTCGATAAGTTTGATATTGATCTTGGTTTTAATTACAGTTTCTATAATATTGATCTTGAAGCTCGAACAGAAAATATTCATGATCTTGGATTGCTTGGTAGAATTGGCTTTGAGTTGGCTGATCGATTTTCTTTTATAGGTGATGCCTATCTCGGTATTGGAGAAAATGTTGGAGAATATACCTTGAACGCAACTTTACAAGGAGAAATAGCAGACGGTGTTGGTTTAAAAGCTTTTGCTACATTTCAACGCTTCAGACCGTCAATCTTGCAACAAGAGACTTACATCAATCAGCAAGTTATTTGGGACAATGATGATTTCAGCCAGTCTTTAGAAAATCAACTCGGCGGTACATTAGATTTGAGTCGCTTTGGTATTGGAGTGACAGTAAGGCTATTGATTCAAAATAATCCCATATTTATAAATACATTACGGGAGCCTCAACAATTTAATGAAGGGACTGTATTCAACACTCAATTCTTAGTAGATACCAAGCATAAGTTGTTTTTTCTCAATCTGGAAAATCAAGTTGGTATTCAACAAATTGATAACAACATTTGGCAACTGCCTTCTTTCCTATCGGAGCACGAATTGTATATTGAAGAGTTTATTTTCAAAAAAAGAATGCTTGCCAGATTTGGTGGACGGCTGCGAACAGTAGAACCATATTTGGCAGCAGGATTCTCCCCTGTTCATGGATTTTTCCATCAGACTGAAGCAGGTCAAGAACAACCTTTCTTTTGGCAAGCGGACGCTTATATATCGTTTAAAATAGATAAATTTCGTGCGTTCATTAGAGCAGAAAATCTATCACAGGCTTTTAGAGGAGATGTGTTTTATTTAACTAACCCCTATCCGATATTTGATTATAAGATTCGGTTAGGAGTTGGGTGGACGCTTTATCATTAGGTCTGTCAACTCTTTGAGGTTTATTAATGTGGGTGCCTAAATTACACTTAACTATTATCCAATAATCTTCGGTGATAATTAATTTGACCTAAATGATAATTCAGGTGAGAATGAAGGTGTATTAATGTGAATGTCATCCCTGTTTCCTGCTTCCAGATTTTGATTGGAAACATAGCTGATTCGTCTAAAACTAATTCGTTTTTCATTGCCTGAGAAATAACCTGTATCGTTTCCTCAATTTCAGTTATCAATTCCTGTCTTGGAATATTTTTGCCAGAAAATTCAAATTCGCGTTGACGCACATAATTAATATCAGCAAGGCCATTGCCAATAAAGGTTTTTAAGTTACCAATCAAATGCATGCAAAGATTTCCTCCCGAATTACTGATCTCATGGCTGGTGATCCATAAATTAGATTCAGTCGAGTACGATTCTATTTCAACTTTTAGACGTTTGAGGTCTCTGTCGAATAATTCCAAAAGTACTTGTGAAAGCATAGACTTTACATTTAAATTATAGCAATCGGTTTGCCAGATCAGCTAACTCTGAGCGCTCCCCTTTCTGAAGAGTGATGTGAGCAAATAAATCACTACCACTCAATTTGTCAATGATGTAAGAAAGACCATTACTATTCTCATCCAGGTAAGGGGTGTCTATTTGATGAATGTCTCCTGTGAAGACAATCTTAGTCCCATCACCAGCTCGCGTAATGATTGTTTTAATTTCGTGTGGAGTTAGATTTTGGGCTTCATCAATTATAAACATCACATTTGTCAAACTTCGTCCACGTATAAAATTGAGTGCCGTGATACTCAAGTCTCCACTCTCCTGCATGTCTTCAATTAGCTTTTGCTTTTTTGCATTTTCTCGATATTGTGATTTGATGACTTTGAGGTTATCCCAAAGTGGTGCCATATAAGGAGAGATTTTTTCTTCTGCATTACCTGGTAGAAATCCAATATCTCTGTTGTTTAATGGAATGATTGGTCTGGATAGAATAATCTGACCATACTTGTTTTTTTGCTCCAATGCAGCGGCAAGTGCCAATAAGGTTTTACCTGTTCCTGCCACTCCTTGTAAGGCTACTAATTTGATGTCCTCATTCATCAATGCATTGATAGCGAAAGTCTGTTCTGCATTCCTTGGATGAATTCCATAAACATATTTCTTTTCCACTAATTCGATTTGATCCATTTTGGAATCATATCTCGCAAGTGCCGACTGTGAGCAGTTATTCAATACATAGTAAGCATTAGTCTGTTTGTTTTCTTCCAACAATCCATCTTCACTGACTCTTTTCTTTGCGTATAATTTTTTGATTAACTCTTCACTAAAATTACTTAGATTGGCAGTGGATGCATTACTTAGATTCTTGTCTTCATCTACTTTCCCCGTTTTATAATCTTCTGACTCCAAACCAATAGCTCTTGCTTTAATTCGCAAGTTGATGTCTTTACTAACAAGGATAACTTTGTCATCAGGATTTTCAACTTGGAGTCCAAGGGCTGCATTTAAGATTCTATGATCATTTTTTACAGAACCATATATTGTATTGGCATCTACTGAACCCGACGTAGAACTTGTTAATCCAATTTTCATTTGACCCAAGTCTTCACCGAGAGAAATCCAGTCATCAAATGGATGATCTTTAGAAAGTTTATCGATCAGTCTGACTACTGCTCTTGCTTCAAAGTTGATACTCTCATTTCCTATTTTGAAATTGTCCAATTCTTCCAAGACTGTAATTGGAATAACAATATTATTTTCTTCAAAATTTAGGATTGAATTGTGATCGAAGAGCAAAACGGAGGTGTCCAACACAAAATATTTCAACATCAAATGCTTCTTTATATTACTAATTTATATAATATGTATTACTCTGCAAGTATTTTGTCGAGAAATCTGTGGTATTTATTGTCCGCCGAGA